>JAEZUR010000141.1 GCA_023420935.1 Bacillota bacterium | reverse complement strand
TGACTATACAGATAATATATATCTTGAATTCGGGGCAGATACCAAAGTGGAAGGTATTAACCAAGGAGATAAAGTAAAAGACATAAGAAAACGAGCGATTCAAGCGGGGCTTAAATTATTGGATTGCCCTATCCGACACTTAGGAACAGAAAAGGCACAGGAGATATATTTTTCTATTCAGCAATATCTTATACAACATGGAGTAGAAATAAGATTTCAGTATCAGTGTCATGATATTATCTTAGAAAATTCTACTTGCAAAGGTGTTATTATTGAGAAGGTTAATAATAGCGTACAAGAGGAAATTAGAGCAGAACACATTATTATAGCAGCTGGTAGAAGAGGAGCAGATTGGTTAGAAAAAATATGTGCCAAATATGATATTGCTCACAAACCGGGAACAGTAGATATTGGTGTTCGCGTTGAAGTCAGAAATGAGATTATGGAAGATGTAAATAATGTTTTATACGAATCTAAACTAATTGGATATCCAAAGCCATTTAAAAATAAAGTTCGTACCTTCTGTCAAAACCCAAGTGGATTTGTAAGTCAGGAGAACTATGATAATGATCTTGCTGTGGTAAATGGTCATTCCTATAAAGAATTAAAATCCAATAACACCAATTTAGCAATTCTATGTTCTCATAATTTTACAGAGCCGTTTAATCAACCAATTGAATATGCGCAGAAAATCGGAGAATTAACCAACATGTTAGGGGCTGGACATATTTTAGTGCAACGATATGGTGATATTCTTGATGGTAAACGTACTTGGGAGAAGGAATTGAGTCAATCTAATGTAAAGCCAACTTTAGTAGATGCCGTTGCAGGTGATATTACAGCTGCTATGCCATACCGTGCCATGACTAATATTATCAACTTTATTCAAGCCGTTGATCATGTAGTGCCTGGATTCGCAGGTACGGAAACACTTCTATATTCGCCAGAGCTTAAATTCTATAGCAATAAGGTAAAGATGACGGAACAATTAAATACCAATGTTGCAGGCCTTCATTGTTTAGGGGATTCCAGTGGATGGACAAGAGGGCTTATGATGGCGTCTGTTATGGGTGTTTTAATGGCCAGAAATTTAATGGATGAATAATTAGATTTCATTTAAGGAAAAATAGAAAAACAAATAGAATAAAAATTGTAATGATTAATAAGAGTTTTTGTTGAAAGTAGAAGTGCTGGATACAAAAACTCTTTTTTTATTAAAAATAAATAATAAAAAGATATAAGGAATTGATTACGTATTATTAAAAGAATAGATTGGAGGTTTGATGTTATGACAAATGCTATTGTTTTTCAATCCGATTTTGGTTTAGTGGATGGGGCGGTATCGGCAATGCATGGAGTTGCAATTTCAGAAGATCCGGAGATGAAAATATTTGATTTAACCCATGATATTCCACAGTATGATATATGGGAAGCATCCTATAGACTAATCCAGACGGTGGAATATTGGCCAGAAGGGACCGTTTTTGTGTCTGTGGTTGACCCAGGAGTAGGATCCTCTAGACGAAGTGTAGCAGCAAAGACTTTATCAGGAAGATATATTATTACTCCGGATAATGGAACCTTAACACATATAAAGAGAATGTTGGGATTAAGTGAAGTAAGAAAGATTGAAGAATCGTCTAATCACCTTCCACACTCTGAATTATCTTATACGTTCCATGGACGTGATGTATATGCTTATGTAGGCGCTAAGCTAGCAGCACACCATACTTCTTTTGAAGCCATAGGGGAAGAAGTAGAGGTAGATAGTATTGTAGAATTACCAATTGTAGAGCCTGTTTTTGACAACAACATGATAGAGGGAACCATTGATGTACTTGACGTAAGATTTGGTAGTTTGTGGACAAATATTTCCTTCGAATTATTTGACAAATTGGGCATACAACAAGGAGAGCGTGTAGAGATCAGTATAAGGAATAATACCCGTTTTGTATACCAGAATATCGTAACTTATGCCAAGTCTTTTGCCGATGTTCGTGCAGGAGAAAGCTTAATATATATTAATTCCTTGCAAAATATGGCGGTAGCCATTAACCAAGGGTCGTTTGCGAATGCATATAATATAAGCACTGGTACAAGTTGGAGGATTAAATTCAAAAAAGCACCTCGTATGGTATACGAGAATTAAAGGAGATATATACCATGTCCCAAAATGACAAACATTCAACTTGAATCAAAAGTATTATTGTAAATTTTGTTATTTGTTACCAAGTAGCTATAGCTACATACAAATGACAAGTTTTCTATTATAATAAAGTCGTAAAATAAAAATAATTGCGAATTAAATAGGAAATCCCAATAATTATTAATTCGCAAGTCTCTGTATAGGAGGTACCATTATGATAAATATAGACAACTTAAATCGTCAGCATGATACAATTAAATTAGAAATAGAATTTTTAGAGCAAGAAATATGTAAGCAAAGCAGTGATATAAATGTACAGGAAACAGCAATGCATATCAGTAAATTAGCTGGATTGCTGAAAATTCATTTAATGGAAGAGGACAAGTTTTTATATCCACGCTTATTAAGCAGTGAGGATAATGAGATACAAGCCATGACAAAACTGTATATTGATGAAATGGGTGATCTGGCTAATCACTATTTTGAGTTTAAAAATGCATATAATGTGGCAAGTAAGATCAATGCAGATATGGATAATTTCATTCGCAGTGCAAAGATTACAATAGAATTACTTAAAACTCGTATTTTAAAAGAGGACAAAGAACTGTATCAAATTATAAAAGAAAGAGCACTATAGTACGATTCATTAGGAAGAATATACGTGAAGTCTGCAATGCAGGCTTCTTTTTTTGGGTACAATTATAGTAACATGTGAGTGCTACACCAGCTCCGAAAGTTTCGCTTTGCGAGACTATTTTTGCTTGTACCAAATAGAAATACATGATATAATTTACTTAGACTTTATGTACTAATTCATACTAATTTAAATGACTGTACTGTGACCCACGTAGTTTGATTTTTGCGAGTAGGTAATTGACCAATGTACTTGTAATTCATTCGGCCAGACGCGATAGAGAAAGGAATCAAAGCTATGAAAGATACTAAAGCTTATGGAAATAGAAAAAGCTTATCGATTCGGTACACCATAATTATATTGTTTATCGCGCTTATGTTTGCCACTGTCGGTGGAATAGGCATTCTAGTGTTTTCTAATTGGTGGTCAACCACAGATAAATCCGTAACTAAAATAGCTGTAGATATGAATAATGATATATTCAAGGAAATTGAAGCATTTATTAATAATCCGGTCTATATTAATGAATTTAATCAAGGCTTGATATATAATCATGTCGTAAATATAAATAACCCAAAAGAGAGGGAACGCTTTTTTGTCAATGTTTTGAACGCAGAACCTGCCAAAGAACTATATAGTTACACTTATGGAATGGAAACGGGTGAATATTATGGAGCCAGAAGAAATTCTAATAATGAAATAGAGATTCTTAAAAATAATTCAAGTACTGGCGGCAATTCATGGTATTATGAAGTGAAAGAAGATATGACAGCAGGAGATCGAGTCTTCAGAGCAGGACAGTTTGATCCACGAACTAGAGACTGGTACATTGCTGCAAAAGAAATTAAAAAACCAATTTTTTCTCCTATATATAAACATTTTATTCGAGATGACTTAGCTATCTCTTCTGCCTATCCTATCTATGATAGGGAAGGTGACTTAGTAGGTGTATTAGGCGCACATATTATACTCTCCCAGATTGATAACTATCTAAAAGAGACGGTCAGTAAAGAAAATGCATTTGCTGTTATTATTGAAAAAAATACGGGATACTTGATTTCAAACACTTTGGATTATGCCAATTTTGAAATGTTACCAGATGGAAGTATGAAGCGAACCTCAGCGGATGAGATTGATAATGAAATTCTTATTAAAACACTGAAGCAGTATAAAATGATTCAAGATACTAATTATAATGTTAAGCATGATGGTATGACCTATCATATTAATGTGATGGAATATCAAAAGACAGGTATTGATTGGGTTGTAATCTCTGGAATACCAGAAAGCACATTTATGTCGCATATTTTTAACACGATTAAGATAACGATTCTATTGACCATGATTGTATTGGTGATATCAACCGTTATTTATTTTGCACTAACGAATAAGTTCTTGAATCCAATCAATTCCTTAATTAAGACAACAGAAAAATATGCCGACGGAGATTTGTCACAACGTGCAGAAATACATCGGAATAATGAGATAGGTAAACTATCCAAAGCATTTAATAAGATGGCGGACACCATCTATATGCTTGTAAATGATCTGGAAACTAAGGTGAAGACAAGAACACTAGAATTAGAAGAAACCAATAATCTGTTGAATGAAAATAAAGAGCAGCTTAGCTTAATTCTTAATTCAACAGCAGAAGCTATCTATGGTATGGATATGGATCTGAAATGTACATTTTGTAATAGCAGCTGTTTAAAGATTCTAGGGTATCAACATCATAGTGAATTAATTGGAAAGAATGTACATGCTTTATTTCACCATAGTTATAAGGATGGAAAGCCAATGCCACTTGCGGAATGTAAAATCCATCAAGCACTACTAGATGCTACTGGAACCCATGCAGATGATGAGGTGTTTTGGAGAGCAGATGGTTCTTATGTTAATGTAGAATATTATTCATATCCACAATTTAAAGATGGAGAAGTGATAGGTGCGGTCGTAACCTTTCGAGACAATACAGAACGTAAGCATCGAGAAGAAAGGATTAAATATTTAAGTTATCATGATTCGTTAACAGGTCTTTATAATAGAATGTATTTTGAAGATGCCATTGAGCAACTAGATATGGAAGAAAATCTGCCAATAGCCATTGTTTATTGTGATGTAAATGGTTTAAAATTAACCAATGATGTTTTTGGACATAATGCTGGTGATGAATTACTAAAAAAATCAGCTGAAGTACTTCAAAGAACCAACAATGGTGATTCAATTATTGCACGAGTTGGTGGCGACGAATTTGCAATTTTACTCACTAAGGTTACGGACGAATATGTATCTGATTTAGTTAATAGCATAAAAGAACTTCTATCCAAAGAAAAAATAGCAGCAATAAAATGCAGCATGTCAATTGGGTATGATCGAAAGACTAAGATGGATCAAGATATTTACCGAACGTTAAAAATTGCAGAAGATGAAATGTATAAGTTAAAAATAATGAATCGAAATACAGTGAATTCGGATATGGTAACTACTTTAATTGAATCTTTGCACAGTAAAAGTGCCCGTGAAAAAGCACACTCAGAAACAGTAAGTAAAATGTGCATAGATGTAGGAAAGGCGATGAAGTTATCCGAACCTGAGATTAAGAAACTCGCTGATGCAGGTTATTATCATGATATCGGCAAGATTATGCTTGAGGAAGAGTTGCTGAATAATAGAGGTCAATTAAAGGATGAAGAGAAAAAGACCATGCAACAGCATGCAATGGTAGGCTATCGAATCCTAAATCTATTTGATGAGACCATAGACATTTCAGAAGCTATCTTATCACATCATGAGAGATGGGATGGATTAGGCTATCCAAAAGGCTTAAAAGGAGAAGAAATACCAATACTATCAAGAATTATAGCAATCGTAGAAGGATATGATTCAATGACGAATGCAGAGAACCAACATTCTGTTTCTCATGAGGAAGCACTTCAAGAATTAATAGAGCAATCTGGTATTAAGTTTGACCCAAGTATTGTTGATATTTTTGTTTCCATGATGAAGGAGCATCGTTTCACTTAATAGTATAGGCTGTTAGAAATAGTTTTTGTTTGCTATTTCTAACAGCCTTTTTTAAATGCATTATTTTTCTTGTATGGTATATTTTTTTCCCATTTTAATTGGGTGGTATGCTTCTTTTGCCTTACGTAATGATGGAAGCCCCATATCATCTTCTCTATTCACAAAGAGTGATTCTGGAAATTCATGAATTAAAAATTGTTGATTGATAAATGGATATAATCCTCTTATTAGACTATTTGCCTTTTCAATATGAATGATAGCCATCTGCATACTTTCATTATAATTTCCAATGGTGAATGCTTCTAAAATGCCATCAATATAAATGCCACCCATACGAATATTAGCATAGGCATAAGCATCTAGTAGATTTCTAATTCCAATTTCTTCGCTTTCGATTCGGTTTAACTCATCGTCACTATCTTTGGCTTGAGCCCATTTTTTTGAAAATTCTAGAATCTCACTGGTGTGTTCCAGAGATAATTTCTTATATTCATATCTCTCTCCATATTCTTTTAAGAAAGCATTTACATGGTTTTTCTTCTTATGATATTTCTTCCCTGATAAAAGTCTTAGTTTCTCAGCATCATAAATATAGTCAAAACTATTGACATCTTCTATAATCTCATATTTCAAAGGATCAGGAGCTATAATCTCCAAGGCTTCTTCATCCACTAAATACATGATAAGTTTTGATTGTTTTACATTAGTTAAATAATCTTGTAGTAATTGAAAATTACCTCTTAACTCCTCCTTCTTACATACAGGAACAAGTGAAGCAAACGGATAGTCAGCTATCCGTTGCATCCAGATAACCCCCGTCGGTAAAAGACAGAATTGAGCACTATAATAATCCTTCCATATAACATGGTAAGCAAATTGTGATTCACTACATTCCGTAGGACGCAAAGCAAAATAAGGCAATACTTCCTCATAATAATTTTTTTCAAACGGTAAAAATCCTAATTCCAAAATAATCTCCTTCTTTATCTTAAAAAAATAGTAGTCTTTGTTATAAAATATATAAATGCATTATAATCTAAGAGCCCAAAAGTCCCTTTGAACAACCTTAACTGTCAATTTGCACATCCACAATCTATACTGAAGTGATACACCATATAATTTGAAGAGCAACTGTTATGAAGTCGTTGGTACTTAGGTTCTGTCTTTTAGAACCTTACGTACCATTACGAACTTCATCCAAGCGAAAGCGTGTTGCGAGTCAAATTATATGGTGTATCACTTTCTTGACACATTCAATCTGTGCAAATTGACTCAACATCTCCCATATCTGCGTATTTGACTCTCTCCTTATTATAATAATACACCTACCAAAAAGCAATTGAAATCAGGAATAGTTACACCGTCTATGGAGAAACTAAGGTTAATCATTTTTCATGGAGGTATGAAATGAAGGCGATAGTATATGAAGGAATTAAAAATGTTAAAGTAAGAGACGTAAATGACCCAACCATCCAGAAAGCAGACGATATTGTTGTGAAAGTAACATCAACAGCTATCTGTGGATCGGATTTGCATTTAATTCATGGAATGGTACCTAATATGCCTCATGGTTTTGTTTTAGGCCATGAAACCATGGGAATTGTAGAAGAGGTTGGTAATGATGTTCGCAAAGTGAAAAAAGGGGATCGTGTTATTGTACCATTTCCAATATCTTGTGGACATTGTTGGTATTGTGAACATGAATTATGGAGTCAATGTGATAATTCCAATCCCAATGGTGAAGCAGGCGCCATCTTTGGATATAGCAATACTTTTGGTGGATATGATGGTGGACAGGCGGAGTACTTAAGAGTGCCATATGCTAACGTAGGACCAACCGTTATTCCAGAAGATTTAACCGATGAACAGGTACTTTTTCTTACAGATATCCTTCCGACTTCTTATTGGGGAGTTGAAAATGGAGGGGTGAAATATGGAGATACTGTTGTGGTATTAGGATGTGGGCCAGTTGGTTTATTATCCATTAAGTGGGCTATTTTTCAAGGTGCAAAACGTGTGATTGCAGTAGATTATATTAAGTATCGATTAGAGCATGCTAAAACGTATGGGGTTGAAGTCGTAAACTTTGAAGAACATGACAATACAGGCGAATATTTAAAGGAGATTACCAACGGAGGAGCCGACGTGGTTATTGATTGTGTTGGTATGGATGGCAAAATGTCTAAAATAGAATTAATTGAAACAGCACTAAAGATGCAAGGAGGATCAAAGTCTGCCATAGAAATTGCCACGCAATCAGTTCGAAAAGGTGGAACGGTATCTATGGTTGGTGTATATGGAGCAAGATATAATAATTTCCCACTTGGTGATTTCTTTGGTAGAAACATTACCTTGAAAATGGGTCAATGTCCAGCTCAGTCATATGTGGATCCAATATTAAAACTGATACGAGAAAAGAAATTCGATGCAACGGATATCATAACTCATAAACTTACTTTGGATAAAGGTGAACATGCTTATGAAATATTTGATAAAAAAGAAGATAATTGTATAAAGGTAGTACTAAAACCCTAACCAAAATACTTGGTTAGGTAAGAGGGTATTAATGATAGATGATTCTTATTCCATAGAGTAGGGTCTGTAACACAAGTGCTTGCACTTTGATAAAACAGACCCAATTTTAATACTACATATATTCACGATGTTCCTTATAAAATTGTTCAATACAATCTTTATATTCATGTTCATCATCATCCCATTCGTAAACTACTTCCCCGTTTATGATGGTATATACAGTATGGGTAAATACCTCCATGGGATTACCAGTAAAAATAGCAATATCAGCATCTTTTCCAATTTCAATACTACCAATCCGCTCACCAGCGCCACAGATTTTTGCTGCGTTTATTGTAATTGCTTTCAATCCTTCTTCGATTCCAAGTCCCTTTTTAGCAGCTAGGCCAGCACATATAGGGAGATATTGGATTAGTGTAACGGGATGATCAGTAGTAATTGCAACGAGAATACCTTTCTTGGCTAATATGCCTACTGTTTTAAAATCGGCGTTCTTGATCTCTAATTTATTTCTACAGGCAACGTCTGGGCCAACAATGCAGGGAAAGCCACTTTCTTTAATCTCATCTGCAATAATATGTGCTTCCGAACAATGATCCAATGTCAAATTTAAATCAAATTCTTTGGCAATGCGTATTGCTGTTAGTATATCGTCTGTTCGATGTACATGTGCTTTTAGTGGAATCTTTTTTTCAAGAACCGGCATCCATGCTTCTAGGCAGAAGTCTTCCTCAAATGTTTCATTATTCTTCGCTGCATTTTGTTTCTTAGTTTGATATTGTACTGCTTGGAATAATTGCTCTCTGAGGAGGGATGCAATAGTCATCCTACTAGAAGGTGGCTTATTTAAGTCTTTATATGCTCCCTTTGGATTTTCACCAAAAGAAACTTTCATTGCAGCAGGTTCTAAAATTTTCATATCGTCGATGACTCGGCCATGTGTCTTCATTAATAAAAATTGACCTCCAACAACATTGGTACTCCCAGGACCAACCAATACTGTGGTAATGCCGGCCTGTATTGCATTATGAAAAGCTGGATCAAGAGGATTGATAGCATCTAAGGCTCGAAGTTCAGGCGTAACGGGAGAAGTTGTTTCATTACAATCGTCTCCTTCCATACCCTTTTTTTCTTCTGTGATTCCGATGTGACTGTGAGCTTCCACAATACCTGGTAATACCCATAGGTCAGTTGCATCAATTACAACATCATCTTCATTTACAGTTGGATTGGTATCATCATTTACATCTATTATTCTACCATTTTCAATGTATACATTACCAGGGTCTAAGACTCTATCTGCCATAGTGAAAATTCTACCATTTTTAATAATTAACATGTTATATCTCTCCAAATTCTTCAAAGAAGCTGTTGCAAAATAAACAGTAAGTGCTATTTTGTGACAGCTTCATTTCGTAGCATTTTATTGTAATTTCATAACTTTATCAGATGCATTCATATCAAGTCTTGACTGCTCTGCAGGGTTATAAACATGATAATAACCTTTAGATACCATATAATCGGTAATCTTTTCATGATTATCAATTGCAATATCTAAATGTCTTCTTAAGGTTTCTTTTACTTCTGGAGTTACTGTTTCTGTTAATGCTGTGGCATAATTTTTTATGGCAGCTTTGGAACCAAGCAAAAGATCGGTTGCGATAACCTGTTCAGTCATATTTGCCATGCCTGCAAGATTCTGTATCATAGTAGCCATTATTTCACCTACTTTCTGCTTATTGTGTGGTTATGATAAAGAATTCATATCTACAGTACTACCACTCCAATTTGCTTTACGTACTAAATCTTGCAATTCTGAAATGTGAGATTGTGCTACATTAAAATCATCCTTCAGTAGACATTTTAATTCTTCGTCTTTTACAAGTTCTGCCATGGTGGCTGATTTGGTAGCACAAACATTTTTAAATGTTAGCAATTCATGTAATTCAAGTGCTTCATGTGGTGCAATTGATCTTGAAGTTGTCAATGATCTCACCTCCTTATGTTATTCATGGCTTATTATCCACGAAATAAAAGGGAATTATTCGTACAAGAAAAATGTCAATAACAAAATTTTCTTTTTTATTGCATTTCATTTCTAGTATACTTATAATAAGACGTAATGAAGAATGGAATTGAGGAAAAATAAATGAAGAATATAAGTAATATTAATAATAAAAATAGTACGAAATCAACATCATTGAGAACAAAATATTTACTTACCATATTAGTGTTAGTAACAATATTGTTTTCTGCTTGCTCCAATGGAAAAAGCGCTAGACAATATTATAAAGAGGGAATGGAAAGCTTTAAGAATGGTTCTTATAAGGAAGCAGCAGCTTCGTTATCAGAGGCTGTGAAAAAGAATCCTGAGAAGGCAGAGTATTATATTTCCTATGGTATGAGTTTGATAAAAACAAAACAGTTTGATCAAGCCTTAGTTCAATTTGATAAAGCGGTGATTGCAAAAGATAATAAAATTGTTCGAGAAAATAATAAAAAGGCATATCGTGGTAAAGGGATAACTTATTATGAATCCAATCAGTTTAATTTATCCATTGAACCACTTGAACAAGCCCTAGAAATCAATGAATTAGATGAATTAAATCTGGATATCCTTTCATATAAAGCAGATGCTGAGAATAAATCAGGGCAGTATGAATCAGCGGTAAAGACTTATTCAGAAATTATAAAATTGGACAAAAAAGATGTCAAAGCATATGCGAATCGTGCACAAATGGAATCATATTTAGGAAAGACAAAAGAAGCCTTAATGGATTATGATAAGGCAATTTCGTTGGACAAGAATAATTACGATTTATATTTTGGTAAGTATTTTATCTACACTCAGTTAAAGGATACGAAAGGTGCACAATCTACTTTGGAAAAAGCATTAGCCATTAAAGCCAAATCCGACGAAGATTTGTATCATATTGCTCAAATACATTTTTATCAAGAAGATTACCAAAAGGCCAAAAGTGAGTTCACAGAGTTAGTTGATAAGAAAATAACAGATGCGAATTTTTATCTTGGACAAATCTATGAGATGGATTCAGATTATAAAACAGCTTCAAAACACTATGAACGCTATCTTAATACTGACGTAGGAAAGAAATCTAGTGAGACATATAATCAGTTAGGACTTTGCTATCTTAAGTTAGCAGATTATGAGAAAGCATATACCATGTTTTCAACGGGACTAGACCTAAATGAGAGTACATGGAATAAAACTTTAAGTTTTAATGAAATCGTATCTATGGAACACTTAGCAAAATATAAAGAGGCGTTAACAGCAGCAAAAGTATATCTGAAATCTTATCCTGATGATGAAGATATGGCAAGAGAGTATGAATATATACAGACTAGAGTTGAGAAAAAGAGTAAAAGTAAAACAAAGAAAAATTAAATTAGGTAGATATAAAAAGATAAGAATAAAAAGATGAAATGAAAGAAAGAGGACATATGGCTCAATTACATGAAATAAAGGATCAAGAAGAAAGAATTATATTATTAGGGGTAGCCGTAAATGAACATGATGATACGCAAGAATCACTGGAGGAGTTAGAAGAACTCGCAAAAACAGCAGGTGCAATTACAGTAGCAAAAGTGATACAGAATAGAGAAAGTGTGCATCCAGGTACCTATATTGGAAAAGGAAAGATGGTTGAGGTGAGAGAACTGGTTGCAGAATTGCATGCTACAGGAGTGGTATGTGATGATGAATTATCACCGGTTCAATTAAAAAATTTAGAAGATGAGCTTCAGACCAAGGTGATTGATCGTACCGTCATGATTCTGGATATTTTCGCACAAAGAGCAACCACCAAAGAAGGTAAAATTCAAGTAGAACTAGCGCAGTTAAAATATCGATCATCTAGATTAATTGGTCTTGGTAATTCATTGTCAAGATTAGGTGGTGGAATTGGAACTAGAGGACCTGGTGAGAAAAAATTAGAGGTAGACCGAAGATTAATTCGTGATCGAATTTCTCAATTAAATCGTGAACTATCCGAAGTAAAACAATCAAGAGAAGTTACGAGAAAACAAAGAAGTAAGAATGCCGTACCAGTAGTTGCAATTGTGGGATATACCAATGCTGGTAAATCTACTTTATTAAATTCTCTTACCGGGGCAGGCGTGTTAGAAGAAGATAAATTATTCGCAACGCTGGATCCTACAACGAGAAACTATACTCTGGAAAGTGGACAACAGGTTCTTTTTACCGATACAGTAGGCTTTATCCGTAAATTACCTCATCATTTAATAGAGGCATTTCGTAGTACCCTTGAAGAAGCAAAGTATGCAGATATAATTCTACATGTGGTGGATGGTTCTAATAAGTCGGCATATTCACAGATGCATATTGTATATGAGACCTTGGATAATCTTGGAGTAAAAGAAAAGACCATTATTACAGCGTTTAATAAGCAGGATAGAATATTAGATGATCAGATACTAAAAGATTTTAAAGCAGATTATACAGTTAAGATTTCTGCAAAAGAAAAGACGGGGATCAAAGAACTTCTTAACACAATTGAAGAAGTATTAAGAAATAGTAAAGTATTACTAGAAAAAGTATTTTCTTATGCAGAAGCAGGAAAGCTTCAAACTATACGTAAGTATGGACAGTTATTGGAAGAAGAATATAGGGATGATGGCATCTATATAAAAGCATATGTTCCAAGGGAGATTTATTTCGGAATATAGTAGAAAAGGCTAGAACCCTTTAAAATAGGGCATTACCATAAAAACACCATATATAGTACCCTTGATAAAAACAAGGTAGTATATATGGTGTTTTTTACCTTGACTAATAAATTCCAATCTGATAAAATTAAAGACGTGGATAACTTGTTCTTGTAGATAAAAGAACCTATTCTTACAAAGGAAGAACATATTCTTATGAACAGTATTGGGGGCAAGAAGTTCGTACAATATGATAAGGAGAAAGGGAGAGTAGCAATGATTAATGTAGTAAAAAGAGATGGAGAAATTGCAGAATTTGACTTAAAAAAAATTGGGGAAGCAATTTCAAAGGCATTTAATGCCACAGAGAAATTATACAATGAGGATATCATCAATCTGTTAATATTACGAGTTACATCAGATTTT
The DNA here is from genome assembly GCA_023420935.1 of Bacillota bacterium. GTDB lineage: Bacteria > Bacillota > Clostridia > Lachnospirales > Lachnospiraceae > Mobilisporobacter. Next base: position 19,456 of record JAEZUR010000141.1, on the reverse strand, counting down.
CAAGCAAAAATCAAAGACAATCTAATTCATGTGGAGGATATTCAAGACAGTGTAGAGCATGTCTTAGAACAAACTGGTTATACAGAAGTAGCGAAAGCTTATATCCTATACCGTAAGAATAGAGAAAAGATTCGTAATATGAAATCTACCATTCTTGACTATAAAGACATTGTAGACAGTTATGTAAAAGAGGAAGACTGGAGAGTAAAAGAGAACTCAACCGTTACTTATTCTGTTGGTGGTTTGATTTTACACAATTCCGGATCCATAACTGCCAATTATTGGTTATCAGAAATATATGATGAAGAGGTTTCTAATGCCCATCGTAACGCAGATATTCATATTCATGATCTATCTATGTTAACAGGATATTGTGCAGGATGGTCTTTAAAACAGTTAATAAAAGAAGGGTTAGGAGGCATTCCAGGTAAGATAACTTCATCTCCTGCCGGTCATTTATCAACCCTTTGCAACCAAATGGTTAATTTCTTAGGAATTATGCAAAATGAATGGGCGGGTGCGCAAGCATTTTCATCTTTTGATACGTATTTAGCGCCTTTTGTTAAAATAGATAACTTAACATATAAAGAAGTAAAACAATGTATTCAATCCTTTGTTTATGGTGTGAATACGCCAAGCAGATGGGGTACCCAAGCACCATTCTCTAATATTACTCTAGATTGGACTGTTCCTAATGATCTGGCAGAAATTCCTTGTATTATTGGTGGTAAAGAAGTGGATTTCTGTTATAAAGATTGCAAAAAAGAAATGGATATGGTCAATAAAGCATTTATTGAAATCATGATTGAGGGTGATGCCAATGGACGTGGATTCCAATATCCAATTCCAACTTACTCCATTACAAGAGACTTTGATTGGTCTGATACAGAAAACAATCGCTTGTTATTTGAAATGACATCAAAATATGGTACACCATATTTCTCAAATTATATTAACAGTGATATGGAACCAAGTGATGTGCGTTCTATGTGCTGCAGATTAAGATTGGATCTTCGTGAATTACGTAAAAAGACAGGTGGATTCTTTGGCTCGGGAGAAAGCACAGGTTCCATCGGCGTTGTTACGATTAATATGCCACGTATTGCATACTCAGCCAAAACAGAAGAAGAATTCTTTATAAAATTAAATAAAATGATGGATATCTCAGCAAGATCATTAAAAGTGAAAAGAGATGTAATTACCAAGCTTTTAGAGGAAGGATTATATCCATATACGAGACGTTATCTTGGAAGTTTTGATAATCATTTCTCAACCATTGGATTGGTAGGAATGAATGAAGTAGGATTGAATGCTAGATGGTTAGGTACAGATATGATTAATAAAGAAACACAAGATTTTACTGTTAGAGTGTTAAATCATATGAGAGAACGTTTATCTGATTATCAAGTAGAATATGGTGATTTATTTAACTTAGAGGCAACTCCTGCAGAATCTACCAGTTATCGTCTTGCGAAACATGACCGTAAACGTTGGCCAGCAATAAAGACTGCTGGTGCAAAAGGAGATACCCCATACTACACCAATAGCTCACATTTACCTGTAGAGTATACAGCTGATATCTTTGAAGCATTGGATGTACAAGATGAATTACAGACATTATATACTTCTGGAACCGTATTTCACGCGTTTCTTGGAGAAAAGCTTCCTGATTGGCAGGCAGCAGCAAAACTAGTTAAAACCATTGCAGATAATTACAAATTACCATACTACACCATATCTCCAACCTATTCTATCTGTAAAACCCATGGCTACTTAAGAGGAGAACAGTTTACTTGTCCTGAATGCGGTGCAAATGCAGAGGTTTATAGTAGAATTACTGGTTATTATAGACCAGTACAGAACTGGAATGAAGGTAAAACTCAGGAATACAAGAACCGAAAGCTTTATGATGTAACTCATGCACAAGTGCATCATAACAAGGAAAATAGTATGACATTACCAAAAGAAGAAGTTATACTGAATCTTGGCGAAGATTCAGATGAGGGTATGTATCTATTTACAACCCAGACTTGTCCAAATTGTAATATTGCCAAATCATACTTAGAAGACTTTAGTTATTCCGTAATTGATGCTGAGAAGAATACAGAACTTGTATCAGAATATGGAATTATGCAGGCACCGACTTTAGTGGTTGTAAAGGATGGAAAAGCAGAGAAGTATGTAAATGCATCTAATATTAAGCGATTTGTAGATGAGCAATCCATGGTAACTATGAAATTGTAAGATAGAAGAAGTGAAAATGAGAAGAAATAAGTAAGAGGAGAGAAAACGGTGATATTATATCCAGAATATCACCGTTTCTTTTACGATATAGTAGTAAATTGTAATGACTTAATTCCTATATTGTATGGGCTAAAATATATATTCCTTGATAATATGAAGAAAAAAAGCTACAATATAGATTGATTCATAATATAGATTAAATATTTGGGAGGGCTTTATGAGTTTAGCAGATAAGGTATTTATAGATATGTGCCAAGATATTTTAGATCATGGCGTGAGTACAGAAGGCGAAAAAGTTAGACCAAAATGGGAAGATGGTTCCCTTGCATATACAATTAAAAAGTTTGGTGTGGTAAGTCGTTACGATTTATCCAAAGAATTTCCAGCTATTACATTAAGAAGAACTGGAATTAAAAGCTGTGTTGATGAGATTCTGTGGATATGGCAGAAAAAGTCTAACAATATTCATGATTTAGGTAGCCATATCTGGGATAGTTGGGCAGATGAAGATGGTTCCATTGGGAAAGCATATGGTTATCAATTAGGTGTAAAGCATCAGTACAAGGAAGGACAGATGGATCAGGTTGACCGTGTCATTTATGACCTTAAGAATAATCCATATAGTCGCCGTATTATGACCAATATTTATGTCCATGAAGATTTACATGAAATGAATCTGTATCCATGTGCCTATAGTATGACATTTAATGTTACGAAAGAAAAAGATAGTGACAAACTAATTCTGAATGGAATATTAAATCAGAGAAGTCAGGATATTCTTGCTGCAAACAATTGGAATGTGTGTCAGTATGCAGTTCTATTACATATGTTAGCGCAGGTATGTGATATGAAAGTAGGCGAACTGGTGCATGTGATTGCAGATGCTCATATTTATGATAGACATATTCCACTCATTAAAGAACTGATTACAAGACCAACTTATGATGCACCAGTATTTTGGATGAACCCTGAGATTAAGGATTTTTATCAATTTACAGTGGATGATTTTCGTTTAGATAATTATGTAACAGGACCAAAAATCGAGATTCCAGTAGCAATCTAATGCTATGATATCTGTAGATTAGTAGTGTAGTGTATACAGGATAAACAAGTAATTTATTATATATAACAAAAGGATGGGATACGTTTTACCGCGTAGAAAGGAGTCAAGATGAATTTAATCGTAGCTGTTGATAAAAATTGGGGTATCGGACATGATAATAAATTGTTAATAAGCATTCCAGCAGATATGCGTTTTTTTAAAGAAGAGACTATGGGGAAAGTTGTGGTAATGGGCAAGAATACATTAGAAAGCTTTCCAGGAGGAATGCCGCTAAAAGGTAGAACTAATATTGTAATTGCATTGGAACAAGATTATGAGGTGAAAGATGCAATTGTTGTTCATAGTATTGAGGATGCGCTGAAAGAAATTAACAATTATCCCTCTGAAGATGTTTATGTGATAGGTGGTGCAAGTATATATAGTCAAATGCTAGAATACTGTAATGTAGCTCATATCACCAAGATTGATTATGCTTATGAAGCGGATACGTTCTTCCCGAATCTAGATGAGAAACCAGAATGGCATCTGGCAGGGGAATCAGAAGAACAAACCTATTATGATTTAGAATACCGTTTCTGTAAGTATGTGAAAAAGTAAAAAAGATAAATTCGATATTGTATGCAAGACAATGTTTTTCTACAGATTGGAAAAAACGCTTGAAAAATAAATAAGCTAGGTCTATTATATTAATATTGATGATCTAAAGTCACCAAAACAGTAAGAGGAAGGATGATACAGATGTTGAACATCAGATATGAAAAAACGACGAACCCAAAGGAATTACCGAAAGCTGATAATCCGCTGGTATTTGGTACAATCTTTACAGACCATATGTTTATTATGGATTATGAGACTGGAAAGGGTTGGCATGATGCAAGAGTCGTTCCATATGGCCCACTAAGCTTAGATCCATCCGCTATGGTTTATCATTATGGACAGGAAATGTTCGAAGGTTTAAAAGCATATAAAACCGAGGAAGGCAAGACATTATTATTCCGTCCACAGAAGAACATTGAAAGAGCAAACAATACGAATAGAAGAATCTGTATCCCTGAGATTCCAGAGGAAGACTTTTTAGATGCAATCAAAGCGATTGTAAAAGCAGATGAAGCTTGGATTCCTACAAAAGAGGGAACATCACTATATATTAGACCATTTATTATTGCAACAGATCCATTTCTAGGTGTAAGACCTTCCGATACTTATAAATTTATGATTATTCTATCACCTGTAGGAGCTTATTATCCAGAAGGACTTAATCCAGTTAAAATATGGATCGAAGATGAATATGTTCGTGCAGTAAAGGGTGGTATTGGAGAAGCAAAGACAGGCGGAAATTATGTTGCATCTCTTAAATCACAAGTGAAAGCACATGAAGCTGGTTACTCACAGGTATTATGGCTTGATGGCGTTGAGAGAAAATACATCGAAGAAGTTGGAGCAATGAACATATTCTTTAAGATAAATGGCACCATCGTAACACCGCAGTTAAACGGAAGTATTTTGCCAGGTGTAACTCGTGATTCAGTAATTCAACTTTGCAAAGAATGGGGTCTGCAAGTGAATGAACGTAAAATTACGATTGATGAAATATATGAAGCATTTCAAGATGGTACCTTGGAAGAGGTTTTTGGAACCGGAACTGCGGCAGTAATCTCTCCAGTTGGTCAATTAAGATGGGATGAACATATCATGAAAGTAAAGGATGGCGGAATTGGAGAAATCAGCCAGAAACTTTATGATACGATAACAGGAATTCAATTAGGCAAAATAGAAGATGCCCATAATTGGACAGTTGAAGTAAAATAATTCATTCATGACAGAAGAAAGTTCGCGGGGTGTGATTTCTATCATTTTGCAGAACTAAAATATGGGGTTGGTGAAACTGTATACAGATTCGCCAACCCCTTTTTATTCATGACAATAGTTAACCCTCCCAGTGGGAGGCAATTCATTATTCTAGAAAGGTAATAATATGAAATTTGCAATAACAGCTTCCAACCAGATTGCTATGATGCTTGTAATTATGCTAATTGCAGTTGTTCTTTATCGGATTAAATTAATTGATGCACACGCCAATAAAGTATTATCAAATCTGCTTTTAATGGTAATTAACCCGATTATTCTCTTTAATTCATTTCAAGCAGACTTTCAAATTAAACTAGTATGGGGATTATTTTATTCAGCCATATTAGCCGTGATAGGTATGTCAATTTCAATACTAATAGCATATCTTATCATACCCAAACGAGAGGATGAACGTTACATAATCGAGCGATTTTGCTCAATCTATTCCAATTGTGGATTTTTTGGTATTCCTTTGGTTTATAGCTTATTTGGAAATGAAGGAGTATTTTATCTAACAGCATATATGTCAGTATTCAATATCTTAATATGGACTCATGGAGTAATGATGATGAAAAAAGAGAATAATGTTAAGGAATTATTCAAAGCTTTTCGTTCTCCATCCATCATAGCAGTTTTTATTGGTCTAATCTGTTTCTTTGGAAGAATCAGATTACCAGAAATAATCATGTCTCCGCTTGTATCGTTGGGAAACATGAATACACCACTAGCAATGCTCATTGCTGGAGTATCACTATCCCAGACCAATATACTGGCTGCACTAAAAAATATAAGATTGTATGTGGTTTGTTTGTTGAAATTAATCATAATACCAGTTGCTTCCATTTTGGTATTTAAGTTATTCCATTTATCCGATATAATAATTATAACTTCTGTATTGGAAGCAGCATGCCCTGCAGCAACAACTGGAGTAATGTTTGCCATTCGCTTCGACAAAGATTATAAATATGCTTCTGAGTTGTTTGCAATCACAACAGTATTATCTTTAGTAACGATACCAATTGTGGTGTTTTTAGCCTCGTTATAACCTGTTATCCCACAAGGAATTAGCCAAACAAGTAAGCGCAGATAGGAGTAAAATATGCAAGAACAAAACAGAATGCCAAAGCCTGGAGAATTCTATAAACATTTTAAAGATAAGTTATATCAGATAATTGCAGTAGCTATTCATTCGGAGACAAGAGAAGAAATGGTGGTTTATCAAGCATTATATGGTGATTTTCAAGTATATGTAAGACCCTTATCCATGTTTGCAAGTGAAGTGGACCATGAGAAATATCCTGATGTTGTGCAGAAGTATCGCTTTGAATTGGTTCAACGGAATGGGAATAATATCTTAGATAAAAACATCAGCGAGAAGGAAATAGAAGAGCCAGTAAGTAAGCGTATCACACCTAGTAAAATAGTTGAGCCAACTCATGAAAAAAGCCAAGATTCCTCACGGGTAGAAAGTGAATTACTTCTGTTCTTAGATTCCTATACTTGCAAAGATAAATTAAATGTGTTATTAGGAATGAAAAATCACATCACCGATACAGTATTAAATAGCATGTTAATATCGATGGATTTAGCTGTCTCGGAAGGTACGTTAGAAGAACGTTTTGAAATATTAAAAGATTACTTACAAGCAAGAATCCGTTTTGAGAGTAATCGATTAAGATAGAAGTTTTGAACAACAAGAACACTGCATATGATAAAGTGAAGGATAATGGAAAGTGGAAGGCCATGTCTATGAAAAATTATCTATGCAGTATTTTTAAAATGAGGAAATTTACTAACCAAGGGGATAGAGAAATAGCTGCTTCTGTGATTCGAATTTTCCTTATGATATGTCTAGTAGCAGGTATACTGATAATAAGCCACAACTTGATAGAAACAAGAACTGCTATGGTTGAGACAGAGAAAAAAGTAGTTTACTTAACATTTGATGATGGACCATCTTGGGTGACCCCAAAAGTTCTTGAAGTTCTGAAAGAAAATAATGTGAAAGCTACCTTCTTTTTAATTGGTAACGAGATAACAGAAGATAGAGAAGCAATCATAAAACAAATGCAAGAGCAAGGACATGAGATAGGAATTCATACCTATTGCCATAAAAAGAATGAAATTTATTGTTCATCCGAAGCACTATTAGAAGATATCAAGAAAACGTATGACCGGATCTATGAGGTTACGGGAGAAAAGCCAACACTTTATCGTTTTCCTTGGGGAAGTGATAATTGTTATCTAGGAGGAATCTGTGGTGATGTAAAATCAGATATCCAAAATATGGGACTAACGTATTTTGATTGGAATGTAAGTGGAGAAGATTCCATGGGAAATCCAACAACCTATTCTATCATACATAATATTGAAAAGAATTTCACAAAATATAATGAACCTGTTATACTTCTTCATGATTCTAAAATTAATGAACTTACCTCACAGGTGTTACCGCAGATTATTGAAATGATCAAAGAGGAAGGATATGATTTTGATACGTTGGAGAATCGTTCTAAACCACTTCAATATAGAAAAAAATAAAGGCAAATGTTATAAAAAGTGGTAAAAATTGTTGAAATATTTGTGTATATTTGATAAAATTACTTGAGGGATATTTTATATAAATGTACGGGAAAATACAATATGGAGGTAGGCACATGTCAAAAATTATTATGGGAATTAAGGTAGAAGAACGAGTGGATAAGGTTAGTAGAGTACAAGAATTATTAACTAAGCATGGTTGTGAGATTAGTACTCGTTTGGGTCTTCATGTTGCATCTGCGGATGCTTGTAGTACACAAGGGTTGATATTATTAGAGTTTATTGATAATGCAGATGATTCAGCCAATGAATTAGAACGAGAATTAAAGGAATTGGGTAGCGTCAATATACAAAGAATGGTTTTCTAGAAATAATAATGTATGGGCTGTTGCAAAAAGCAACAGCCCATTTTAATGCTTAATCACTATAGTAAAATAGAACCTATTCTTAATTTGTAACATATGCTAATAGTAATTCGAATTGTTGTGAGGTTGTATAATGAGACGTTCGGTATATCCTACACAATTAAGCACACAATCCTTTGGTAATCTTAAGGTGAATTTAGTTTCGGCTTTAAGTGCCAAGCCTATTCAGGACGCTACCATAAGTATCTCGTTCACTGGGGAACCAGATAAAACACTGGAACAGATTACAACGAACCAGATTGGACAGACAGAACCGATACAATTAGCAGCACCACCGATAGAGTATAGTATGGAACCTTCTACAGAGCAACCGTACTCTCAATATACTCTTAGAATTCAAGCTCCTGGCTATGAAGCAGTAGAAATTGCAGGAACTGAAATATTCGCAAATCAAACTGCGATTCAAGAAGTACAGATGACACCAGTTGAAGATGAGGGGCAGGCGCTATTTGTAATTCCACCCCATACACTATATGGAGATTATCCACCTAAAATAGCGGAAGATGAGATAAAAAGAGCCTCTGAAAGTGGAGCGATTGCATTATTAGAAGTGGTGATACCGGAATTTATTATAGTACATGATGGACCTCCAACTGATACATCCGCAAAGAATTATTACGTAAAATATAAAGATTATATTAAAAATGTAGCTTCCTGTGAGATTTACGCCACTTGGCCTAACGCCACCATTCAAGCAAATGTGTTGGCAATTCAATCATTTACTTTAAATCGTGTATTTACAGAATGGTATCGTAACAAGGGAAATAATTTTACCATAACAAGTTCTACTGCGTTTGATCATAAATGGGTTCCTGGACATAACATTTTTCAAAATATATCCGTTATTGTGGACACTATTTTTTCAAATTACTTATCAAGACCAAATGTAAAACAACCGATTATGACCCAGTACTGTGATGGTAATAAGACACAATGTCCCAATTGGATGACACAATGGGGAAGCAAATATTTAGGAGATAAAGGATATTCTCCAATTGAAATTTTGCGTTACTTTTATGGAGATACCATGTATATTAATCAAGCAAATAGTGTTTCAGGAGTTCCATCATCTTGGCCGAGAGTGAATTTGACATTAGGTTCATCTGGAGAAAGTGTAAGGCAGATGCAAAGTCAGCTGAATACAATTTCTAACAATTATCCACTGATACCAAAACTTGTAGTTGATGGCAAATTTGGCCCTAGAACGCAAGCAGCAGTGAAAACTTTTCAGAGTGTATTTAACTTGCCACCAAATGGTATTGTAGATTATCCTACTTGGTATAAGATATCGGAGATATATGTGGGAGTTAGCCGGATTGGTGAATTAGTATAGTTTTTTCATAAATCATAACTTGATAAACGCAGGTGAGAAGACCATGGATTTCGTCATTTCATGGAGAATCACCTGCGCTTTTCTATATTCTCTATATGGTAAAATTGTTATTGTACAAGCTATAAATATACATAATTTGTGAATAATAATTAATTTTTATGAAATTTGAAAAAACCTCTTGTAAATCAAATCGTTTTATGGTAGAATCTTATCAATTTAGGATGAAAGCGATAGAACTGTGAAGATGTACGTCCATACGGAACAATTCAGGGGTATTTTCTTCTTTTTTTATGCAAATTTCTGAGAATTACATAAAAGCATAGAAATTATCAGACAATAATAACTATGCATAAACATTTATCCTATGTTATCGCAAAGGCATTGGCCAGTGCAATGTAATGTCAACCAGCAAGAACGAAGAAAGGAATATGGTGTATTTATGAAAGCTTTTCTAATACTTGAAGACGGAACTATATTTACAGGAACTCATATTGGCTCTAATAAGGAAGTAATTAGTGAAATTGTTTTTAACACATCCATGACAGGTTATCTGGAGGTGTTAACAGATCCAAGTTACGCAGGACAGGCAGTTGTTATGACCTATCCATTAATTGGGAATTATGGAGTTTGTTATGAGGATATGGAATCTCTTAAGGCATGGCCTGATGGTTATATTGTTAGAGAGATTGCTAGAAAGCCAAGTAATTTTAGAAGCGAGGATAGCATCGAGAATTTCCTTGAAAAGAATGACATACCGGGAATCGCGGGAGTGGATACCAGAGCATTAACTAAGATTTTACGTGAAAAAGGTACCATGAACGGTATGATAACAACTGATGAAAATTATGATTTAGATAAAGTAATTGAACGAATTAAAGCTTATACCGTAACAGGTGTAGTAGAAAAAGTTTCATGCAAAGAAAAGAAATTCTACAAACCAGGAGATCTTGGGACTACTGCTGGTAACGAGAATGGACTAAAAATTGGAGTGTTAGATGTCGGATCTAAGAATAATATTGTACGCTGCCTATTAAAAAGAGGTTGTGAAGTAACGGTATATCCGGCTTTAACAGCAGCAGAGGAAATGATTAAAAGTAATCCAGACGGTATTATGATTACCAATGGACCTGGAGATCCAGCAGAATGTGTAAGTATTATTGAAGAGATTAAGAAATTATACGATTCTAACATTCCTATTTTTGCAATCTGCTTAGGACATCAGTTGATGGCGCTTGCCAATGGTGCTAAAACACATAAAATGAAATACGGACATAGAGGTGCCAATCATCCAGTTAAGGATTTAAGCACTAACCGCGTTTATATATCTTCACAAAATCATGGATATGTTGTAGATGATGCAAGTTTGGATCCAAAAGTTGCTGAAACAAGTTTTATTAATGTAAATGACAGTACAGTGGAAGGTCTACATTACCTAGGTAAGAATATCTTTACTGTTCAGTTCCATCCTGAGGCATGTGCAGGCCCACAGGATTCTGAGTTCCTATTTGACGAGTTTATCAAAATGGTGGAGGTGTCTAAATAATGCCAAGAATCGAAGATATTAAAAAAGTTTTAGTGATTGGATCTGGTCCAATCGTAATTGGTCAGGCAGCAGAATTTGACTATGCAGGTACACAAGCTTGTCGTTCTTTAAAAGAGGAAGGTATTGAAGTTGTATTAGTTAACTCCAATCCAGCAACCATCATGACAGATAGAGATATTGCAGATAGAGTATATATTGAACCATTAAATCCAGAAATAGTAAAACAATTAATTCTGAAGGAAAGACCTGACAGCGTTCTTCCAACCCTTGGTGGTCAGGCAGCTCTTAATATTGCTATGGAATTAGAAGAATCTGGATTCTTAAAAGAGAACGATGTTCGCTTAATTGGTACTACATCAGATACGATTAAAAAGGCAGAAGACCGTTTAGAATTTAAAACAACTATGGAGAAAATCGGTGAACCATGTGCAGCCAGTGAAGTTGTTACTACTGTAAAAGATGCGGTTGCATTTGCCAATATCATTGGTTATCCAGTTGTTGTTAGACCAGCCTATACTTTAGGTGGAAGCGGTGGTGGTATCGCTGATGATGAGGAACAGTTAGTAGATATTTGTACCAATGGATTAAGACTTAGTCGTGTTGGACAATGTCTAATTGAGCGTTGTATAGCAGGATGGAAAGAGATTGAATACGAAGTAATGCGTGATGGAAATGGTAACTGCATCACCGTATGTAATATGGAAAACCTGGATCCAGTTGGTGTACATACCGGTGACAGTATTGTAGTAGCACCATCTCAGACATTAGCGGATAAAGAGTATCAGATGCTTCGTACCTCTGCATTAAATATCATAACAGAATTAAAGATAACTGGAGGATGTAACGTACAGTACGCACTTCACCCAGATACGTTTGAATATTGTGTTATAGAAGTAAACCCACGTGTTAGCCGTTCTTCTGCGTTAGCTTCCAAGGCTACGGGATATCCAATCGCTAAAGTTGCAGCTAAGATTGCACTTGGATATACACTAGATGAGATACCAAATGCAATTACGGGTAAAACATATGCCAGCTTTGAACCAGCGCTTGACTATGTTGTTGTTAAGATTCCAAGACTTCCTTTCGATAAGTTTATTCAGGCGAAGAGAACACTCACTACTCAGATGAAAGCAACTGGAGAAGTAATGAGTATCTGCACCAACTTCGAAGGTGCTTTGATGAAGGCAATTCGTTCCCTTGAACAACATTTAGATAGTATGATAACTGGTGAGTACGACAACATGTCCACCGATGAAGTACATGATCAGTTAAAATATGTGGATGATAGAAGAATCTTTGTAATAGCAGAAGCAATTCGTCGTGGTATATCTTATGAAGAGATTCATGAAATCACCAAGATTGACATTTGGTTTATTGACAAGATTGCCATCTTAGTTGAGATGGAACAAAGATTAAAGTCAGAAGCAATTACAGTTGAATTAATAGAAGAAGCTAAGAGATTAGAGTTCCCAGATAAGGTTATTGCAACATTAGCTGGTAAAACGGAAACTGAAATTAAGAACTTTAGAAAAGAAAATGGAATTGTTGCAGCCTTTAAAATGGTTGATACTTGTGCAGCAGAATTTGCAGCGTCTACTCCATACTATTATGGATGTTTTGGTAGCTACAATGAAGTGGATCCAGTTAAGACTAAGAAAAAGGTTATGGTTCTTGGTTCTGGGCCAATTCGAATCGGTCAAGGTATTGAGTTTGATTATTGTTCCGTACACAGTGTTTGGGCACTTAGAAACAGCGGTTATGAAACAATTATTGTAAACAACAATCCAGAAACAGTTAGTACAGACTTTGATATAGCAGATAAGTTATACTTTGAACCTTTAACACCAGAAGATGTAGAGAATATTGTAGACCTAGAAAAACCAGATGGTGCGGTAGTACAGTTTGGTGGTCAGACTGCTATCAAATTAACAGAAGCCTTAATCAAAATGGGAGTACCGATCCTTGGAACAAGTGCAGAAAATGTTGATGCAGCTGAAGATAGAGAATTATTTGATGCTATCTTAGAAGAATGTTGTATCCCAAGACCATCCGGCAAAACTGTATTTACAACAGAAGAAGCAATTGCAGCTGCCAACGAACTTGGCTATCCAGTATTAGTAAGACCTTCCTATGTACTTGGTGGACAGGGTATGCAGATTGCTATCTCCGATGAAGATGTAGTAGAATTTATGTCCATCATCAACCGAGTAGTACAAGAACATCCAATTCTAGTAGATAAATACTTAATGGGTAAAGAAGTAGAAGTAGATGCAGTATGTGATGGTGACGACATCTTAATTCCAGGTATTATGGAACATGTGGAAAGAGCGGGAATCCACTCAGGTGACAGTATCTCTGTATATCCAACACAGAATGTCTCTGAAAAAGTTCAGGATGTCATTGTTGATTATACAAGAAAGCTTGCGAAATCACTTCATGTAATCGGCTTAATCAATATACAGTTTATTGTATATCAAGAAGAAGTTTATGTAATTGAAGTAAATCCTCGTTCTAGCCGTACGGTACCATATATTAGTAAAGTAACGGGTATTCCAATTGTTGATTTAGCATCCAAAGTTATCTTAGGTGAAAAAATTAAAGATTTAGGTTATGAACCAGGATTACAAAAGAGATCCGATTACATCGCAATCAAAATGCCAGTATTCTCTTTTGAAAAACTTCGTGGAGCAGATATTAGCCTTGGACCAGAAATGAAATCAACTGGTGAATGTTTAGGTATCGCTAAGACATTTAATGAAGCACTATACAAAGCATTCTTAGGTGCTGGAATTAACCTTCCAAAACATAAGAAAATGATTATGACAGTAAAAGATTCCGATAAAATGGAAGCAGTTGGTGTTGCAAAAAGATTTAAAGCGTTAGGTTATGATATTTTTGCTACTAGAAGTACAGCAAGAGTATTAAATCAAAATGGAGTATTAGCTATTCCAATTAATAAATTAGATCAAGAAGCTCCAACATTAATGGACTTACTTCTTGAACACCAGATTGACTTAGTAATTGATACACCTACTCAAGGAAGAGATAAAAACAGTGATGGATTCCAGATTCGAAGAACATCCATTGAAACAGGTGTAACTTGTCTTACATCCTTAGATACAGCCAATGCATTATTGACAAGCCTTGAAACAGCAGATAAAGAGAACATTACTTTAATCGATATCGCTAAAATATAAACTTGAATATAAGGCACCCAGGCATTGGGTGCCTTATTAAAATTGTGCGTGTGCCTTTGTATAATTCGCACAAAATGCACATTTTGGTTTTTCATCACTGTCACTAAGCACAAAGAAAGAATGAAAATTTCGGCAAATTTTAAAGATATTTCCACAACCATTTCGTTGTCATGAATTGTCGAAAATGATATAATGAAAGCAGTGAGAAAGTAATGAGAAAGCAATGAGCCAAGCGCGAAGCATTTGGCGAATCCATGAGGGGGCAATTGGGAACAAATAGTTTGGGGCATATAAATTTTGGAGTATATTTTTCAAGTAAAATATGTAGATAGGGTATAAGGTAATATAATGATTAAGCAAAAAGAAATGTTCCAAGATAGTGCTGAAATAACTACGTTTCTCTCCAATTTTCCTGGAGGACTGATAAGATACAGTTTAGAGGAAAATGCATGTGTGAATTATATGAATGATGGAATGCTAGAATTATTAGGTTATGACACCAATGATTCCTTTTTTGCGTGTACTGGCGGTAGAATGGATGCAATCATACCAGCAGAAGAATTAGAAGCTTTTATGCGTGCAATTCCTATGCAAAATAATAATTCACAGGTGAAAAATGATATTGAGCATCGCATCATAACAAAAAATAAAGAATTAAAATGGGTATTATCAAGATGCCAAACGTTGGAGGACGAAGAAGGAAAACGTTTGGTTTATTGTGTTACCATTGATATTAATAATATGAAGAAGATGCAGTCGGAATTATTTCAAGAGAGAGAACGCTATGGTGTTATCCTCTCATTAAATTCTAATTGCTTTTTTGAATACGATATATTAAGTGATTCTGTTGTGTTTGCCAGAAATTCAGTGTTTCAGGAATACAGCGGAAAAACTATTAGCAAGTTTAAAAACATTTTATCGAACGGTAAATTTATTCACAAAGATGATATAGAAAAATGCGTAACGTTTATAAGTTCTGGTATAGACAATTCAATTGAATTTCGTTATATAAAATCATCGGGTGAATTACTCTGGTGCTCTGGTCAAGGCATTGTGATACGTGACAATGAGGGTAATCCAAAAACGTTTATTGGATGTATTAATGATATCAATAATCAAAAGAGAGAAACAGAGAAATTACAAGAATTAGCTAAATTAGATGGTTTAACCAGACTATTTAATAAAGTCAGCACACAATCAGAGATCGAGAATTTTTTAGAGCAAGATGGAAAAGATGGCAAGCATGCTCTTATGATTGTTGATATCGATAATTTTAAACGTGTGAATGACCAATTAGGTCATTTATTTGGTGATGCTGTTTTAAACAATATTGCTTATACACTGAAAAAAGTTTTCTATGTAACAGATATTGTGGGTCGTGTTGGCGGTGACGAATTTGTTGTGTTTCTAAAGAATATGGATAGCGTGAATAAAATAAAAGAAAAATCTAAGGAAGTAGAACGAATCTTTCGTAATACCTATAGTGGTGAAGGAAGTGATCTGAAAATATCCTGTAGTATGGGGGTATCCAAGTATCCGGAAGATGGTAGTTCTTTTACAGAATTATTTCGTACTGCTGACGTAGCTTTATACCAAGCCAAAGCCAAAGGGAAGAATTGCTGCGAGCTCTATGATGGCAATTACAAATCCTTTTTAACAGAAAATAATTCTGAATTTTATAATCAATATAAGCTGGATTCAGAAAGCTATGCAGGGTACTATTTTGGAAAAGAAATTACCATGTTTGCGTTTGACATTTTATCAAAAACGAAAGATGTAAAAAGTGCAGTTAATTTATTAATTGAAAAAGTTGGAAGACAATATGATGCTAGCTCTGTGATTATCCTAGAAGAAACGAAGGGTAAAAATAATCTTGGTGTTAGTTATTGTTGGGATAAAGAAAGTGGTTTTTCTGAAAAAGTATTGGAGAACAGAGACTATTCTAGTTTTGGTGATGTATTAGATTGTTTTGATAATAAGGGAATCTGCTATGTTAATAATTGTGATGAAGTTCCAGAGCAATCACCATTAAAGTCGGTCGTAGATAAACTAAATATTAAATCCATGCTTCATTGTGCCTTCTATGAGGAAGGTAATTTTAAAGGAAGCGTTTGCGTAGAAGATAATGAGAAAAGTAGATATTGGTCTAAGGATGAAGCGGATACTTTAGTTGCCATAACCAAGATTATTTCATTTTATTTACTGAAATATCGAGTTTCAGAACGTATTCAGGAAAAATTAGATCAGATTAAAAATTATGATAGTTTAACCAATCTTTCTACCTTACATAAATTTAAAAAAGATGCTAATCAGTTAAGAAAGAATAACCCTCATAAAAGATATGCTGTTGTATATTCTGATATTAGTAACTTTAAATACATCAATGATACATTAGGTTATGAACAAGGGGATCAGGTACTCTGTGACTTTGCTAGCATGTTAAATCGATACAACAGAGATAACTCCTTAGTTGCTAGAGTATCCTCCGATAATTTCATTTCTATGTTACCATATACCAATGATAGTGCACTTACAGATCGGGTCGTGGCTGTAAATGAACGTTTTCAATTGATGCAAAAGGCGAAAAATATTAACTGTAATTTTGTTGTAATCAGTGGGGTATGTGTTATCAATTCAGTGGAAGAAGATATTATGACTTTTATTGATAATGCTAATATTGCAAGAAAAAGTGTGAAAGGCAACTCTACGACAATCTGTAAGTTTTATGATGTTGAGATGCAAAATAAGATAAAAAAAGAAATAGAGATAACCAATTCTATGGAAGGGGCTCTAAAAAACAAAGAATTCTTGGTGTTTTTGCAACCGAAAGTAAACTTAGGCGATAATAAGTTGGTAGGGGCGGAAGCACTGGTAAGATGGGAAAGAGGAAATCATACTGTATTGCCTCCAAATGATTTTATTCCATTGTTTGAAAAGAATGGTTTTATTCTTCAATTAGATTTTTATATTTATGAAGAAGTATGTAAACTGATTCATCACTGGATTACAGAGGGTATGCCAGTTGTGCCAATATCCGTTAATGTATCTAGGGTACATTTGAATGATGAACATTTTGTGGAAAAAGTAAAAAGACTAGTGAATAAATATTTTATTCCACCAAAATATATTGAATTGGAATTAACTGAAAGTATGTTTTTAAATAATACAGAAATCGCTATTTCTACCATGAAGGAACTTCGTAAACTTGGTTTTGGTGTGTCTATTGACGACTTTGGTGCAGGATATTCCTCTTTGAATTTATTAAAGGATATGACTACTGATGTTCTGAAGTTGGACAAAGAATTTTTCCGCCAAGGAGATATGCAAAAAGAAGAACAAATTATTGTATCTAGTATTATTAGTATGGCGAAACAGCTTAATATGAAGGTATTATCCGAAGGTGTTGAAACGAAAATGCAATCAGATTTTCTTAAAAGCATATCCTGCGATATGGCACAAGGATATTTATATGCGAAGCCAATGCCAATCACCCAGTTTGAAACCTTATTACTTGGAAATGCAGATTCACTAGTTCGGGATGCAATCTAAATTATTTTATTGATCATGGAATGAATTTACATAATATGGGAACTAAAATGATATAATATAAAAGTATGATACTGTTACGGTATCATATTTTTTATTATAAGATTACGATAAGTATATGAAAGGATTAAAAAGCCTTGGCATCGCCAAGAATATTAATTCAAGGGGGGGGATATGATGCATACCAAGATTCTAAAAACGGTTAAAGTGTTAATCGCATTCATGATGTTTCTGTTTATACTCACTGGTTGCAACACACAATCAAAGGAAGAAACGCCCCATCAATATGGTTATAACCCGCCCATAGAGGGGCTATATTGGGGAATCAGTTTAGAAGATATTGAGTCTGTACTTTCGATACAAGACGGAGTTAATCATATAACATACAATGATCTCAATCCTGGCACACAGATTATTTTACCTGATAAGATTCAGCAATTTGGTTATAATGCTACAGTTTATATTGAGGTGGAGGATGCCATAGAGGAAGAGTGGTTTCCGTTTCATACTAATTATCTATCAAAAGTAAAGTTGATATATGAGGGTATTGATCAAGATAAATTAAAAGAAAATATGCAAGAAGAATTAGGTGGTAAAGGATACAATTGGGTAGATGTTAGGGAGATTCTATATACCACATGGAACAGTGAAGATACAATTAAGAGCATTGATCAAGAAAGTAAGTCTAAATTGCGAGAATACTGGAGATTGTTAGATAAGTATAGGCCAATTGATGATTTCTTCCGTAAAAAGAAAAATGAAGAATCGATTAATTCAATTACATTAATGAAAACCGAGGAAGGAAATGCTATGGTTACTTATCTTGGTGGGAATGCAATTATTCTTAATAAATTAAGAGATGCAACGTTTATAGATAATAAAAAAGAGACTATTTTGAAATAGTCTCTTTTAATGCAGTCGACGGGACTTGAACCCGAACCCACTTACGTGGACATGAACCTGAATCATGCGCGTATGCCAATTCCGCCACGACTGCATTTCATATATAAAGATATTAAATTATGAAGCAGATGTCAAGAGATAAATCAAAAAAAGATATTGACATAAACCTTGAAAGGATTGCATAAATAAAGACACTCTTAGATAAATAAACCGATAAAATATACAGTCAAAATTGCTCCAATTGCGACCACTACTAAACTCTTTTCAAAATAAGCTAACATCAATGCAACTGCTGTTCCACAGAGTGCAGTAATAAAATTACCTGTGGAATAGAAGATATCCGGAAAGGTGAGGGAACCAAGCACTGCATAGGGAACATAGGTTAAAAAAGACTTGATGTAGTTAGATTTTATTTTCTTACGAAAGATGGATATGGGTAACACTCTTGGTATGTATGTGACCAAGGCCATTAATAAAACAGCAACCAATGCTTTAGTTATGTTCATGATTTTCCACCATTGTAGTTTCTTTTACAGGAAATAATACCGCACCAATTCCGGCTGCAATAATTGTGGTTATAATCACACGGAAACCGCTGGAGACAAAATGAAAGATTGGTATGTATTTCAGTATGCATGTTATTAGGACAGCTATCAAAACTATGGAAAGTATAAGTTTGGATTTCTTTGAGGGTGGGATAATGATAGCGATAAACATGGCATAAAGTGCGATTCCCATAGCAGAACTTAAAGTGTCAGGAAGGGACGAACAGATAAAAGCACCCAATGTTGTTCCAAGAGTCCAACCAATAAT
>JAEZUR010000136.1 GCA_023420935.1 Bacillota bacterium | reverse complement strand
ATGCTGGCTTACATACTAAATCGATTCAAATTCCCAGGAAATAATTTGATTCGAAACTTATTTCTGTTTGCCGCATTACTTCCAGGAGTTGCGATGCAGGTTACAGTTTATAAAATTATGACTAACTTGCATTTTGTTAATAGTATCCCTGGCTATATTATTTTAATGATGGGAACAGATGTAATTTCTATCTATGTATTTATTCAATTTTTCGAAAATATATCAGAATCACTGGATGAATCAGCAATTATGGATGGTGCAACCTATTTTGGTGTGTTTTTTAAGATATTACTTCCCTTGCTTAAACCAGCAATTGTTACCTGTATGATTTTAAAAGGGGTAGCCACTTATAATGAGTATTACATGGCTAATTTATATTTACAAAACAAGTCAAGATTTGTAGTTGTAGCAACTTCCCTCTATACCTTTACAGGACCTCTTGGGAATCAATATAATTTAATATGTGCGGGCCTAATTATCACTATTATCCCAGCATTTATCATCTTTGTTTTATGTCAGAAACAAATTTATGGTGGATTAACAAATGGGGCAGTAAAAGGTTAATGTTTAGATATGAGGTGATGTATAAATCCTAGAGATAGATGTAGTTAATTATAGTTAAGAAAGTAGGAAAAGTATGAGTGAAATTAAGATGATTAGTCCGGTAGTTAAGAATGTCCCTTGGCAAGAAAAGCCTTCTAATATAGTTGGAGCACCAATCTGGAGATATAGTGAGAATCCTATCATTGGTAGAAATCCCGTTGAAGGTGTAGCAAGAATTTTTAATAGTGCAGTAATGCCATATGACGGTGAATTTATTGGAGTATTTCGTGGGGAACAAACAAATGGAATTCCATATATCTATATGGGTAGAAGTAAAGACGCAGTACACTGGGATTTTGATAAAGAAAAGATTCCATTTGTAGACGAGGATGGCAATTCTTTTATGCCAAAGTATGCGTATGATCCTCGTTTGGTAAAAGTAGAAGATACATATTATGTTATCTGGTGTCAAGATTTCTTTGGTGCAGCCATTGGTATGGCAAAGACTACGGATTTTAAAACGTTTGTACGATTAGAAAATCCATTTATTCCATATAACAGAAATGCTGTATTGTTTCCAAGAAAAATTAATGGAAATTATGTAATGTTAAGTCGTCCAAGTGACAGTGGACATACGCCATTTGGTGATATATTCTTAAGTGAAAGTCCAGATTTAGTATACTGGGGTAAACACAGACATGTAATGGGTAAAAGCAATGAATGGTGGGAATCAGTGAAGATTGGTGGAGGAGCTGCTCCGATAGAAACATCAGAAGGATGGCTTTTATTCTATCATGGAGTAAGTGGTACCTGCAATGGTCTTGTATATAGTATAGGAGGCGCAATTTTAGATCTTGAAAATCCTTCTATTGTAAAATACAGATGTGAAAATTTCTTATTAACTCCAGAAGAGTGGTATGAAGAGAGAGGGTTTGTGCCTAACGTTTGCTTCCCATGTGCAACTATTCATGATTCGGAAAGTGGAAAAATTGCCATCTATTATGGGGCGGCTGATAGTTATGTTGGACTCGCATTTACACAATTTGAGGATGTAGTAGATTATATTAAGAGTCACAGTGTTACTTCAGAAATGGATACGGAGATTGGTATTCGATAATAAGACACTTGTTATTCGTCCTATGAACACCAGAAGTGTCTCAAAACATTGTTTTGTGACACTTTTGCTATATAAAGTGGGAGACTTTAATTAGAATGGAGAGGGTTTTCTTTGAAAAAACAAAAGATATCTAAAAGGAGAACAGAGAAGAAGAAAGATTCATTACCTTCAAAGATAGTAAAAAAGGAAAAAAGACAAAAAATACTGCATAGATTAATTGCAGCGTTTTGTGTTCCTATTATATTAATGATAGTACTAGGTGTTGTTTCGTATAATAAGGCATCCACAAGCGTAATGGGAAAATATAAGGAATCTGTTTATAGTACAGTAACGGCTATGACACAGTATTTTGATTTGATGTGTTATAATGTGGAATCTAGAACAACAGAACAATTAAACAATGACAATTTGACTCAATATTATAGTAAATATTATAAGGAAAGTTCCTCAAAGGCAATGCCGTATCTAAGGGCAGCGAAAGAGAGTATTGTTAATATGAAAGGTACAACCAACTATATAAATAATTACTATGTATTTGGTGAAAATGGTAATGCTATTTCATCCTCTTCAGCAGTAATCCCAGCGGATGCATACCAAAGCTTTTTGGAGGCAGAAGGAAATGTGTTTCGTGATGGAAAGGTGAAAGGGGCTTGGCTTGGGAATCGAAAATATTTCGATAGTATTCTTGGTAAAGGTCAGGACAGTTACGGAGTTTGTTACGTGAAGAAATTTATTAAGGGCAATGGGTTTGTGATAATTGATATTCAGACCGGTGCAATTACGAATATTATGAAAGAGATGAATTTAGGAGAACATAGCATAACGGCTCTTGTTACTCAAGATGGTCGGGAAGTTATGTCATCTCAATCAGAAGGTGTTAAGGCGGTTTTTACAGGTGAGAAGTTTTATTTAG
Organism: Bacillota bacterium; assembly: GCA_023420935.1. Classification (GTDB taxonomy): domain Bacteria; phylum Bacillota; class Clostridia; order Lachnospirales; family Lachnospiraceae; genus Mobilisporobacter. Next base: position 38,265 of record JAEZUR010000136.1, on the reverse strand, counting down.
AATCAGTTAAATCTGGTGAGAGCGGAAGTCGTTATGTAGATTATAAAGGGGATACGTATCTATATGTTTATGCACCTGTTGGTTCTACAAGAATGATGCTTTGTACTTTAATTCCACAGGATACAATATTAGAAGAAGTTTCTAATATTAAGGTTAGTACAATTCTATTGGTTGTGATTGCGGTGATTATTGCTGGAGGCATAGGTACAGCATTATCATCAGGTATCAGCAGGGTATTAGAGGAAATGTCTAAGTCGCTTGATAAGGTTTCGGAAGGCGATTTTACCATTGATGTCAAAACGAAACGAAGAGATGAGTTTAATCTAGTAGCGAAAAGCATTCGTGCCATGTTGGATAAAATAAGATTTTTACTACAAGATGTTAAAGTATTTGGCGGTAAAGTAAATAAATCTGCGCAAGAGGTTCAAAGTACCAGTGGATCAATTTTGGCTTCTATGCAAGATGTATCTAAAATAGTGGAAGAAATAACAAATGGAATTGTGGTACAGGCAAGTGAAGCAGATGCAGGATTGAAAAAAATGTCAAACTTTTCAGAGCAAATTAATGCAGTATATGAATATACAGAGGCTATGGAACAGATTGCGGATAAGACGATTACAACCATTGAAAACGGAAGTGTAATTGTTGAAAAACTAAATACAGAAGCAGATGCAACTACTAAGATTGCTCAAGTTTTGGTAAACGATATTGTTGATGTCGCAAATGAAAGCAATCATATAGGGTATATTGTTGATACCATTAATGCCATAGCAGAACAGACCAATTTGCTTTCTTTGAATGCATCTATTGAGGCTGCTAGGGCTGGAGAGAGCGGACGAGGTTTTGCTGTTGTAGCAGAGGAAATTCGTAAACTAGCGGACCAATCCTCGGAAGCAGGTAATCAGATTAAAATTATCATTGATAAGATCCAGTCTACTACCAAAAAAACCACAGATTCCGCGAAAGAAACTGAAGTAAATATGTTATCTCAGACAAAAGCACTTGAAAGTACGGTTCGGGTATTTGGAGAGATGAATCAGTTCACTGGTGAGTTGGTTTCTATGCTAAGACAGATTGTAGTGAGCGTGGAGGAAATTGCTGGTGCGAAAGAAGAAGTACTAGATACGATTAGAAATGTTTCAGCAGTTTCGGAAGAGTCTGCGGCTGCAGCGGAAGAAGTAACTGCTACCATGGTTGAGCAAGTGACAGCTATCGTTTCACTAACAGAGGCGGCAGAACAGTTAATGAAGGAATCACAGGATTTAGATAACTCCATGAAAACATTTATTGTGTAGTGGATAGCAAATAAGAGATTACTCCGTTCGTATGGATTGGAATAATCTCTTATCATTTTATAGATTTTTATTATGTTATTAGTATAAGGGATATGAGTATATAACTATTATACTAGTTTTTGACCGCAGTTCGGACAGAAATTTGCTTCTCCTGTTTTCTGGCCGCAATTGGGACAGAAGTTTGGTTTGGTTCCAGTTCCTGCTTGGCTAGGAGTGTTGTTATTCATTGCCTGGTTACCAGATGTTCCTTGGTTGATATTATTCATCATCTGATTAGCCATGTTCATACCCATCATCATTCCAGCCATATCAGATGCCATTCCACCACCTTGCACATTGCCAGATGCAATTCCGTCAACCATAGATACTTGTTGATATTTATTCACATCGCCGACCATACTGAAGGAAGCATTTTTCTCAATCATTTTCTGGATATTTTCAGGATAATTAAAGCTCATAATCTGGAATCCTGTAATAGTCATACCATCATTTACAATCTGCATATCTAGATCTTCTTTGATTCCTTTTGCAATGTCGAAGGCATTCGCTTGCAGATTAAACATGTCTTTTCCTTCTTTACTAATCCACTTCATTAATAACTGATCTAAAATAGCTGTAATTCTTTGTTTTACATCTTCCACAACGTAGCTTTGTTTTACACCAGCGATTTTATCAATCAATGTAACGTAATCATTCACTTTAAAGGTAAATGTTCCATTTGCACGGATTGGCATTCCGCCTGGAAGTTGTGGGGTAGGAATATTAATTGGTCCTTTGGTGCCCCATTTAACTAAGAATTCTTTGGTATTTACGAATAATACTTCTGCTCTCATTCCACTATTAAAGCCAAACTTAAAGCCTTTTAAAGTAGAAAGGAAAGGTATAATCTGTGATTCAATATCATAATCACCATCATCCTTAAAAATACCTTCGATTCTACCACTATTTAAGAAAATTGCGTCCTGTCCTGGTTTGATTATTAAACGGCTGCCTTTTTTGATCTCCTTGTTACTCCATTTCCAGAAGATCATCTCCTCGTTCCATTCTTCCCATTCTACTACGTTTGCGAATTGATTTGAAAATAATCCCATTTATAATTCCTGCCTTTCTTTATATATTTCAAAATAAGAATAATAGTAGTATTCCTCTGTATTATTATTTGACTAGAAATGACCGCTGCTGTGACCATTACTTCCACCACCGCCACCACCGGCACCACCACCACTGGAGTTATTTTGAGGCTTGCGAATACGAGTTGTCGTTGTCCGGACATATAAATCTCTTTTGGCCAAAATTCGGGAATCTTTTTGATCTAAGTAGGTTCCTTGATTAACAGTCATTCTACCACCTGTGTTAAATACCATAATACCTACGACTATGCCACCTATTGCCAATGCAATTAATGCTTGAAACCATAGTTTGAGAATTGGACTTTCTGGATTCATTCCTTCCTTTATACCAATATAATTATCCGTAAGTTTAATGTATTTTGAACAAGCGAGATAGTATTTTCCATCACTAAGTAATGGGGTAATTTTTTCACGAACCAAATCTCGTCTAATTTGATTGTATATTTCGCCTTCTAGGCCTTTACCAGCTACATCAACAGTATTACTGCTCATGTCAATGGTTAAGATTGTGCAGTTGGCTTCTTTTTGTTCGTACATTCCAGCAAAATTATCATAAAATTTATCGGAATATGCTTCTGTAGTAGATTCAGAACCACCTGTGTTCACATCCCCCAAAAGTTCTTCCGGATTATCCGTTGTTACAATCAGATAATTAATATTCCTCTTTGCACTATATTTCTCAGCCTGCTGTTCTAACTTATCAATCTCATCGTCTGATAATAACCCTGCATTATCATAAACTCTCTGGATATCACTTGCAGCAGACACAGGAAGGGCTAATAACATATAAGACAAAAAGAATACGGTAGAGAGCAATAGAGGTATTGCCTTAATACGTCTTATCATAAAAGTCCACCTCCTAAATATAATGCAATAGCCTTTAATATAACAAAGATAGCTCCACTGATTCCACCAAACCAAAGCCCAATTTTACCTTTACTTAACGGTGGTTTACCTACAATCTTACCGGTCTGGCCGTTCATAGCGAAGGTATGCTCAGATTGCTTGTAATCATAACAGATCATCCAGATTGGTAACAAGGTATAATCAGCCTTTCTCTGTTTTACGTCAATCCATTTTCTATGAAAGGTTGTGGTAGAATATCCACTTATAGTGGATCGTATATAAGAATCAACATAACCTTCTGTTCTCTCTTTTACCCGAGGGAATAGATCTTTGTCTGTATAATTATTTTTTTCTGCGATGTATCCAGCTAGATATGGTGCGTTAAATTCTTTTAGATCAGTATAATGGAAGGGTTCTAATTTATCCATTAATTTGTCATTCATTTTCTCGGAAGCATCAACAGGGATTTTTTCATAATCTAAATCTACTTTACGGTAGACGTCATAATATTTTGTCTCTGTATATATATATTCACCCATGGTGTATGTTCTAACTCTAGTACAGGTTGCTTCTGCTTCTCCCTGACCATTTAAATCATAAAGCCAAAAAGGAATATACATACCAGTAATATTTTTGATACGATCTGCAGTCATAAATCCTTTTGGCGTTAATAGACCCTTTTTGCACCATTTCTTAAATGCTTCCTGGGCTTGCGCTTTATTAATGCTAAATGGGATTACTTTGGCAGGTGCCATACTACCAGATAAACGATCTCCGAGAACCATAGCAGCACCACAGAAGCTACATGTGGTAGCAGTAGTATCGGGGTCGGTAATTAAGATAGCGCCGCAGTTATTACATTGATATTGGCTGGCTTCCCCTTCGCCGAAGGTACTAGAACCGGTTTCAGACTCGAAGTCTTCAAAATCACCATAAACTTCATCAACGTCATCAACGTCATCTGCACCATCTTCTGGGTTTTTTGCCGTATTATCGGTATGTGAGTTGTTATCAATATGGTCTTTTCTACCACAACTACTACATGCTAACATGCCCGAGGTACTATCAAATGTCATATCTGCACCACAGTCAGGACATTTATATTGTAAGATCATCTGCGTTATCACCTTTCCTTATAAACCGTGAAAAGGCTGTAGCGTCGGGTACAGCCGAAAAATGTTCTTATTATTTATTAAGACTAGCTTTAAGGGCAGCAAGTTCATCGTCGATCGCTGCAGTGTTTCCAGAATCATATTTTTTCGTTAGGTCATCAATGTCATCTTTAGGACCAGCATTTAATTCTGCCATGGCAGCAGCTTTATCTAGTGCTTTATTGGCTTTCTCTTCCATACGGTCAAATGCAGAAATGGAATTGTTTGCGTTACTTACGGAAGATGTAATGTTATTGATTCTTTCCTGAGTTTTTGCAACAGCCATTTTGCCTTTAATCATATCCTTGCGAGATTCTAATTCTCCAATATCACTTACTAATTTATCGTGCATAGCTCGCATGTTTGTTGCATTCTTAGCGGCCATATCATATGCTTGTTGTAAGCCTTCCTGCTGAGTTGCTAAGGATGCTTTTTTGGTTAAAAACTTTCTTGCATCCTCTTCATTACCAGATTCTAATGCCTTCACAGCATAAGATTGCATTTTATTTACTTCAGAGATACATTCTTCTAATTCTCTTTTTGCACGTTGTTCTTCTGCCATAATGGATGCAGTTTCTGATTTCACCTTGCCTAAATCACTATTTAAATTGCGAAGGCACTGATCGATCATTTTCTCTGGATCTTCTGCTTTGTCTAATAAAGCATTAATGTTTGCTGACATAATATCTTTAAATCTTGTTAAAACGCCCATGTATAACTCCTCCATATTCGTATGTACTCCCGTTTACCGAAAAGGATAGGGAGTTGATATTTGTTTTACAATATTTAGTTTAGTTGTTTTGCCTATAAAAATCAAGTTAAAAAATGGTTAAAACAATGAGAGAAACATTAAAATGCATTATCACGAAGTGGTTATAAATACTGGAATTTTCGGGCTTAATTTAGTTGACATATAATTGAAGCTATTGTATGTTTATTGTGTACGAATAATGCATGAATTATATGGCATCAATATTTTAATTAATGTGCACTGATTGTGTAAAAGAGGAGAATCATATTATGAATTTTAAACAGATAGCAGATAAAGGCATTGTAGATTACGGTAACTTGAGTAGAATTGCTAAAATAATGAATCGTGCAAAACGGGGAGAAGATATTGTGGTGGGATTTCTTGGCGGCTCCATAACGATGGGATCCATTTCCTCCACTCCTCAAACCTGTTACGCATATTTAGTATATGAATGGTGGACAAAACGTTTTCCAGATAGTACAATAAAGTATGTGAATGCTGGTATAGGTGCAACCACATCTCAGTTTGCTGTAGCTAGAGTAGAAGATGATTTGTTATCCTATCAGCCAGATGTGATAACGGTTGAGTTTAGTGTGAATGATAACAGTTCTTTGTTGTTTAAAGAAACATATGAAAGTTTAATTCGAAAAGTATTAACCTCTTCCAGTGAACCGGCAGTCATGATATTAAATAGTGTATTCTATGATACTGGTGTAAATGCACAGGATATTCATAATGAGATAGGCAAAAATTATAATCTTCCAATGGTTAGCATTAAGGATAGTATATATCCAGAAGTAGAATCTGGTCGTATCCGATGTGAGGATATTACACCTGATAATCTTCATCCGAATGATAAAGGTCATAAGCTTGTTTCTGAAGTGGTTGGTAATTTCTTAGACCATATTTATGATATGGTTTTGGAAGGCAAGGGTGACATGGTAGAATATACAATGCCAATGTTGCCAATTACGAAGAATCGTTATTTTGACTCTATCAGATTTCAGAATAAAACTATTAGCCCACAATTAAATGGATTTGTTATAGATACCTCTATCCAAAAAGATATTACAGATGTATTTAAAAATGGATGGTTTGGAAGAATAAAGGGTGATAGCATTAAGTTTACCGTCTTTGGTAGTATGATCTCAATTCAATATAAAAAGACCATAAAACACATTGCGCCAGTAGCATTAGCCATTGTTGACGGAGATGAAGAAAATGCAATTCGTCTGGATGCTAATTTCGATGAAACTTGGGGGGATTGTATCTACCTTGAGAACATATTAGTGGATGGAGCTAAGAAAGAACACACCCTTGAGATTAAGGTGATTGAGGTTGATGAAAAAAGTGATTTGGAATTTTATTTGATTTCTGTTATAGTTGCAGATAGAGCATAAAAATATGTATTTATAATGAAGGAGCAGTATTATGAGGAAGGTTACCATTCAGGATGTAGCGAAAGAATTAAACTTATCTAGAAATACTGTAGCTAAAGCGCTTAATAATAGTGATACGGTTGCATATGAAACTAGATATGTTGTAGTTAAGAGAGCTTATGAGATGGGGTATACAAAATTGTTACCTTCTGTCTTGAATGAATTTAAGATAAAAGATAGCGTAGAAAAGAGCAAGACTGTAGTTGTGTTAGCGAGAAGGGAAATATCTGCTTTTTGGAATCGTATTATAATGGGTATTTCAGATGAACTGAATAAGAATAACTGTAAACTTCAATTTAATTTTATAAGTAATGAAGATGAAAAAGAAAGAATTCTTCCTATTGATATGCAATCAGATATCAGTGGTATTATTTTGTTGAGCGTATTTGATAAAGAGTATGTAAATATGCTCGTGAATAAATCAGTGCCATTGGTTTTCTTGGATTCCCCGGTGAATACATCTGATTCTTCAGAATTCGGCGATGTAGTTGTTTTTGAAGGTGAAAATAGTGTAAGAAGATTAACGGAACATTTAATAGAACAAGGTATGAAGAAAATAGGCTTTATTGGAGATATTAGTTATTGTAAAACTATATATGACCGTTATAAGGGATATTGTTTGGCGCTTTGGGATGCCGGAATACCAGTGGATGATCAGATTACGGCAATTAAACATGTGAAGAGTAAGTATTATAACAAAGAAGAGGTATTAACGGCCATAGAAGAAATGCCATATATCCCGGAAGCAATTGTGTGTGCCAATGATGATATTGCCAAAGACGTTATGTTGGTATTGAAGCATAAGGAACTAGCTGTGCCAAATGATGTAGCAGTAACCGGATTTGATAATAAAGAAGAAACGGCGTTAATTGAACCTGCACTATCAACGGTACACATTGGTAACCAGAGAATGGGACGTCGTCTAGTTCAGGAGTTAATGTGGCGTATTAATAATAGAGATTTGCCTAATGAAATTATATATATAAATACAGAAGTGATGATTCGTGAATCATCAATAAAAAACAACATATTAAAGTAAGAGTTTAGAAAGTGAGATAATTATGTGGATAGCAGATGGTTGGAAAGAATATGAAGTAATTGATTCGTCTAAGGGTGAAAAGTTAGAAAGATGGGGAAAATATATTCTTGTACGGCCAGACCCACAGGTTATTTGGGATACTCCAAAAGAGCACACAGGCTGGAGAAAAATGAATGGACATTATCACCGAAGCAACAAAGGTGGTGGTGAATGGGAATTTTTTGATCTACCAAAACAATGGCAGATTCATTATAAAGATCTAACTTTTAACTTACAGCCTTTCAGTTTCAAACATACTGGCTTATTTCCGGAACAGGCAGCCAATTGGGAATGGTTTGGAGAAAAGATCAGAAAAGCAGGCAGACCTATAAAGGTACTTAATTTATTTGCATATACAGGCGGTGCAACAGTCGCAGCGGCCAAAGCAGGAGCAACAGTAACTCATGTGGATGCGTCCAAGGGGATGGTTACTTGGGCGAAGGAAAATGCAGCAGCATCTGGTCTAGAAAATGCTCCAATTCGCTATATTGTAGATGATTGTGTCAAGTTTGTAGAACGTGAAATCAGAAGAGGCAATCAATATGATGCAATTATTATGGATCCTCCTTCCTATGGAAGAGGACCAAAGGGTGAGATTTGGAAGATTGAAGACAGCATTTATCCTTTTGTCCAATTATGTACCCAAGTTTTGTCTGATAAACCACTTTTCTTTTTGATAAACTCCTATACAACAGGTCTTCAGCCTGCGGTTCTTTCTTATATGCTTGGAACGGAGTTAACCAAAAAATATGGAGGTCATGTGGAAGCAGATGAAGTAGGGCTACCTGTTTCTAGCAATGGTTTGGTTTTGCCATGTGGCGCATCTGGTAGATGGGAAAATTCTTAATATTATAAGAACGATATGCTTACAATATATTTATTAGCTGGAATCTAGTGTCTGAAGAAGACTTCTGGATGAAAGAATAAAACTATATTGTGAGCATTATTTATATAGGAAGAAACTCATTTTTCAGTATAAATATATTCATTAAAAAAATATTAAAAAAAGCCTTGCAAAGTATTTCTTTTTAAGTTATAATGTTTTATGTTGTGACATTGATAGCGTAGAAGCGTGAGGTTGCTACACTCCGAGTGTAGGTTTTCCGTGGAGCGAATGTCAAGTTATGAAACTGGCGACAAGTCACTGTACAATCGAAGATTTCTGCTCGAAGAGCAGATGAACTAGTGTAACCAATTTATTTGGTGTGCAAGCATAAGTTTGTCCTCGCGTCATAATAACGCGATACACACGGGTAAGTGTACAGTCACCGCTTGTCGTACTGCAATTAAGTGCGAAAAGGAGGCGACTTTTTTTATGGCAAGTCAAGTAATGAGAATTACACTGAAAGCGTATGATCATCAATTAATCGATCAGTCAGCGGGAAAAATTATCGAAACTGTAAAGAAGACAGGATCTAAGGTGAGTGGACCAGTACCATTGCCTACTAAGAAAGAAATAGTAACAATTCTTAGAGCGGTTCATAAGTACAAAGATTCTAGAGAGCAGTTCGAACAAAGAACCCACAAGAGATTAATCGATATCATTATGCCATCACAAAAAACAGTTGATGCATTATCAAGATTAGAAATGCCAGCTGGTGTGTACATCGATATCAAGATGAAAAACAAGTAAGAACAATCAATTAAGAAGTAGTCCTTAGGGTTTAGATATAGAGTTCAAGCAAGAGTTTGCACTCGAGGTATTAGACCATCTAGGATGATCACATTGCGAACGTAGTTCGCGTTGGAAGAAACTTCGTTTCTTCACGGGTGAATCAAGGGAATGTGTGATCCGCTGTAGATTAAACAGGAGGTGCATAGTAATATGAAGAAAGCAATTTTAGCTACTAAAGTCGGAATGACTCAAATCTTCAATGAAGACGGAGTATTAACTCCAGTAACTGTATTACAGGCTGGACCTTGTGCAGTAACACAGGTTAAAACAGTTGATAATGATGGTTACAGTGCAGTACAGGTTGGTTTTGGTGATATCAGAGAGGTATTAGTAAACAAACCTAAAAAAGGACATTTTGCAAAAGCAGGTGTTGCTAATAAGAGATATCTTAAAGAATTTAGATTTGACAATGCTGAAGAATATGCAGTTGGACAGGAAATCAAAGTTGATATCTTCGCAGAAGGTGAAAAAATTGATGCGACTGCAAAGTCAAAAGGTAAAGGATTCCAAGGCGCTATTAAAAGACATGGACAATCCAGAGGACCTATGGCTCACGGTTCTAAGTTCCACAGACATGCAGGTTCTAACGGATCCGCAACTAGCCCTGGTAAAGTAGCTAAGGGTAAGAAGATGCCAGGACATATGGGTGCTGTTAAAGTAACAATCCAGAATCTTGAAATCGTTCGTATCGACGTGGAAAACAACGTTATCTTAGTTAAAGGTGCTGTTCCAGGACCTAAGAAATCTATGGTAATGTTAAAAGAATCAGTAAAAGCAAACTAACTTTAAGGAAGGAGGAACACACAGATGGCAAACGTATCTGTTTACAATATGGAAGGCAAAGCTGTTGGTTCTATGGAACTTAACGATGCAGTATTTGCAGCTCCAATAAATGAACATTTAGTTCACATGGCAGTTGTTTTACAACTTGCAAATAAACGTCAAGGAACACAAAGCGCTAAAACCCGTGCGGAAGTTAGCGGTGGTGGAAGAAAACCTTGGAGACAAAAAGGAACAGGTCATGCAAGACAAGGTTCTACAAGATCACCTCAATGGACAGGTGGTGGAGTAGTATTTGCTCCAAAGCCAAGAGATTATTCATTTAAAATGAATAGAAAAGAAAAAGCTGCAGCAATTCTTTCTGCTTTATCTTCAAAAGTAAGTTCTGAAAAATTCATCGTATTAGATGAGTTAAACTTCGATGAAGTTAAAACTAAGAAAATGACAGCTGTTATGAATAACTTAAAGCTTAACAAAGCATTAGTAGTTATGGCAGACAAAAATGACAATGTAGTGCTTTCTGCAAGAAATATTCCTACAGTAAGAACTGCAATAACAAATACAATCAGCGTATACGACATCTTAAAATATGATACAATCGTTATCACAAAAGATGCAGTAGCAAAAATTGAGGAGGTGTACGCATAATGGCAGATTTAAAATATTATGATGTTATACTTAAACCAATTATTACTGAAAAGAGTATGAATGCTATGAGTGAAAAGAAATACACATTTTCTGTTCACACAGGCGCTAACAAAGCTCAGATCAAAGAAGCTGTTGAAAAAATGTTCGTTGGTACTAAAGTTGCTAACGTTAACACTATGAACTTAGACGGTAAAAAACGCAGACGTGGAAATACAGTTGGTAAAACTTCTAAGTCCAAAAAAGCAATCGTTCAGTTAACAGCTGATAGTGCAGATATCGAAGTATTCGAAGGTCTGTAAGATAATAACCCACAGCCAGATGGCAGTAGATGGGGAAAGTAAGAATATGGTTGTTTATAACCGAGAAGAATAAATTAGATAATGTTGACGGTAACAAAACCGCAGCATGAAAGGAGTGCAAAACATGGGAATTAAAAAGTTTAACCCATATACACCTTCCAGAAGACATATGACCTCATCTGATTTCGCTGAAATTACTACAGATAGCCCAGAGAAATCATTAGTTGTTTCTTTAAAGAAAACAGCAGGTCGTAATAATCAAGGAAAAATTACAGTTAGACACCATGGTGGTGGATCTAGAAGAAAATATAGAATCATCGACTTTAAGAGAAAGAAAGATGGTATCGTTGCAGTTGTTAAAACAGTTGAATACGATCCAAACAGAACAGCTAATATCGCATTAATCTGCTATGCAGATGGTGAGAAAGCATACATTCTTGCTCCTAACGGTTTAAAAGTTGGACAAAAAGTAATGAATGGTGAAACAGCAGAAATTAGAGTAGGTAACTGCTTACCACTTCAGTTTATTCCAGTAGGTACTCAGATTCATAACATTGAGTTGTATCCTGGAAAAGGTGGACAGTTAGTTCGTTCCGCTGGTAACTCAGCACAGTTAATGGCGAAAGAAGGAAAATATGCAACACTTCGTTTACCTTCAGGCGAAATGAGAATGGTTCCAATCATCTGTAGAGCAACAATCGGTCAGGTAGGAAACATTGATCATGAATTAATCAACATCGGTAAAGCAGGACGTAAACGTCACATGGGTATCAGACCTACAGTTCGTGGTTCTGTTATGAATCCTAATGACCATCCACACGGTGGTGGTGAAGGTAAGACAGGAATCGGTCGTCCAGGCCCTGTTACTCCTTGGGGTAAACCTGCTCTTGGCTTAAAGACAAGAAAGAAAAACAATAAATCTAATAAGATGATTGTAAGAAGAAGAGACGGTAAAGCGTTAAGTAAGTAATAATAAGGAGGTTAAACCTATGGCACGTTCATTAAAAAAGGGACCATTTGCTGATGATCATTTACTTAAAAAAGTAGATGCTTTGAATAAATCAGGCGATAAAACAGTGATCAAAACTTGGTCACGTCGTTCCACAATCTTCCCACAGATGGTTGGTCATACAATCGCTGTTCATGACGGAAGAAGACATGTACCTGTTTATGTAACTGAAGATATGGTTGGACACAAGTTAGGTGAATTTGTAGCAACTAGAACTTACAGAGGACATGGTAAGGACGAGAAAAAAGGTAAGAGATAAGACGAGTTACAAAATAGAGATGTATTATTCGAAAGGAGGTTTCATCCATGGCTAAAGGACATAGATCCCAGATTAAGAGAGAAAGAAACGAAAATAGAGATACTAGACCATCTGCGAAGTTATCATACGCTAGAGTGTCTGTTCAAAAAGCTTGTTTCGTTCTTGACGCTATCAGAGGCAAGGATGTACAGACAGCACTTGGTATTTTAGCATACAACCCAAGATATGCTTCACAATTAATTGAAAAATTATTAAAATCAGCGATCGCAAATGCTGAAAATAATAACGGTATGAACCCAGAAAACCTTTATATTGAGGAATGTTTCGCAAATAAAGGACCAACAATGAAGAGAATCAGACCAAGAGCACAGGGTAGAGCTTATAGAATTGAAAAAAGAATGAGCCACATTACTGTAGTGCTTAATGAAAGATAAGGAGGGCAATAATGGGACAGAAAGTTAATCCTCATGGCTTAAGAGTCGGAATTATTAACGATTGGGACTCAAGATGGTATGCTGAAGCTGATTTTGCCGATAATCTTGTAGAAGACCACAAAATCAGAACATATCTTAAGAAAAAATTATACAGTGCAGGTGTTTCAAAGATCGAAATCGAAAGAGCATCTGATAGAGTAAAAGTTATCATTTTCACTGCTAAACCGGGTGTTATCATCGGTAAAGGCGGAGCTGAAATAGAAAAGTTAAAAACTGAGTTAGCTCAATTTACAACTAAAAAAGTTATGGTTGATATCAAAGAAATCAAAAGACCAGATAATAATGCTCAATTAGTAGCTGAAAGCATTGCAAGCCAACTTGAAAATCGTATTTCCTTCAGAAGAGCGATGAAATCAACAATGGCAAGAACAATGAAAACAGGAGCAAAGGGTATTAAAACTGCTGTTGCAGGACGTCTTGGCGGTGCTGATATGGCTCGTACAGAGTTCTACAGCGAAGGAACTATTCCATTGCAGACATTACGTGCTAATATTGATTATGGATTTGCAGAAGCAGACACAACTTATGGTAAACTTGGCGTAAAGGTATGGATTTACCAAGGCGAAGTACTTCCAACGAAAGGTCCAAAAAAGGAAGGGAGCGATAAATAATGTTAATGCCTAAAAGAGTAAAACGTCGTAAACAATTCCGTGGTTCTATGGCTGGTAAAGCATTAAGAGGCAATAAAATCACTAACGGCGAATATGGTATTGTGGCTATGGAGCCAGCATGGATTAAATCAAACCAAATTGAAGCAGCCCGTATTGCTATGACTCGTCATATCAAACGTGGTGGTCAAGTTTGGATTAAGATATTCCCAGATAAACCTGTAACTAATAAACCAGCTGAAACACGTATGGGTTCCGGAAAAGGCTCATTAGAATACTGGGTAGCTGTAGTTAAACCTGGACGCGTTATGTTCGAAATCTCAGGTGTAAACGAAGATGTAGCAAGAGAAGCATTACGTCTTGCAACACATAAATTACCAGTTAAATGTAAAGTAGTTTCTCGCGCAGACTTAGAAGGCGGTGACAACAGTGAAAATTAAAAAATATGTAGAAGATTTAAGAACAAAATCAGCTGCAGAATTAAATGATGAATTAGTAGCTGCTAAAAAGGAACTTTTCAATTTAAGATTCCAGAACGCAACAAATCAGTTAGATAACACAAGCAGAATTAAAGATGTTAGAAAGAACATTGCAAGAATTCAAACAATGATCACTGACAAAGCAAAAGCTGCTAAATAATTATTTAACGTTCGGGTTCGTTTGAACCAAGAAACTTAATGGAACAGTACAACAAGTTCATATAGAACGGTAAGACATGTTCATTGGAATCCAAGATTCATTTAGAAAGGAGAATTGTTGTGGAAAGAAATCTAAGAAAAACACGTATTGGTAAAGTAGTTAGTGATAAAATGGACAAAACAATCGTAGTTGCAGTAATTGATAACGTAAAACATCCACTTTACAACAAAATCGTTAAGAGAACTTATAAATTAAAAGCTCATGACGAAAAGAATGAATGCAACATTGGTGATAGAGTTAAAGTTATGGAAACAAGACCTTTATCTAAAGATAAAAGATGGAGACTTGTAGAGATTATTGATAGAGCGAAATAATATCTCGCTTCGCAGCGGGCTATTTATTCTGAAAGGAGTTTAAGCATGATACAACAAGAATCAAGACTTAGAGTTGCCGATAATACCGGCGCAAAAGAATTACTTTGTATCAGAGTATTAGGCGGATCAACTAGAAGATATGCTGCTATAGGCGATATCATTGTTGCTACGGTTAAAGATGCAACACCAGGTGGTGTTGTTAAAAAAGGTGATGTAGTTAAAGCAGTAGTTGTTCGTACAGTAAAAGGAGCTCGTCGTAAAGACGGTTCATATATTAAATTTGATGAAAATGCAGCAGTTATCATTAAAGATGACAAGAATCCAAAAGGAACTCGTATCTTTGGACCTGTAGCAAGAGAATTAAGAGAAAAACAATTCATGAAAATCGTTTCATTAGCACCAGAAGTATTATAAGGAGGTGTCGAGAGTGGCAACAGTTAAAATTAAAAAAGGTGATACAGTTAAAGTAATCACTGGTAAAGATAAAGGCAAAGAAGGAAAAGTAATTTCCGTTAATGACAAAAAAGTTCTTGTTGAAGGCGTTAACACTATTACAAAACATACAAAAGCAAGCCAATCTAATCCAAAGGGTGGAATCGTTCACCAAGAAGCAGCGATTGACATTTCTAACGTTATGTATGTAAGCAAAGGCAAAACTACTAGAATCGGTTTTAAACTTGAAGAAGGTAAAAATGGTACTAAAAAAGTACGTATTGCTAAATCTACAGGCGAAGTGATCGATTAATTTTAAGAGAGGAGGCTCATTAAGTTGACCCGATTAAAAGAAACTTATTTAAATGAAATCGTTGACGGTATGACTAAAAAATTCGGATATAAGAATGTTATGGAAGTACCTAAACTTAATAAAATAGTAATAAATATGGGCGTTGGCGAAGCGAAAGATAACGCTAAAGTTTTAGAGACAGCAGTAAAAGATCTTGAAATTATTGCTGGTCAAAAAGTAGTTCTTACAAGAGCTAAAAAATCTGTAGCAAACTTCAAAATCAGAGAAGGAATGCCAATCGGATGTAAGGTAACACTTAGAGGAGAAAAGATGTACGAATTCGCGGATCGTCTTATCAACTTATCATTACCTCGTGTACGTGACTTTAGAGGTGTTAACCCGAATGCTTTCGATGGTAGAGGAAACTACGCTCTTGGTATTAAAGAACAATTGATTTTCCCTGAAATCGAATACGATAAAGTTGATAAAGTTAGAGGAATGGATATCATTTTTGTAACTACAGCAAATACAGATGAAGAAGCACGTGAATTATTAACACAGTTCGGTATGCCATTCAAAAAATAGTTAGGAGGGAAATTCATGGCTAAGACGTCAATGAAAGTAAAACAGCAACGTACTCAGAAATTCTCTACAAGAGAATATAATCGTTGTAGAATCTGTGGTCGTCCACATGCTTATTTAAGAAAATACGGAATTTGCAGAATTTGCTTCCGTGAGTTAGCATATAAAGGACAAATTCCAGGTGTTAAAAAGGCAAGCTGGTAATAAAAAGGAAGGAGGCAAATTTAAATGACAATGAGCGATCCAATCGCAGATATGCTTACAAGAATTCGTAATGCAAATACTGCTAAACATGATACAGTAGATGTACCTGCTTCTAAGATGAAAGTAGCTATTGCTGATATTCTTTTAAAAGAAGGTTACATTAAAAAATATGATTTAGAAGAAGTTGGTGGATTTAGTACAATCCATATCACTTTAAAATATGGTAAAGATAAAAATGTTAAGATTATCACAGGACTTAAGAGAATTTCTAAACCGGGTCTTCGTGTATATGCAAACAAAGAAGAACTTCCTAAGGTTCTTGGTGGACTTGGTATAGCAATTATATCAACAAACAAAGGTGTATTAACTGATAAAGAAGCTAGAAAAATAAACGTTGGTGGAGAAGTTTTAGCATTCGTTTGGTAAAATAGTCTCGCGAGGCGAGACATTCGAAGTTGCTATGCAACTTCTGGCTAAGTGGAAGTTTAGTATAGCACTTTATGATTAAAATCCAACGATGTTTTGAAACTAAGAAACCAATCACTCAGAAAATAGGAGGTGCCGGCATGTCACGTATAGGAAGAATGCCTATCGCTGTACCAGCAGGAGTTACTGTTGATATTGCAGAAAATAATAAAGTGACTGTAAAAGGTCCTAAGGGAACTCTTGAAAGAGTATTACCTGCGGAAATGAATATACAAAAAGAAGGCGATGAAATCATCGTAACAAGACCAAGTGATTTAAAGAAAATGAAATCTTTACACGGTCTTACTAGAACATTAATCAATAACATGGTTGTTGGTGTAACAGCTGGTTATGAAAAAGTTCTTGAAATCAACGGTGTTGGTTACAGAGCTGCGAAAGCAGGAAAGAAATTAACTTTATCATTAGGTTATTCACACCCTGTTGAAATGGAAGATCCAGAAGGTCTTGAAGCTGTACTTGAAGGACAGAACAAGATTATTGTTAAAGGTATTGATAAAGAAAAAGTTGGCCAATACGCTGCTGAAATCAGAGAGAAGAGAGCTCCAGAACCTTATAAAGGTAAAGGAATTAAGTATGCTGATGAAGTTATTAGACGTAAAGTTGGTAAGACTGGTAAGAAATAATAAAGGAGTGAAAATACAATGGTTAGTAAAATATCTAGATCTAAAGTTCGTGTAAACAAACATAGAAAATTACGTAATCGTTTTGCAGGTACTGCACAGAGACCACGTTTAGCTGTGTTTAGAAGTAATAATCATATGTACGCTCAAATTATTGATGATACAGTTGGTAATACTTTAGTTTCAGCATCTACTCTCGAAAAAGATGTGAAGGCAGAATTAGACAAAACTAATAATGTTGATGCTGCAGCAAAGCTTGGCGCAATCATTGCGAAAAAAGCATTAGACAAAGGTATTACAACAGTAGTCTTCGATAGAGGCGGTTTCATATATCAAGGTAAAGTTAAAGCATTAGCAGATGCAGCAAGAGAAGCTGGTCTACAATTCTAGGAAGGAGGAGAATACATGAAACGTACAATCGTTGACGCTAATCAATTAGAATTAGAAGATAAAGTAGTATCGATTAAACGTGTTACTAAAGTAGTAAAAGGTGGACGTAACTTCAGATTTACTGCATTAGTAGTAGTTGGTGATAAAAACGGCCACGTTGGTGCAGGTTTAGGTAAAGCTTCTGAAATTCCTGAAGCGATTCGTAAAGGAAAAGAAGATGCAATTAAGAAATTAATTTCTTTACCTATTGATGAAAATGGTAGTGTTCCACATGACTTTCTTGGAAAATTTGGTAGTGCATCCGTATTACTAAAACGTTCCCCAGAAGGTACTGGTGTTATCGCAGGAGGTCCAGCACGTTCCGTATTAGAACTTGCAGGATTCAAAAACATCCGTACTAAGTCATTAGGATCTAATAATAAACAAAATGTTGTTCTTGCAACAATTGAAGGTTTAAGTCAATTAAAGACTCCGGAGGAAGTTGCAAAACTTCGTGGTATCTCCGTAGAAGAACTTTTAGGATAAAATAGAATTGGCTACGCCAATTCATTACGAGTTTGCTCCGCAAACTCCCGATTATTGAAAAGTATCCTATAGAAATAAGGGCTTTGCAAGACAAAGCCAAGGGAGTTCTCTTAGAGAATTCCCGCCACAAAGTTCAGGAGGTGTAAAAAGTGGCAGATAAATTAAGAATAACTTTAGTAAAATCCACAATTGGTGCTATTCCAAAACAAAAGAAAACTGTTGAAGCATTAGGCCTCAAGAAATTACACAAAACTGTTGAGTTACCAAATAATGATGCAGTTAAGGGTATGGTTTGGCATGTTAGACACTTAGTGAAAGTGGAAGAAATCTAATCTGAAATATAGTAAAGGAGGTGCACAAGATGAATTTATCAGAATTAAGACCAGCCGATGGCTCCAAACAAAATGACAATTTTAGAAGAGGTCGTGGTCATGGTTCAGGAAATGGTAAAACTGCAGGTAAAGGTCATAAAGGACAGAAAGCTCGTTCAGGAGCTCCAAGACCAGGCTTTGAAGGTGGTCAGATGCCATTATACAGACGTATACCAAAGAGAGGATTTACAAATAGAAATACTCTTGAAATCATCGGAATTAATGTAGATATGTTAAATAGATTCGAAGATGGTGCGGAAGTTACTGTTGAATCATTAATCGAGATTGGTATTGTTAAGAATCCAAAAGACGGAGTTAAGATATTAGGAAATGGAGAATTAACTAAGAAACTTGATGTAAAAGCAAATGCATTCAGTGCAAGCGCGATTGAAAAAATTCAAGCTCTTGGTGGAAAAGCTGAGGTGATTTAGGGGATGTTTAAAACGGTCCGAAATGCTCTAAAAATTAAAGATATTAGGAATAAATTAATCTATACTTTTATTGCACTGATCATAGTAAGACTTGGTTCACAGCTTCCTATACCTGGTGTAGACAAAGACTATTTTACTAGTTTTTTTGATCAACAAACTGCACTTAACTTTTTCGATGCAATGACAGGTGGATCATTCACTAGAATGTCCATCTTTGCATTGAGCATTACCCCATACATTACATCATCTATTATTATGCAACTTCTTACAATTGCGATTCCAAAATTGGAAGAGATGCAAAAAGATGGTGAAGAGGGAAGAAAAAAGATTGCAGAATATACTCGCTATGTAACAGTTGCTTTAGCTTTCATTGAAAGTTTAGCAATGGCAATTGGCTTTGGTAATCAAGGCCTTTTGGAAGGCGGTATAACAGTTACTAACGTTGCTGTAATCGTTGTATCATTAACTGCTGGTTCCGCATTCTTAATGTGGATGGGTGAAAGAATTACTGAAAAGGGCGTTGGTAACGGTATTTCCATAGTCCTATTAATCAACATTGTTTCAAGAGTACCATCCGACTTAGCATCTCTTTACACACAGTTTATTGCTACTGCAACAGTGATGAATAAAATAATTGCTGCTGTTGTAATTATCGTTGTTATTGTTGGAATGGTTGTATTTATCATTGCATTACAAAATGGTGAGAGAAGAATCCCTGTACAGTATGCTAAAAAAGTACAAGGAAGAAAAATGGTTGGTGGACAATCTTCACATATTCCATTAAAAGTAAATACAGCAGGTGTTATTCCTGTTATCTTTGCTGGATCATTGTTATCTTTCCCAATCGTAATCGCACAGATAATGGGCATTGCCCCTGCATCAGGTGCAGGTGCTAGCTTAGCTCAAAAAATACTAAAAATATTCAATCAAGATGCTTGGTGTAATATCAAAAACTTTGGTGAATTTAAGTACACATTAGGACTTTTAATTTATATAGCATTAGTAATTTTCTTCGCATATTTCTATACTTCAGTAACGTTTAATCCAATTGAAGTTTCTAATAATATGAAGAAACAAGGTGGTTTTATACCTGGAATTCGTCCTGGTAAACCAACTACCGATTACTTAACAAAAGTTCTTAATAATGTTATTTTTATTGGAGCATGTGGACTTACATTTATAGCTGTAGTTCCTATCTTCTTCTCTGGTGTATTCAAAGCTAACGTATCCTTCAGTGGTACATCTTTGATCATCATAGTTGGTGTTGTTCTTGAAACAATCAAACAGATAGAATCACAGATGCTTGTACGTCATTACAAAGGTTTCCTTAATGATTAGAATCATTTAGTAAGAAAGCACATAATCATGTAGAGAGTAGGTTAATTATAAGAAAGCAAGGAACGGCATATATTGTAGTTGACTAATTTTCACATGACAATGCAGGCACAATGCTTGTATTGAACTGTAGGGGACGCGTTATTTTAGATCTATATCTTATGTTATAAGTAAGTTATAATCTTTAATTTCACGTCCCCAAAAGTGGCTTTCTAATTATTATCGTGAGTCTGTTCGTTGTGATGGCTGGGATTGGTGAAATAGATATCCACCCACTCTAAATAAATAGTCTGCTAGGCAGACAGATGGGAGCAAGGTATGAAGATCATTATGTTAGGTGCACCTGGTGCAGGAAAAGGTACTCAGGCTAAAAGAATTGCAGAAAAATATGGCGTTCCACATATCTCAACTGGAGATATTTTTAGAATGAATATTAAAAATGGAACTGAATTAGGCGAAAAAGCGAAAACATATATGGATAAAGGTATGTTAGTGCCAGATGAATTAGTTGTAGATTTAGTAGTTGACCGAGTTGCAAAAGATGATGCTAAGAATGGTTATGTACTAGATGGTTTCCCAAGAACAATACCTCAAGCAGAAGCTTTAGATAAAGCGCTAGAGGCAATTGATGAAAAAGTAGATTATGCAGTAAATGTAGAAGTACCAGATGAAAACATTGTGAATAGAATGGCTGGAAGAAGAGCTTGCGTATCATGTGGAGCAACTTACCACTTAGTTCACATTCCAACAAAGTTGGAAGGAATCTGTGATACTTGTGGAAGTGAGTTAATTCTTCGTGAGGATGACAAACCAGAAACTGTTAAAAAACGCTTGGAGATTTATCACGAGCAAACACAACCATTAATTGAATACTATACCAAAAAGAACATTTTAGTAGAAGTTGATGGTACAAAAGATATGGCTGAAGTATTTAATGCCATTGTAAAGGTATTAGGTGAGTAGAAAAATGTCTGTGACAATAAAATCTAACAGAGAAATCGAACTGATGCGTGAGGCTGGAAGAATTCTTTCCATCGTCCACGATGAATTAGAAGCATTTATCAGACCAGGAATTTCCACCATGGATATTGATAAAAAAGGGGAAGAAGTAATCCGTAGCTTTGATTGTATTCCATCCTTTTTAAATTATAATGGATATCCTGCATCGATTTGTGTTTCCATAAATGATGAAGTGGTGCATGGCATACCAAATAAGAAGCGCATCATTAATGAAGGTGACGTAGTTAGCCTAGATGCAGGAGTTATTTATAGAGGATATCATTCTGATGCAGCAAGAACAGTTGGAGTGGGTCAGATAACCCCAGATGCTCAGAAACTAATTGATGTAACAAGACAAAGTTTCTTTGAAGGTATAAAATTAGCAAAATCTGGCAATCATCTATTTGACATTTCTACGGCTATACAGAAGTACGTTGAAGGCAATGGATTTTCAGTTGTTAGAGACTTAGTTGGCCATGGAATTGGAACAGAACTTCATGAAGAACCTCAAATACCTAATTTTAAGCAAATGGGAAGAGGTATAAAGCTTCAACCTGGTATGACATTGGCAATTGAGCCTATGGTAAATGCAGGACGCCATGAAGTATGGTGGCTAGAAGATGATTGGACCGTTGTATCTAGAGATGGCTCTTTGTCTGCCCATTATGAAAACACAGTACTTATTACCGATGGTGAACCAGAGCTATTATCGTTGAAAAAGTAGTGAAACAAATAGGGCAGGAGGCATAGCATGACGGAAGAATTTGCGATGACAGCATTATCATTGGCTGGACACGATAAAGGGCAAATTTATGTAATCATTGAAGCAAATGCAGAATATGTTTATCTTGCAGATGGTAAATATAAAACCATAGCAGTGCCCAAACGAAAAAATCGGAAGCATATACAAATCAACCATGATGCAGATCAAATATTAATTGAAAAGAAGAATGCAGGTACGCTTGCTGACTCTGATATCAGAAGAGTGGTAAAGAAATGGAGGTTAGAACATGTCAAAAGCAGATGTTGTAGAAATTGAAGGAACCGTAATTGAAAAGTTGCCAAACGCTATGTTTCAGGTTGAACTAGAAAATGGACATAAAGTTTTAGCGCATATTAGTGGAAAATTGAGAATGAATTTTATTAGAATTTTACCAGGAGATAAGGTAACATTAGAACTTTCACCATATGATTTAACAAAAGGAAGAATTATTTGGCGTGATAAGTAAAAATTTGCTTGCAATTTTTTCTATACTATGATATAGTTGTAAACGGACTTTTGTGAAAGGAGTGAATTGCTGTGAAAGTAAGATCATCAGTAAAACCAATTTGCGAAAAATGCAAAATTATCAAAAGAAAAGGAAGCGTCAGAGTTATCTGCGAGAATCCTAGACACAAACAAAGACAAGGCTAATATATAATAGAGAACCAATGCAGAACTGCTTTGGCTTTTTCTGTTGTTTCATATAATATTGTTCTTGCTTTTTGTGTTGCAAATGCCTGTAGGCATAAGTGATATTGTGGGCAGTCTGATTAACTGCTTTAGGAGCCTTGAGATTTCAAGCTTCTGGGAGATAGTTCTGTCTCATTAACGGAGTTATTTTGCACAGTTTAAAGCGGCTGATGTAATGGAACACTTGGATAAGTTGTCATTACATATTAATCAAACCTTGCATGCCTGTATGGCTGCAACTAGTGTGAGTTCATTAATCACACGCAACTTTATTATTATTAATATGAAAAATTAACGGAGGTGTAATACGCACATGGCTCGTATCAGTGGTGTAGATTTACCAAGAGAAAAACGTGTAGAAATAGGTCTTACCTATGTTTATGGTATCGGTAGAGTGAGCTCTAATCGTATTCTTGCAGCTGCAAATGTTAATCCTGACACTCGTGTAAGAGATTTAACAGATGAAGAAGTTGGTAGAATTCGTGACGTTATCGATGCAACTCAAACAGTTGAAGGTGATTTACGTAGAGAAATCGCTCTTAACATTAAGAGATTACAGGAAATTGGATGCTACAGAGGTATCCGTCATAGAAAAGGTCTTCCAGTTCGTGGTCAGAAAACTAAGACTAACGCTAGAACAAGAAAAGGCCCTAAACGTACAGTAGCTAATAAGAAAAAATAGTCTCGGGTAGACTCGAGCCATTCTGTAAATGCAAAAGCATTTGAGGAATGAAAAATTTTATTTAAAATCCAATAGGAGGGTTTGTCAATGGCTAAGAAAATAGCAAAAAAAGTGACAAAGAAACGTGTTAAGAAGAACGTTGATCGCGGACAAGCACATATCCAGTCATCTTTTAATAATACAATCGTTACGCTGACAGATGCAGAAGGTAATGCCCTTTCTTGGGCTAGTGCAGGTGGATTAGGATTCAGAGGATCTAGAAAATCTACACCTTATGCAGCACAGATGGCAGCTGAAACAGCAGCAAAAGCTGCAATACCACACGGTTTAAAATCAGTAGAAGTTATGGTTAAGGGTCCTGGTTCAGGAAGAGAAGCAGCAATTCGTGCGCTTCAAGCATGTGGAATCGAAGTTACAAGCATTAAAGACGTAACTCCAGTACCACATAATGGATGTAGACCACCAAAACGTAGACGTGTTTAATTGATATTATTATAGGAGGTAAATTAGAATGGCAAGAGATATGAGTCCAGTTCTTAAAAGATGTAGATCACTTGGTCTTGATCCAGTATTCATGGGACTTGATAAGAAATCAAACAGAACATCTTCCAGAGCAGGTAAAAAACAAAGCGAATATGGCTTACAATTAAAAGAAAAGCAAAAAGCTAAGTTTATATATGGAGTTTTAGAAAAACCTTTCAGAAATAATTTTGCAAAGGCAAAGAAAATGAAAGTTGGTACTACCGGTGAGAATTTAATGATTATTCTTGAACTTAGACTTGATAACGTAATGTATCGTTTAGGTTATGGTAGAACAAGAAAAGAATCAAGACAGATCGTAGATCATAAGCATGTATTAGTTAATGGTAAACCAGTTAATATCCCTTCTTACCAAGTTAAAGTAGGAGATGTTATCGAGGTTAAGGAAAAATACAAGAGCGCTCAAAGATACAAAGATGTCTTAGAAGTAACAGGCGCAAGATTAGTTCCAGCTTGGTTAGAAGCAAATCACGAAAACCTAAGTGGTGTTGTGAAAGAACTTCCATCCAGAGACCAGATTGATGTTCCAGTAAATGAAATGCTTATCGTCGAGTTGTATTCTAAATAGTCGACCTTTTTAAAGCGAGACTATGAAAGTTTACCCTCAATCATGATAACCCAAAAGGAGGGTCCTTTAGTGTTTGACTTTGAAAAACCAAAAATAGAGATTGCGGAGATTTCTGAAGATAAAAAATATGGACGTTTTGTAGTAGAACCCCTTGAAAGAGGCTATGGTACAACTTTGGGTAATTCTTTAAGAAGAATTATGCTTTCATCATTGCCGGGTGCAGCAGTCAGTCAAGTAAAGATTGATGGTGTAGTTCATGAATTTAGTGCAATTCCTGGAGTAAAGGAAGATGTAACTGAGATTATTATGAATATCAAGAGTTTAGCGATTCGTAATTCAAGCGAGACAAATGAGCCAAAGACTGCTTATATCGAATTTGAAGGCGAAGGTGTTGTAACAGCTGGTGATATTCAAGTTGATCCTGATATTGAAATCTTAAATCCAGAATTGGTTATTGCTACGCTTAGTGGTGGTGCAGACTGCAAATTGTATATGGAATTAACCATTACAAAGGGCAGAGGGTACATCAGTGCTGACAAAAATAAGAACGACGATTTGCCGATTGGTGTTATCCCAATTGATTCCATTTACACACCAGTAGAACGTGTTAATTTAACTGTTCAAAATACTCGTGTAGGACAAATAACAGATTTTGATAAGCTTACTCTTGATGTATATACAAATGGAACTTTAGTACCAGATGAAGCAGTTAGTCTTGCAGCTAAGGTATTAAGCGAACATTTGAATTCCTTTATTGATCTTTCTGAAAATGCCAAAACTGCTGAAGTTATGGTAGAGAAAGAAGATAATGAAAAGGAAAAAGTGCTTGAAATGAACATTGATGAATTAGAACTTTCGGTTCGTTCATATAACTGTTTAAAGAGAGCTGGTATTAACACGGTTGAAGAGTTAACCAACAGAACTTCTGAAGACATGATGAAAGTTCGTAACTTAGGACGCAAATCATTAGAAGAAGTACTTGCAAAATTAAAAGAACTTGGATTATCACTCAACCTAAATGATGAATGATTTGAAAAGTGTGAATCCATAAGGAGGTAAACAGATGTCAGGTTATAGAAAACTTGGTAGAACAGCAAGCCAGAGAAAAGCTTTGCTTAGAAATCAAGTAACAAATTTACTTTACCATGGTAAGATCGTTACTACAGAAGCAAAAGCAAAAGAAATTCGCAGAATTGCTGAGAGCATGATTGCATTAGCTGTAAAAGAAAAGGATAATGTAGAAACTGTAACAGTTACTGCTAAAGTAGCTCGTAAAGATAAAGATGGAAAAAGAGTAAAAGAAGTTGTAGATGGTAAAAAGGTAACAGTTTTTGATGACGTTCAAAAAGAAATCAAAAAAGATAGCCCATCCCGTCTTCACGCTAGAAGACAAATGCTTAAATTCCTTTACCCTGTAACAGAAGTTCCAACTGAAGCTGCAGGTAAGAAGAGAAATACTAAGACTGTTGACGTAACTGATAAGTTATTTGATGAAATCGCACCTAAGTATACTAGCCGTAACGGTGGTTATACAAGAATCGTAAAGATTGGCCTTCGTAAAGGTGATGCTGCGATGGAAGTTTTAATCGAATTAGTATAATAGCAATAGAACGAGCTAACAACTTGGTTAACAAGTTTTAGTGAGTAATGAATGTCTGCCTTAGGGCAGGCATTTTCTGTTATAATGAATGCTGTTTACAAATAGGATAAAATCCATTAGAATAAATAAGAACACATACTTGGATATTAAGCAGGATTGCAGAATGGAAGTGTAAGATGGCAATGGTAAAAACAAAGGACTTGACTTTTGAATATATCAGAAGAGATGAAGAGGGCAATGTCGAATCCATTAATAGAGCAGTGGATAACGTTACTCTTAATTTTAATAAAGGCGATTTTATCGCAATCTTAGGTCATAATGGTTCTGGTAAATCCACTTTAGCGAAGCATATCAATGCAATACTTACACCTACAGAGGGTTTTCTGTGGGTAAATGGAATGGATACACGAGAGATAGATAACATATTAAGGATCAGACAGACTGCTGGAATGGTATTTCAGAATCCAGATAATCAGATTATTGCTAATGTGGTAGAAGAAGATGTAGGGTTTGGACCTGAAAATCTTGGAGTTCCAACAGAAGAGATATGGGAACGAGTAGAAGAAAGTCTCCGAGCAGTTGGAATGTACGACTACCGAACTCATTCTCCTAATAAACTTTCTGGTGGACAGAAGCAACGAGTAGCCATTGCAGGAGTTATGGCTATGAAGCCACAATGCATTGTATTAGATGAACCTACAGCTATGTTAGATCCAAATGGTCGAAAAGATGTCATTCGAACCATACGAGAATTAAATAAACAAGAGGGCGTGACAGTAATCTTAATTACGCATTACATGGAAGAAGTCATTGATGCAGATCAGGTATTTGTTATGGACAACGGAAAAGTTGTTATGGAAGGAACGCCGAGAGATATATTTTCAAGAGTAGACGAACTGAAAAAATATCGATTGGATGTACCACAAGTTACCCTGTTAGCTCATGAGTTAAAAAGGAATGGTTTGAGGATTCATGATGGTATCTTAACAATTAAGGAATTAGTAAATGAACTGGAAAACCTATAGATTATATAGTAGAGAAAATGGTGAACCTATATGTCAATTATTCTAGATAATATCAATTATATTTATAGCAGCGGAACTGCTTATCAAAAGCATGCGCTAAAAGATATAAACTTAAAAATAGAAGACGGCGAATTTATTGGATTAATCGGGCATACAGGCTCTGGGAAGTCCACGCTAATTCAACATCTAAATGGCCTCTTAAAGGCCACAAGTGGAGCTATTTACTATAATGGCGAAGATATCTATAGCAGAGATTACAATATGAAAATGCTACGTAGTAAAGTTGGATTGGTCTTTCAGTATCCAGAGCATCAATTATTCGAAGCATCCGTGATTAAGGATGTGCAATTTGGCCCTAAGAACTTAGGATTACCCCAGCTTGAGATTGATTTGCGATCGTATGAAGCGCTAAGGCAAGTTGGAATAGGAGAAGATATGCTTGATGTGTCTCCTTTTGAACTTTCAGGTGGTCAGAAACGAAGAGTAGCGATTGCTGGCGTATTAGCAATGAAACCAGAAGTATTAGTGTTAGATGAACCAACAGCTGGGTTAGACCCAAAAGGTAGAGATGAGATACTAGACCAGATTGCGAAATTGCATAAAGAAAATAATTTAACGGTTATTCTAGTATCACATAGTATGGAAGATGTAGCGAAATACGTAGATCGTATTATAACCATGAATGGCGGCGAGGTTGTTCTTGATGATGTTCCTAAGAGAGTCTTTTCACATTACAAAGAGCTTGAGAGAATCGGTCTTGCTGCGCCTCAAGTAACCTATGTGATGAATGAACTAAAAGACCGTGGACATGAAATTAGTACCAACCCAACCACTATAAATGAAGCAGTAAAAGAAATTTTACGCTGGGCTAGTGCAGAAGGAAAAAGATAATCTTCTGACCGTAAGACAGTAAGCGTATAGACAGGAGTTACCATGATTAGAGATATTACGATTGGGCAATATTATCCAGTAGATTCTGTGATTCATAAATTAGATCCAAGGCTAAAGCTGATAGGAACGTTTGCTTATGTAATCTTGCTATTTACTTTTGAGAGTTTTGTAGGATATATTGTTGCTGCAGCTTTTCTATTTAGCGTGATACAACTATCGAAAGTTCCATTCAACTTTATATTAAAAGGACTAAAAAGCATCATCTTTCTCTTAATATTTACCCTTGGATTCAATGTATTTTTTACACCTGGTAGAGAACTGTTTAGTCTAGGATTTGTAACCATTACAGAAGAAGGTGTACGTTTAGCGGTAAGGATGGGAATCAGGCTTATCTTCTTGATTATAGGATCATCCATGATGACATTTACAACCACACCAAATAATCTTACGGATGGACTAGAAAGTATTATGAATCCTCTGAAAAAGATTAAGGTACCAGTACATGAGATAGCCATGATGATGTCCATTGCGCTACGTTTTATACCGATTCTATTAGAAGAAACAGATAAAATTATGAAAGCCCAGGCAGCTCGTGGGGCGGACTTTGAAACTGGTGGGATATTTAAGAAAGCAAAAGGTCTCATTCCAATTCTAGTACCATTATTTGTTTCTGCTTTTCGAAGAGCCAATGATCTTGCTCTTGCAATGGAAGCTAGGTGTTATAATGGAGGAGAAGGTAGAACCAAAATGAAACCTCTTAAGTATAAGAGACGAGATTTTGTAGGTTTTGTTGCTTTAATTACTTATGGAGTAATTTTAACCGTGCTAAGCCGGTTATTCTATATTTAACAACCTGCTTGGAGGATTAATATGAAACGCGTTAAACTTGAAATTGCATATGATGGAACCAATTACTGTGGGTGGCAGACTCAACCAAATGGTATTACCATAGAAGAAATATTGAATCAAAAACTATCGGATTTGCTAGAAGAGCCGATTCTTGTGATTGGTGCCAGCAGGACCGATTCAGGTGTACATGCTCTAGCCAATGTGGCTGTATTTGATACAGAGACGAAGATTCCGGGAGAAAAGATATCCTTTGCATTAAATCAAAGACTTCCAAAGGATATAACTATTCAGTCATCTTGTGAGGTGCCGCTAGAGTTTCACCCAAGGTACTGCAATAGTATTAAGACATATGAGTATCAAATATTGAATCGTACTTTTGATATGCCAGTATTAAGATTGTATACGCATTTTGTATACATGCCACTTAATGTGGAGGCGATGAAAGAAGCGGCGGAATATATCGTTGGGGAACATGATTTTGTGAGTTTTTGTTCGAATAAGAGCCAGGTGAAGGATACGGTTAGAACGGTATATAGTTTAGATATTAAGAAAGAGAATGATATTATTTCTTTGCGTATAAGAGGAAATGGTTTTTTATATAATATGGTTCGAATTATTGTGGGGACATTAAT
The DNA here is from genome assembly GCA_023420935.1 of Bacillota bacterium. Lineage (GTDB taxonomy): Bacteria > Bacillota > Clostridia > Lachnospirales > Lachnospiraceae > Mobilisporobacter. Next base: position 8,883 of record JAEZUR010000136.1, on the reverse strand, counting down.
TAAGGTGGGATTAGGTGTTTATCCGGCTTCTTATGTTAAGGAAATGATTGAGGCGAAAGATAGGATGAAAGCAGGACCGACGGCGCCGGCAAAAGGGTTGACGCTGGTGGGGATTGAGTATGCGGATTAATAAAAGCCATGCCAGCTCGATTCCGCTACGCTACATCTCGCTGCGGCTAGCGCCGTATAGTGAAAAATATATAACAAAGCGCTTTCATGCGAGCATGAGCACTTTATGTATGTTTTGACTGTAGTTACGTGGGACAGCCATGCCAGCTCGATTCCGCTACGCTATATCTCGCTGCGGCTAGCGCCGTATAGTGAAAAATATATAACAAAGCGCTTTCATGCGAGCATGAGCACTTTATGTATGTTTTGACTGCAGTTACGTGAAACAGCCATGCCAGCTCGATTCCGCTACGCTACATCTCGCTGCGGCTAGCGCCGTATAGTGAAAAATATATAACAAAGCTCTTTCATGCGAGCATGAGCACTTTATTATATATTTTCCACTGCATGGCTTAATAAAATTTCATAATCTTGACAGAACGTATTGACACTTGGCCCAGGATGTTATATAATAGTAAACTGTGACATGTAAAAAAATACTTAAGCCAATGCCCCGGTAAATAGTATTTTATATATAGTTAATCTAATAATATATTATTAAGGAGGTAAACCAATGAAAAGTTTTATGGCTAGTCCATCTACAATTGAAAGAAAATGGTATGTAGTTGATGCTACAGGACATACATTAGGACGTCTCTGTTCAGAGATCGCAAAAGTTTTAAGAGGTAAAAACAAACCAACATATACACCTCACATCGATACAGGTGATTATGTAATTGTTGTTAATGCTGATAAAATCAAAGTAACTGGTAAGAAAATGGATCAGAAGATTTATTACAATCACTCTGATTATGTAGGCGGTATGAGAGAAACTACTTTAAAAGAATTATCCGCTAAAAAACCTGAAGCTGTTATCGAACTTGCTGTGAAAGGCATGCTTCCAAAAGGACCTTTAGGAAGATCTATGATTACAAAATTACACGTATACGCTGGACCAGAGCATGATAATGCAGCTCAGAAACCAGAAGTATTAGAAATTAAATCCAGATATTAATTCGAAAGGTTTGAAAGGAGGAAATCACATTGGCTAAAGCAAAGTATTACGGAACAGGAAGAAGAAAAAGCAGTATTGCTAGAGTATATTTAGTACCTGGTACAGGTAAAGTTACTATAAATAAAAGAGACATGGACAATTATTTTGGACTTGAAACTTTAAAATTAATCGTTAGACAACCTCTTGAAGTTACAGAAACATTAGATAAATTTGATGTTCTTGTTAACGTTCGTGGTGGTGGATTCACTGGTCAAGCTGGTGCAATTCGTCATGGTATCTCAAGAGCTTTATTACAAGCAGACGGAGATTACAGACCAACTCTTAAAAAAGCAGGTTTCTTAACAAGAGATCCAAGAATGAAAGAAAGAAAGAAGTACGGCTTAAAAGCAGCTCGTCGTGCTCCACAGTTCTCAAAGAGATAATAAGCAGATATATTCAAACCCTTGTAAATACTACGTTTGCAAGGGTTTTTCTTTACCCTCAACCATGCTTTTGGTGCTTATTTGGTGTTTGTTGGGCTAAAATCTGTTCCATTTTCTCTGCTGTTTGCAATCTTGAATTATCTAAAACAGCAGCATAAATATCAGCGGTAACGCTTATGTCTGAATGTCCTAAATGCTCCGAAACAATTTTTAAGTCAATACCATTATTAACTAGTAGAGTTGCATTTGTGTGTCTTAATTTATGTAAAGTCATAAATTCAAACTCTGTTCCTTTTAGCAATCTTTTGAATGATGTATTAAGACAACTACGGTCTTTATAATTACCAGTAGCAGATGTAAATACCATTTCTGGATGCAGGAATGTAGAGCCTAAAGCCATTTGTAACTTCCTTTGCTCAATCTTGTGTTTTTTCAGCAATTCAATAAGAGTATCATTTAGATATTGATAGCGAGTACTTTTTCGGGTTTTTGGTGTTGTGAGAAAGTGTTTACCAGCAACATCACTTAAAGTATGGTGTATTCGCATTTTTTTATTCTCAAAATCAATATCATCCCATTGTAAACCTAAACACTCTCCCGAACGCATTCCTGTATATAAAAGTGTTAATATAATTGTGTTAAATGATGAATACCCTTGAACAAGACTTATAAATGTTGGGATTTCTTCAAGAGTAAGGTGCTTACGTTCTTCTTCCTCTGTAGCACTTTTCTTTGGAAGTATTATATTTCTGCAAGGTGTTTCTTTGATATAACCTTGTGACACTGCAAATGAAAACATACTTTGTAAAATGGTATATATTTTCTTGGCAGTACTAGGAGATAAAGTTCTCAAGACTCCTTTTACTACGGTTTTATGAGAAGAGAAAAACTGGCTAACAACAGCAGGAGTTATATCCTTTAATTTTTTGTTGCCGAAATAATCCATAAAATGGTATTCAATGAGTTTCTCATAATTATATGCTGTAATTGGTTTTAATTCATTTGGTACATATAACCTTAAATACTCCTCGACCAGTTCTGAAAAACGCATATTGTCCTTTAGGGTATATAAGCCTTTGCAATGGTTGCAGAAATTGATGTATTCCTCCTTTGCTAATTTATCCGCTTTCTTTTCTGTTAATCCCAATGGTGGTGTAAATGTTGTGGTCTTGCGGATTTGTTTTCCATTGCGGTCATACCCTAAGTAGGCTGTAAAACGATATGTTGTACCTCTTTGAATAATACCAGTATCCACTTTTCTTGTTGTTTCTTGTGCCATAATAATTTCTCCTTTTCTTGATAAGTTTAATTTATGTAAAAAACAGCATAATCATATGAAATGAGTACGCTGTTTTTATGCCCTACTACAATATTTATTCTCCATTTAGGTAATCAATAAAACGGTCAAGGTTAATTAAAAACTTATTTCCTGCTTTTATATATTGAATTTCATTGTTTAGGCATAGCAAGCGGATTCGATGATAACTCATGCCTGTTATGTTAGCAACCTCCTGAATTGTTTTCATTTGAGGTATTATTCTTGTATTTATTTGATATGGTTTTTCAATGGTATTACTGTTCATTTATATCACATCTTTCGATTAATTTTCTTAATTACTGTTTATTCGAAAAAAGACAACCGTTGCCTAGGCAGTTGTCCCTCTCGATTCACTCAATTTGGCTAATTTACCTTTACGTTAGCCTTGGTGCTCTTAATCATTCTTTTCTTCCATAACCTATGCATTGATACCAGACTGACCTTGCCTTTGCTTATCATAAATAATTGCTCTTTGAACTGTCCTATATCTGTATTAGTCTTAAATCTCTTGTATAACCGTTCTAATATCATACGGTCTATATCCTTTGCCTGTCTCTGTGACAATGGTCTGTCAGCATGGATATAATGACTTGTCCAACCAGTAATTTCTTCATTAACCTGTTTAACTGCTCTATCTAAGGTTTCAGTCTTGTCAATCTTATTTAAAATCTTTTCTTTCATTCTCTGAATAGATTTATCTGGGATGCATGATTTATATTCCTGCTTATCTATGTAGAATTGGAATCCAAGCAGATTAATTCCCGAAGGTGTGGCAATCATTGTTTTCTTTTGATTAACCTTTAGCAGTAATTTATCCTCTATGAATTTGCTGATGTTTTGGCATATCTTTTCAGCAGATTTCTTATCTCTTAGAAATAGAGTTATATCATCAGCATACCGTATGAATCTAATGCCCCGACGGGATAATTCACGGTCAAGTTTATCCAAATAGATATTTGCAAGCAAGGGCGATAAGTTTCCACCTTGGATTGCTCCTCGATTTAATTCTTTCTGAACCTTGCTGTTGCGATATACAACATCAGACTGTAGAAACTGCCGAATCAGTCTTAGAAGCTTTCTATCCTTAATGTCTTGGAAGAGTACCGACATTAATCTATCATGATGGATTGTATCAAAGTACTTCGATAAGTCTAACGCAGCTACCCATATATATCCATCATTCATAAATTGCATGGCTTGTATAATTGCCTGATGAATATTTCTCTTTTCTCTGAATCCATAACTATAAGTAGAGAATTTCTTTTCATAGATAGGAGATAGAACCTGAACTATAGCAAGCTGTATAATTTTATCCTGTACAGTCGGAATACCTATTAATCGTTTTCCACCATTAGGCTTATCTATTGCTATCTGCCTGATAGGTTGAGGTCTAAATGTTTCATCCTTTAATGATTGGATGAGTTCCTCAATATGGCTTTCAAGGTATCTTTCAGCATCGTTACTATTGATGCCATCTATACCTATAGCCTTAGCAGCTTTATATTTTACAATCCTTGCTGATTGATATAAATTAGTAGATTCAATTAGTAAATCAAAAAGATGATTCATGAGCCTGTTTGGGATTAAATACCACGTTATAGAATACGCATATATGAATTCTATAGTTCGTAAGTAACCCTTTCCTCCTTTCTTTTGTATTTATGTGCTATGTAATCCTGTAAAGCAACAGCACCCATTCAGCTATTAGATAACTGAATACTGTTTTGGGATAATAGCGGTGTGTGTCTCAATGCTTTGCGATTGACTTAGCCTAGGCGGTTATATCTTACAAAGTATTACGTATTGACTCTGATTTTCTGTATAGCCCTTTGAATGCTTTCTTTTTGCTCTTTAGACATTTCTTTACGAAACCATTTTGAAAAAGTACTTTCTGGAATGCCTAATACTTCTGCAATTTCATAATTGAATATTCTGTTGTCACTTATTTCTTTTTTTATACTTTCATTCATTGATAGAACCTCCTTCCTCGCTTAATTATCAAAGTGTTTTGAGATGAAACAATAATAATATTTGTTTCGTTGATGAACTGTGATAGACTAACTATATAGTATATTTTCAGATTAGTCACAAGTGTTTAATTTGCAAACAATAATAAACAAAATGATATTTTTGTTTTCATACAAAACAATGGAGGAGATTATGGATAAGATAATATCAGAAAGATTTAAAACATTAAGAAAGAGTATAAAAAAGAACAACTCAAAATTAGACCATATTTCATTAAGAACATTAGCAAAGGAACTGGAAATACCGTACACTAAAATTTATAGTATAGAAGAGGGTCAACAAGTTCCTGATGCAGATGTATTAAAAGCATATCATAAAAGATTTAATGTTTCATATGAGTATCTATTAGGAGAATCAGATAATTTTTCATCAGAAAATGTTCAAATTGGTAAAGAACTAAAATTGTCTGATGTAGCCATTAATAATATGCGTAAACTACGAAGCAATAAAAATGCATTAAAAACCCTAGACTATATGTTGAGTTCTGATGGGATGGAAAGATTTCTTACTACGCTGTTCTTCTATTGGAATATAAAGTTATTTGATATACTTGATTTGGAGGATTTTATGTCTAACGCTGATATATCTGCTAAAATCAGCATTACTAACAATGCAACCCTGATTGTTAATAATGATGTTTCTCCAAAATATGCGTATGCCATTAAAAGTAATCTTGAACAACGTATATACCAGTTTCTTATTAGTAATGGATTTTCAGAAGAAGATGAATTACTAGATATTTAATCGAACAAAAGAATAGAATGTTACAACTTGCAGAAATTGGGTCTAACCATGCAACAAATTTTATTCATAGCCAGTATATTACACTGATTTGTCATATATATTATGGTTTTTATACTTTTTTAGAAATAAATTTCATTGAAAACCTACCAGTACACATGAAAAGACTTTTAATTATTTGAGGTAAGTAGGTACTCAGACAGAGAATTGAATATTTCATAAAATAATAACTCATTACAGATAAGAAACATTCGGACTTTTTATGACCTCCAATGCTATAGTTATAATTAAATTATTAATAATTAAGAAGCAGGCAATTCAATAAATGTTTGCTTCCTTTTTGTTATAAAGAATATTTATAAACATAAGATTTAGTAATGCCACAGTTTAAAAAGAAAAAAGTTGGTAATATATACTAATAATAGGAACGTATTTAACTATGTAATATAAGTAATAGTTTTAAGGAGGAGCTATGAGAAGAATAATAGTACTATTAATTTATTTGATATTATCATTTTTACTTATCGGGTGTTCAAATAACAGCAATAAAAACAGAGAAAATCAAATTCAAACAAACGTTACTAAGGATATTAATTCAGATGCTAATATTGTTGGAACGATAGCTCCTACCACTATACCAACCATAACTCCTACCATAACACCACAGACGGTAAAGAAAATAAATATTGACGATAATCAATTTATCGATAACCTAAAGGAATTGAGTAAAACTCCTCGTAAATTTGATACAGACGGTGAACAAAGAGCTTTAAAATTTCTGGTAGACAAAATGGCAGAATACGGTTATCAAACCCAAACACAAGATTTCTCTGTATATCATCTGGGGAAAGATTGGTTTACACCCGCATCAAAGCAGGTATATTTCGAACAAAACAGAGAGGAAACCAAAAAGTTCGGGTCAGGTATCAATGTCATTGCAAGTACAGCTAATTCTGACACAAAAAAGACTTTATATGTAACTGCTCATTATGATACTACTGATGATACAAACGGAATTCGTGACAATGGCTCTGGTGTTGTTGTAGCCATGGAAATAGCTCGACAATTGCAGGGAATAAATCTACCTATTAATGTTAAGTATGTCTTTTTTAGTGCAGAAGAAGCCGGACTTCAGGGGTCTGCTTATTTTGTATGGCATTTGACAAAAGAAGAAAAGGATAATGCAATAGGATGTATCAATATTGATGTTGTTGGTCAAAAGGGTGATTATGAAGTAGTATTAAAAACTAATCAACAAAACATTAACGTACTGTCTATACTCATGGATGAATTTCATGATTTTCATCACTTCTGGAGTTCAGCAAGTGACCATACTTCATTTTATATGGGTGAAATACCTGCGATATATTTTGCTGATAATAAAGCTTTGTTAAAAGATACTTCTGAAAATCCGTTGAATGAACTAGACATTGATAAGTTAAAGAATTTAACAAAGATAATATGTGACTTTCTCATTAAGTTCAATATGTCAGATTACGAGAAAGTATTGCAAAATGGGTTTTTAAAGAATTATACTAATTTACCAGAAACCGAAGAAGTAAACGGTTTTTCACTAATACAAGCAAACAAAGTTTTAAATAAGAATGGAGCCAGTTCTGATATCGAATATATTCTGAAAAATGATAACGGTAAACAAGTTGTTATTACAGAAAGAGATTACAGATTTTTGGATAATACTATTATAACAGACATACAAACATTTAATGTCTACAATGACCATGTAAAATATAAAGTATCTGAGAAAAATAACAAAATTTATATCCAATACACAGATACTTGGCTAGGTTATAAATATTATATTCTAGAGGGAAATATTACAAAAGATGAAGCGTTAGAATTACTGATTAATCAAAGTAAATTCACAAAGGATGGTGTTCTGCTACTTGATATTAGAGACTAATAATAAGCCTACAGACTCAAAAATCTGTAGGCTACTTACTTCATTCATGCCTTATCAACTTCTTTTTAAACTCATACATTCTGTATAGCAACTGCAAAATTCACAATAACAGAGGTCACATTCTCCAAATAGGTAAGCACCAACTATTACAGGCATACAGCTTGTTAAATATTCATTGCAATTGTTACAAGGACTACTACACTGATTGACTCGTTGATGATTTTTAATACACATGCAAACACTTCCTTTCTGAGTTTTAGTCAAAAAAATAAAGCCTATATGGCTTATTACTGATTTAATGCATATTCTTTCTCTTTATGGCTGACTGTTTGGCTTCCATACTTCAAACGAATATCTTGAAGACTAATTTCTGCCTTATGATACCGTTTATAGTATCCAAAATGCCATGTCCATGCCTTTTTCTTTGGAGCGAACCTAAATCCCAATTCCTTAAGTTTCTCTCTATAAGCATAACCATCAAAACACCATACCCATGAACCAATGATTTCTATTTCTATCCTATATCCAATAATTTCGTTAAGAACTTCCTTAAACGACCTGTTTTCCATATTTCCATCATAGGCATGGAATTCTCTACCTGATTTCTTTTCAGCCTTTTAAAGGTCATATAAGAGGTCATATTCTGCATTGATTTCCTGCATATCAGATACTTTTCCTCCATTGTCAGGATGATATTTCAGCAACAACTTTTTAAATTGTGCTCTTAATTCATCCATACTATTTACTTCTTGAAACTACTTCATAATCAACAACTCCTTTCAGATTTACTTAAAAAAGTTTACAAAAAAAGAGCAGTTTAACGACTTGCTCTCTAGGTCAATATAGTTCCATATATTATACCGTCGGGTATTGAACTAGAAATCCAAGTTTAAAATATCTTACTGGGTGGCTCGAAAAATTTATATATAATTTTTTTCTATACTGGTTTTTTGGTGTTTAATTGGTGTTTAAAGTTACAACATGATATATTGAGAAATGTAAAGATAATAAAAAAGATATTAAAAGAAATGTGATAAAATAAGGGATTAGATGAAATTACAAAAAGAGAGAAAAAGCAATACACAGTTCTCAAAGAGATAATCAGAACAACGTATTACAATTCAGAACTATTCAAAACCTCTCAGGACATGCGCCTTGGGAGGTTTTTTGTATTCTATATATATTAACAATAAATTTAATTTAGGCTCTGTGTCAATAGTTGGGGTGAGGTTCCTTTGGAACCTGCCCCATTACTGACTTCAGCGCCTTTTTTATGTTAGGCACCTAAATAACTATTTTGGGGCATGCGAAAAAAGCCTCTTTATTGTCG
>JAEZUR010000117.1 GCA_023420935.1 Bacillota bacterium | reverse complement strand
ATTATAACAGTTACCTTATTAAATCTATTAGGTGCTGATAAATTAAGTAAATTAGAAAGTGGTCTTTCTATTGTTAAAATCGTTGCCATCGCAGCTTTTATTGTTGTTGGGCTTTTATTAATTGCTGGTTTATTTCCAGATAGAGAAGCGATTGGCACAGGAGAATTACAGAATCAATCCTTAATTCCAGGTGGATTAAAGGGAATAGCTGGAAGTATGCTTATTGTAATGTTCTCATATGCGGGATTTGAGGTGATTGGTTTGGCATCATCTGAATCAGCGAATCCCGACGAGACAGTTCCAAAAGCAATTAATTATACCGTTATTTCTTTAGTGTCATTATATATCATATCCATAGGAATCATACTTCCACTTATACCTACTTCATTACTAAATGAAAGTACAAGTCCAATGGTAGCTGCATTAACTCGTTGGGGTATGGATTGGGCTGCTACTGCAATTAATTTTGTTTTAATGACAGCGATCTTATCTACTATGTTAGCAGCAATGTTTGGCTTAGGAAGAATGATACGTTCGTTGGCAGATGCTGGGCAGGCACCAAGATGGTTAAAAGATGATACGGACATTCCACGTCGTGGGATTCTATTCTCAGGTTTCGGCATGTTAGTAGGTTTGGGTTTTGGATTTTTATTACCTAGAGTTTATTTGTTTTTAGTTAGTTCTGGCGGATTTGCAGCGCTTTTAACTTACACTGCAATTGTTGCTACTCATATTCGATTTCGTAAGAAGAATGGCTGTCCAACTGGAAAATGTAAAATGCGAGGATATCCATATTCATCTTTGTTTGTTTTAATAAGCTTAATAGCGGTAATGTTAAGTATGCCATTAATACCCGGACAAGGCTATGGTTTTATAGCAGGATTAATTATAACAGCCTTATATTATGCTGCTTACTTAATCATGAAACATGTAAAACAAGGAGCAATTACAAATAATAAATATCGTAAAGGAAAACATTATCAAGAAGGTTTTTCCATGGAAATGTCAGAGGAGTTTACGGACCAATCCAATTATGGTAAAATTAATAATATTGATGATAATGAGAAACTAAAAATTGAAGAAAATGACGGTATTGAATAACTAAGATATAGCCATGCGCGATCATTACAAAATGAGGCGCATGGTCTATGTGTTTTATAAGGAGAATAACTATGGTAAAAGAACAGGAAGAAGTATATAAATATGTGTATTACATAGAACATGCAGTACTTGGCCATCTTACAATCATATGTACAGATGATGCTTTATTGGAGATCCATTTTAATAAAGTGATTTTTTCAGATGAAGTAACAGGAAAACATATAGAAAAACTAAATGAGGTAAGCATGCGGACGGTTACACAGTTGGAAGAATATTTTCTTGGGAAACGAGAACAATTTGATATACCGCTTGCACCTACCGGAACTATCTTTCAGAAGAAGGTGTGGAATGCACTTTGTCATATTCCCTACGGTGAAACAAGAACCTATAAGGAAATTGCTATTTCAATTGGTAATCCAAAAGCTTGTAGAGCAGTAGGAATGGCGAATAATAGAAATCCTATTCCAATCATCATACCTTGTCATCGTGTCATAGGAGCCGATGGAACGCTTATTGGTTATGGAGGGGGATTAGAAAAAAAAGAATGGCTGTTGCAAGTGGAGAAAAAAATAGTATCATAAAAAACTTGACAAAAAAGGTTTATAACTATAAACTAGGTTTATGGTTATAAACCTTTTTGATAATCATATGATTTGAAATAACACAAATTAAGTATAATTTGATTTTGGAGGAAATATAGGATGAATAAAGTGACCGATGGAGAATTTAAGTTTGCAGAGTTAGTGTGGGAAAATGAACCCATTAATTCCACTGAGCTGACGAAACTGGCTATGGAGAAATTAGGTTGGAAGAAGGCAACCTCGTATACTGTACTTAGAAAGCTTTGTGAAAAAGGGGTTCTGAGGAATGATAATGCCACAGTTATAGCTATTGTTAAGAAGGAACAGATTAGTAGACTGGAAAGCAAAGCTTTATTAAACAAAAGCTTCGGTAATTCATTGCCCTCCTTTATTGCATCCTTTCTTAAAGATGTAAACCTTTCTGAGAAAGAAGCAGAAGAGATAAAGAAGATGATTGATGATGCAACCAGGAAGGAGTAGATGATATGAATTATATGGAACAGTTGTTTTTACAAATACTTAATATGAGTCTTACTGCTAGTTTTATAGTGGGGATTGTTTTAATACTACGAGTATTATTCCACAAAATACCTAAAATTTATTCTTATGTATTATGGATCATCGTATTCTTTCGATTCCTATTTCCATTTACATTAGAATCCATACTTTCATTTATACCTGTAAACAAACAAATAATAATTCCACATAAAGTAACTCCAACTAACGCGGCATTATCGGATGGGTTAGGTGCAGTAAATGATGTTATGAATCAAGTGATTACAAGTTCTTCAACTTCAATAAATAATTCTAGTATAAGTCCATTACAGTTAATAACCTTAAGTGCTACATTAATCTGGATGTTGGGAATTGGCATATTTACTGTAGTTACTGTAATAAATTATGTAAGATTACAAAGGACATTACAAACAGCTACACTAATTATTCCGAAATCTAAAAGTAGTTGTTCTGTTTATGAGACAGACCAAATTAATAGTCCATTTCTACTAGGATTATTCCAACCTAGAATATATTTACCACTAGGAATGGAAGCGAATGAAAGAAAATATGTATTAGCTCATGAACAAATGCACTGGAGTAGAAGAGATTATATCATTAAACTATTGTGCTATTTGGCCGTAATATTACATTGGTTCAATCCATTGGCATTATTAAGTTTTCATATGATGACAAAAGATATGGAGATGTCATGTGATGAGCAGGTCATGAATCGGGCTAAACTAGATATACGAACTGACTACTCTAATGCACTGTTTCATATATCATTGAAACAAAGCGGCATTATGCTTCCCCTTGCATTTGGGGAAAGCAATACAAAAGAAAGGATAAAAAACGTGCTAAACTTTAAAAAACCACCAATTTATGTTGCGATAGTAGCAATTTTAGTAATAATAATTACAGCATACACAATGTTAACAACAATGAATCAATCAGCTACTAAAACAAACCAGGATAAAGCCTCCGTCCCTACTAGCAGTGTATCGAATGAAACAAATATAGACAAAAGCACGCCTGATCAAAATGCACCGACGCAGAATGTAACAGATCAGGAGGTAGAAGAGACGGATAACGTAATATCGAATGCGGCAGAACAAGAGGCTGTAGAACAGGATAACGTAGTATTGGAAGCAGCAGACACAGAGGCAGTAGAACAAAACAACGTTGTGCCTAAGCCAGCAGAACAAGATAACGTTGTGACCCAGCCAGCAGAATTAGTTCCGGATAATCAGAATTTTACAAGTCTTATAAATCTAATTGGAATAAGTAAAGAGGAGCTAATCAAGAATTTTAATGAAGAACCTGTCAAAGTTGATGAAGGCGGACTTGAATTTAAAAATGCTCAAATACGAGTTTGGTTTGATGAGAATAAGAAAGTGGCACAAGTTTTTCTCATGAATAATCAAATGGATTTAAATGGGGTTAAAATAGGTGATAAGATTAGCCAGTTTAAAGAAGTGTTTGGAGAACCAACCAGTGAAAAGAAGGATGACGCTCATTTTAAATATGATAATGTATTCCTATCCGTTATTTATGACAAAGAAAATGGTAATACTTATGCAGTTTATATTTTAAAAGATGATTTTTAGGGAATGAAAGATTGTAAGTGCGAAAATAATTAAATAGGAAATAAAAAATATTGAAAAAGAAGATTATCGAAATGTTTGGAATTCGATAGTCTTCTTTTTTATATAAAGATTGACGATAATGATAATATCAATAATGTCTTAAGGAGAGAGTATATGACGGCTTTACATAATAAAATTGAACTGCAATTAAAGAATAGTTATATACCTATGCTACTATTACAAAATATATACTTAACAGATGGTGTTACAAATATCTGTATTGATTACATGGTTTTTACAAGAAAAATTTGCTTTGTTATATCTTGCGGAAGTGATATCGGAAGCGTTGGTAAGCACCGAAAAGATTTACAAGTAATAAAAAAGATTATGTTAGATAAGCCAACCGATTCCTTTCGACAAGTCTTGATGAATAAATACTCGGAAGATTATTATAAGATTATCTTGATTACTGATAACCCTATTAATTTATTGGATTCGAAACTGGCCAAGAATGTCTGGAAGGATCCAAATGTTCCGATAGAACAATTGATTCCTTTTATAAAAGATGCGTATCAACATTCAAAAGAGTCTGAACTTTCAGATAAACAATTATACCAATGGGCACAATCATTTATTAACAGGCACACTGAGTATAAAATAGAGATAACTCCGAAATTTAACCACTATATGATTGGACTCCAGGGATTGAATAAAACGAAAGAAGTGGGTAGTGATGTTACACAACCCACTGAAAATAAAACTGATGATAATTTGGAAGCTTATAAACAACTAATGATGCTAAGAGAAAAACAAAAACGTCAAAAGTGATCTTTCATTAATTTTTCAATAGGATTTAGATCTTTGTTTCTATTCAGCGGACTAATTGCAGGACCTTCCACAATCTCACCTTCATAAGTAAATCTGGAACCATGACATGGGCAATCCCATGTTCGTTCGGCAACATTCCAAAAGAGTTCACATCCCATATGCGGACAAGTGGTATCCACTACATGTAAAACATCATTTACATCTTTATAAACTCCAGTTCTTTGCCCATTCATTTCGATAATCTTACCTTCGTCATGATTGATTTTAAGATCGGATGGTACAGGTGCAAATTTTCCTTTCATAATCTTCTCTGCTACATTAATATTTTCTACAAGAAAGTTTTTAACAGAGGAGGATAAGGTATGTCTGGATGGACTGTATACATCTTGCCATGGACTGGAACCATTGATAATTAAATCTTTTATTATCATCCCAGAAGCGATACTGTTTGTCATACCCCATTTGCCAAAACCAGTTGCAATGTACATATTGGGTGTTTTGGAAGTGAAGTTTCCAACATAGGGTATATCATCTAAAGTCATACAGTCTTGAGTTGACCAACGGTATGGAATATCTTGTACAGTAAATATTTCTTTTGCATATTCGATTAAATTCTCATAATGATTGGTTGTATCATCACTTTGCCCTGTCTTGTGATGTTCACCACCTACAAGAATTAGATCCCCATCTATGGAAGGATGGCTACGTAAGGACCGGCCAGGTTCCTCTGCAGTAATATACATTCCACCTGGATAATTTTCTTTCGTACGGACAGCAGTTACATAGGAACGCTTCGGATAGATTCGAGCAAAATAGAATCCTGGTTTGTTATAAAACGGATAATGAGATGCAATCACCACTTTGTCCGCTGTTATTTTATGTCCTTGATCAGTTTCTAAGATATAATGTTCTTTCTCTTCCAGATTTACAATTCTAGTTTTTTCATATATTTGAAC
>JAEZUR010000129.1 GCA_023420935.1 Bacillota bacterium | reverse complement strand
GCATCATTTACACCATCACCTGTCATAGCAACAACTCTATCTTTCTTTTGCCATGCTTTGACGATTCGAATCTTATCTTCAGGCGATACTCTTGCATAAACAGATATATTCTGTACTCGGTTATCTAATTCTTCTTCCGACATTGCTGCCAATTGTGTCCCGTTCACCGCTTCATCATCAGGAGCTAATATGCCAATTTCTTTTGCAATTGCAGAGGCAGTAACAACATGATCGCCTGTAATCATAACCGGCTTAATGCCTGCATTTCTGCATAATTTTACTGCTTCTTTGGCTTCTGGTCTTGGTGGGTCAATCATTCCTACTAAGCCCATAAAAGTCAAATCGGATTCCAATTCTTCCATGGTTGGATTAGCAGAAATATCATCCACTATTTTATACGCTACACCAAGAACACGTAGTGCATCCTTACTAAACAGTTCCGTCATTTTCTCTCCAGCGATAACATCACCATTTACACATTTTGAAGCCAAAACATCAAATGCGCCTTTGGTAATTACCACCTTAGTTCCATCTATTACATTGACTGTTGTCATTAATTTTCTATCCGAGTCAAACGGAAGTTCAGCCACTCGTTTGTGCATGGTGTTCAGTTTATCTTTTTCCATTCCATTTTTGTATGCTGCAACGATAATAGAAGTTTCCGTCGGATCACCGATCGCCACTTCTTTACCATCTTGAAAGGACACGGAGCCATCACAACATAACGCTGCATACATTAATAGGTTTTTAATCGTATTGGAATTATTCTCAGTAATATCTTCTGTTATGTTTGTCTTAGCATCAAATGCCTTAACCAAAGTCATACGATTCTGAGTCAAGGTACCGGTTTTATCTGAACAAATAACAGAAGCACTTCCCAACGTTTCCACTGCAGGAATCCTCTTAATTATAGCATTTCTCTTTACCATGCGTTGTACGCCAATGGATAAAATTATCGTAACAATTGCAGGAAGACCTTCAGGAATTGCAGAAACTGCAAGTGATACTGCAGTCATAAAAATCTCCATAATAGGAATACCATCGATGATACCGATTACGAAAATAACTGCACATGCTGCCAATGCTAATATACCTAAATACTTTCCTAAATTGGCAAGCTTTTTTTGCAATGGTGTCTGTGATTCTAATTCACTATCTAAAAGGTTTGCTATTTTACCCATTTCAGTTTCCATACCAGTCTGAGTAACAATTGCGGTTGCACGACCATAGGAAATACTGCAACCGGAATAGATCATATTGTGTCGATCCCCGATTGGTGCATTGGCTTCCACTGAATCATCTGCATTTTTTTCTGCTGGAACCGATTCACCTGTTAGGACAGATTCTTCTGATTTTAGACTTGAAGAAGTAAGCAATCTAGCATCTGCTGGAATAAAATCTCCTGCTTCCAATAAGATGATATCTCCTGGAACTAATTGTGCTGCATCAATAATCTCTTCTTTTCCATTTCTTAATACTCTTGCCTGAGGAGCAGACATACTTTTTAGTGCCTCTAATGCTTTCTCCGCTTTACTTTCTTGTATAACGCCCATGAAAGCATTCAAGATAACAATGACAAGAATTAAAATAGGTTCAAACAATTCTCCTAGGTCACGTTCAGTAATGGCAATTACGAAAGAAATGGCGGCTGCAATTAAAAGAATCATAATCATGACATCTTTAAATTGTGCAAGGAAACGTTCTAAAAAAGTCTTTTTTCTTTTCTCTGTAAGTAGATTCTCTCCGTATTTTTCTCTTGCTACTATAACCTTATCCGATCCTAGTCCAGTTTCTTGATTTACCTGAAATTCTAATAAAACATCTTCCATGGTTCCTTTATGTGGTATCATAGCATAACTCCTTTCTCACATTAAAAAAAGTTCACTCTAAATCCTAGAGTGAACTTTATTATATAACATTTTCCAAAGATAGGAAAGTAATACCTAACTTTTTAATCTTATTTTAACGTTTCATAATCGAAATTATGCTTGTTCAATTTCTTCTTCTTTTGTACCAAAAGATAATAGTAAATTTAAAAGAATTCCTATTACGGCAGCGGATGCAATAGCAGGGAATTCAATACCAAAAATCGGAATCATACCATCTTTAAATCCAAAACTTCCGCCTAAACCAACAATTAAGATAACCGCGATAACAGCTAAGTTTCTAGATTGGAACATATCTACTTTTTTATCAATCATAATGGTAACACCTTGTGCCGCAATAACACCAAATAAGTAAATAGATAAACCACCAATTACTGCAGTTGGAATGGAATATACTAAGTTAATTAATGGAGTAAAGAAGGAAATTACCATTGTGATACAAGCTGCCACGATTAAAACGAGGACAGAGAAGTTCTTGGATAGTGCCATTGCACTAATATTTTCTCCATAATTGGTTCCTGCTGGACCACCGATAAAACCGGAAACAATATCGCCAATACCATCACCAACTAAATTAAGACCTAATTTGTCTTCTATATCATATTTTTTCTTGGATCCCTTTTTCTTAGCAAGATCATTTACATAGATATGAAGCTGGAAAATGTGTGCTGTTGATTCGGGTACAGTAGCAATAGCGATTGGCATAATTGCTGCAATTGCTGCCCAAGAAGGTTTCGGAAATGTAAATGTTGGAGGAACTAAAATCTTATCCATAGGAATTGTATCAAATGATACAAATGGAATACCTGTAATATAACCAATAATAACTGCTGCGATATAACCAGTAGCTAGTCCAAATAAAATAGGCAATTGACTAAGTTTACCTTTTAAATATACAGAGTATAAAATAGTAGAAATCAACGTGATAAATGCTATTGTCCAAGCCATATTATATCCTAATTCTGCAGATTCTTTTGCTATTTTAACCGGAGCAGTACTTGCATTGGTCATGGCATTAGCTGCTAAGGATAAACCAATTATGATAGCGATACTACCAGTTACGGTTGCTGGAAGAACTCTTTCAACCATTTTCTGCCCACTACGTTTAATTACTATACCTGCAAAAATGGATACAAAACCTGACATAACGATACCAAATTGTGCAATAGAAATCTTGTCATTTAATGAATAGGTTGAAAATGCTTCTGCACCCATAATAGATGTAATTGCTGCAAGATAGGAAAAACTAGATCCATAATAAAGTGGTATTTTTCTTCCTGTTACAAGTATAAAGCACAAGGTTGCTAATCCACTGGCAAAAATAGTGGTTGATACATGAAACCCTGTAAGTAATGCTACCAATACAGTAGCTGGGAACATAACTACAATCTGCTGTAGTGCAAAGAAAAACAAGGAAATAACTGGTGGACGTTCATCAGGCAAATAACCTGATACAATATTTTTTGATGACACGTGTAACTCCTCCTATAATGTATTAGTATAAGTAATTAGCTTCACAAGGGAATATTATGGCATGAAAAGTGGCCTTGCTTTTAGCCAAGACCACAATAATAACTCAGGCTTTCCTGTAGTAATATTACCTTATGTGAAATTCATCGTTTCTTAGTATGCCATATGATTGTCATTTTGTAAAGAAAAATGAAGAAATTTAATTCATTAATTGTTCCATTTCATCCAATAACTCTGCAAACACTTTCATCGCTTCTTCTACTGGAGCTTTCGCACTCATATCTACTCCTGCTGCTTTTAACAAATCAATTGGATCTTTTGAACTTCCACCCGATAAAAATAAATTAATATAATCATCCACAGCAGATTGACCATCTTGTAAAATTTTCCGTGACAGAGCAATGGCAGCCGAAAATCCAGTTGCATATTGATATACATAAAAGGCATTATAGAAATGAGGAATTCTAGACCATTCCATATCAATATCTGAATCCACCACTATATTATCCCCAAAATATTTTATATTTAATTCCCGGTATATTTTACATAAGGATTCGGCGGTTAGCGCTTCCCCTTGCTCAATTTTATCATGAGTAATCATTTCAAATTCAGCAAACATGGTTTGTCGAAATAGTGTTGTACGGAATTGCTCCAAATAATAATTGATTAGATAGGCACGTTTTTGCTTATCTTGTGTTTCTTTTAATAAATAATGCATCAAAAGTGCCTCGTTGCAAGTAGATGCTACTTCTGCCACAAATATTTTGTATCCAGCATAAATATAAGGTTGTGTCTTGTCTGAATAATAAGAATGAAGTGCATGCCCCATCTCATGCGCTAATGTAAACACATTATTTAAGTTATCTTGATAATTCAATAACACATAAGGATGTGTTCCGTACGCGCCCCAGGAATATGCGCCACTTCTTTTACCTTCGTTTTCATAAACATCAATCCAACCATTTTGATAACCTTCTTCCAAAATCGCCTGGTATGCTTTCCCTAATGGTTCCAATCCTGTTAGCACCATAGCCTTTGCTTCTTCAAACGGAATATCCATATCTACTTCTGAAACAATTGGTGTATACAAATCATACATGTGAAGATTCTCAACCTTTAGGATTTTCTTTCTAAGTGATACGTAATCATGCATATGGGTTAAATTATCATTTACCACCTGAATTAGATTGGTGTAGACTTCTACTGGAATGTTTCCATCGTCTAGTGCTGCAGCCAGAGAGGATGGATATTTTCTTGCTTTGGCATAGAATACCTCTTTTTTTATGTTAGAGATAAATGTGGAAGCCAGAGTGTTTTTAAACTGTTTATATACGCCATATAATCCAACAAACGCTTCTTTTCTTACTCTACGATCCTTACTCTGTAAAAAAGTCATAAATCTTGCATGACTAATGGCAACTTTAATTCCATTCTCATCTGTGATTTCCGGAAATTTTATATCCGCATTGTTAAACATGGAAAAGATATTACCCGCAGCTTCTGCCATCTCGCCTGCATCAGCCAATAATTCTTCCATCTCTTCTGATAATATATGAACTTGTTTTCTTCGAATATCCTCGATAAACCTTTTATATTTTTGCAGATTCTGATTTTCTTCAAGAAATCTAGTTACAACAGCTTCATCCATGGAAAGAATTTCAGGAGTAACAAACGAAGTAGCACTAGACACCATTACCATAAGACTTCCTGCTAAATCCGTCAAATTCTGATAGATTGAATTCGTTGTATCTTCATGATACTTTTGATTGGCATAAACATATACACGTTCTAATTTCTTAGATACCACTTCCCGTAATTCCATAAAATCACAGATACATTGACTAGACGTAGATAACGTACCTTTATAACCTTTTAGTGATTCTAATTGTTGTTTCACTTCATCATATTCTGTTTGCCAATCCTCATCGCAGGGATATAAGTCTTCCATCTTCCATTTAAATCTTTCTTCCATCTCATTTCTTTTGGGCATAACTTTTGTTGACATAAAAATCATCCTTTCCATGCTGATTTATTAAGCTTTCATCATAACCAAACGATAGAAAGCACACACTGTGAACTTTCTATTGTCATAAATAAAAAATGGGTATTCCCATTTAATAATGAACATACATTATACGGAAGAACATTTTCGGCACTTGGGAGTCCTATGAATAAAAAATATATAACCATTTTTTCCGTTTTATTACTTTTTATGCTTCTTTTTCTGTTCCCGCTCTCTGCTTTAACAGGTGCTAAAAATGGTTTATTACTATGGTTCCAATCTATATTACCAGCTCTTCTTCCATTAGCCATTATCTCAAATGTAATCATACAATTGGATATAACTAATTATTTAACAGGATTATTCTACCCCATATTTAAGCGATTATTTCATATTTCCAAATATGGATGTTATCCTGTCATAATTGGAATGCTCTGCGGATACCCAATGGGTGCCAAAGCATGTGCTGATTTAGTAAGAACCAACAAAATCGAACTTAGTGAAGGACAGCGAATCTTATCGTTCTGCAACAATGCAAGCCCAATGTTTATTATAAGCTACATAACCATTCACTGTTTGGGTTTTACAGACAAACCATATTTATTTTTATTTATTATCTACGGCTCTGCTTATCTTGTAGGAATCCTAGAAGGTTTCCTCGGAACTTGGCAGGTAAAAGGAATTCATACCCTTTCTTTACCCTACAGTACTCCATTACCTAATCAAGAGAAGTCATCCCTCTTTCGTATCATAGATAATTCTATTATAAATGGATTTGAATTATTAACTAAAATAGGAGGTTACATTATACTATTTTCTCTTGGCGCACAAATTATATATGATTTACCAGTAATCCCAAATATAATTAAAATTCTCTTGGCTGGTTTGTTAGAAATTACAACAGGCTCCAATGCTATTGTAACTGCTCAGTTATCAAAAGAATTAGAAATAGTCCTAATCGTAGCACTTACTGCATTCGGAGGCCTGTCAAGTTTTGCACAGACCAAAAGTGTAATTGCTGACTCAGGACTATCCTTAAAAAAATATTTAGTTTCTAAAATAATAAATGGTTTATTGGCGGCGTTCCTTACACTAATCTGGCTGATTAATTGATATTATCAAAGATCTTATTAGTATCTATATCAAATTCATCTTCATAGTAATCATCTGCTTCTTCTTCATATATGTCTTCAGTCTGGTTACTTTCCTGGGATACCGCTTCCTCAGGCTGTTGACATAATTCTTTTTTATTATTCACTACGATATCTAAGTTACCTTTTAACGTATTCACTAGACCTTCGTATTTATTCTTTGATGTTTCATATGCGTTAGCTAATACACGTTCGACTTCTGTTAAAATATCTTCTGTATAAGCTAAAGCACCAGTTCGTATCTCCTCGGCATCTCTTCTTGCAGCTTCTAAAATCTGATTCGCTTGCTCACTCGCTTCGTTAACTACTTCATTAGCCTGATAATATGCCTGTTGCATAATCTCATGCTCATTCACTAAATTATTGGTTTTCTCTTGTGCTTGCGCTAACATAGTTCCTGCTTTTTCTTCTGCATCTGCAATAATTGCATCACGATTGGCAATAATTTTTTGATATCGTTTAATCTCATCTGGAGTTCTAAGTCTCAATTCATCTAATAAATCATAAAGTTCATCCTTTGGTACGATCACTTTGGTAGAGGATAATGGTTGCATCTTACAGCTCTCTACAAATTCGTAAATATCTTCAATCAATTGTTCAATTCTACTAACACCCATATGTAACTCTCCTATCTGTTTTTATTCATTTCGGAATTTGTTCTGATATTTATCATAAATTTTATCTATTATAACCGCTGGTACAAATTTGTGTATATCCCCACCATACATTGCAATTTCTTTTACTACACTAGAACTTAAATAAGCAAATTCTACACTTGTAGTTAAAAACATGGTATCTATTTTAGGATTAATTTTATGATTGGTTTGCGCCAGCTGAAGTTCATATTCAAAATCAGTAACCGCTCTTAATCCTCTTACAATAGCATGTGCACCTTTTATCTCAGCAAAATCTACTAAAAGGCCATCAAACGCTTCCACTTCTATATTGGGTATATCTTTTGTTACCGTTTTAATCATTTCCACACGTTCTTCTGCTGTAAATAACGCATTCTTTGAACTATTATTTAACACTCCAATAATTAATTTATCCACTAATTTTGCAGATCTAAGTATAATATCAAAATGTCCAAAGGTAATTGGATCAAAACTTCCCGGATAAATGCCTATTCTCATAACTACTACTCCTGTTCTTTATAAGGCATTACAAATATATGCTTATTGGTTTTATAATTCTTAATCTTTGTAATCTTATAATTCATATTCTCTATATATTCTACATCTGTATCTAATGAGGCTTCAAACAGAATTAAGGTATCTTCATAAATCAGAGTTGAATTTTCCAAAAAGTCTAACACTTGTTTCTCATACTCGTTACGATATGGCGGATCCATAAAAATGATATCTAATTTAATTCCCTTATGTTCTAATTCACGTAGAGCTTGTATTACTTCCATGGATAAAACAGTCGCTTTATCTTTTAATTTTGTATGCTCCAGATTGAATTGTATACATGCTAGAGCCTCTCTGTTATTCTCAACAAAGTAAGAATGATCTGCTCCTCTACTCAATGCTTCAATTCCGATGGCACCACTTCCACTGAATAAATCAAGAAAAACGCTACCACTTAATTTTTGTTGTAACATATTAAATAAAGTTTCTTTGATTCGATCTGTTGTCGGTCTGGTTTCTAATCCTTCTGGAGTTTTTAACTGTACACTTCTTGCGGTACCTGCTATTACTCTCATGTTGGTTTTCCTTTTTATTATGAAATTTAGTATATTTTTACACAACATATAGTTTATCTCAAATCACTATATAATTCAATACTTTTTATGCAAAAAGATACCTCCCATAGTTTTTTTGCATAAATATATATGCTTTTTCTATAAGAGGTATCTAAATGGTATTACATTTTCATATAAATTTCAAAGTTAAAAAACATTTCAGTATACTACATTTAATCTATTTGATCTAATGTTTTGTATACTATAACTGTTGGTCAGACATCTGCATTTCTTGATTTCTAATCATCTGTCTAACCATTTCTCCGCCAACCGATCCATTTTGATAAGATGTTAAATCTCCATTATACCCCTGCTTTAGTGGTACACCTATTTCTGATGCTACCTCATACTTAAATCGATCAATCGCTTCTTTCGCTTGTGGTACTTCTACTCTGTTTCGACTTGACATAATAAACTCCTCCATTTCTTATTGCTTCTGCTTTTGTGCTTTCACAATAATAAACTTTTGTTGTTTGTTACACTACTATTATGTCCGCTATCCAAAGTAATACACAGGAAATGTTTGGTTTACACAATCTGATAAATATCATCTTTGGTAATACACTGCAATTGCTCTACGGTTGGATTCTCATATTGAACAATTCGATTGGCTTGATTTACAATTATTTTTTCAAATACATTACGGATTCCTCTAGCATTTCCGAATACAGCAGCTTTTTGCTCAGGCATCTCATATATTTGTATTTTTACTTCTTCTTTTGCATCTTCCTCAAATTGAACTCCATTTTTACCAGCCATAGTATCTAATATTTCAAGTAACTCATCCATAGAATAGTCTTGAAATTCAATGAATTTATTAAATCTGGAAATTAAACCTGTATTTGCCTTTAAAAATTCATTCATTTCATCGCGATATCCTGCAACAATAACTACAAGATTATCTCTGTTATCTTCCATCATCTTAACTAATGTATCAATTGCTTCACTTCCAAAATCATTCGTTCCAACATTATTCGTTAAGGAATATGCTTCATCTATAAACAAAACTCCACCAAGAGCTCTTTCAACCACTTCTTTTACTTTCAGAGCTGTCTGACCTACATAACCTGCAATTAAACCAGCACGATCAGTTTCTACTAATGTTCCTTCTGATAGGATGCCCAATTCTTTGTATATCTTAGCAACTAACCTAGCAACGGTAGTTTTTCCAGTACCTGGATTGCCCGTGAATACCATATGGTATGTCATATTCATGGAAGGCATTTGATAACTTTCTCGCATTTTCTTAACTTTAATCAAATTTATCAGTGAATGAATCTCTTGTTTTACATCTTGTAATCCAACTAATTCATTTAATTCGCTTAATAATTCTTCTAATAGGTTCTCTTTTTGGTGTTCTTCTAATTTTTCTTTTATGGTTTGATATTGTTGTACCTGAATTTGTTCTTTAATAAATTCAACCTGTGTCACCGATTGTTCCATTGGTTTATACGAATCACCTTCAAAAAAATCTTCTTGATAATCTTCTATCTTATCACTACTTAATTTTTTAAAAATATATCTAGGATTAATCCGTTGTTTTGTTTCATGGTGGTTAATAAACACATTTATTTTTTCATAATAACTTTGTACGAACTTTGTAACAAAGGTATCTTTGGCATTATTTAGATAGGACATGGATAACATCACATTTAATAAACTATCAAAAAAATGAACTGCAAAGTCAGAATTCTTTTCCGTATCTCTTACACCACAAAGCTGTAATAAAATAGGCGGTGAATTCACAACACGATTCGCATTCATAAAAACGGCATCTTCCATATCACCTTCGAGCGTACACCCAATGGCGTTAAAAGTTGGCAAGGCAGTAATAAATCTTCTCTCATCTTCATGTAAACGATTACAATAGACAGCAAGATTGATAAGAACAGATTGTACATACATATCTAGCATTTCAACAATTGATTTATTTAATATACTTTGTGGTTGTTCCCAGTATCCTTCCAGATCAAGTGTTTCGCAAAAATCTAATAATTTTTTATAATTTTTTTGCGCCATTTCAAATAATTTTCCATTGGAATACGATGTTTGTACCAAAAATGTCCCTCCTTACCTATGCCATATTTCTCTATAATTATTTATTCTACTATAAGAATTTAAAAATGAAAAGTATTGTTTTAGGTAATCACAGAAAAATCATACAATTACAAATTTAAGTACCTTTTTAAAACCATTTTCCTTTAAGTTTTATAGAAATACATCTTGTGCATATAAATTTAATTTCTCACGAATACCATCATATTTTTTATACATATAGATTACTTCATCTTGTGAAATATGATTAGCGGCTTCTTGTGCTTCCTGTAAGATGGAGGCATCATTAAAAACATCTGCCATTCTAAATTCTAACATACCACTTTGACGTATTCCAAATAAGTCACCAGGCCCTCTTAATTTCAGATCTTCTCCTGCAATGTGAAAACCATCTTTGGAATGATTCAGTATATCCAGCCTCTGCTTCGTCTCTTTTCCTTTAGAATCACTTACTAAGATGCAATAGGATTGATGGCTTCCACGGCCAACCCTTCCCCTTAACTGATGTAATTGAGCCAGTCCAAATCGTTCTGCATTCTCAATCATGATGACCGTAGCATTAGGAACATTGACACCAACCTCTACTACAGTTGTTGAGATTAGTATCTGAATCTCTCCGCTTGCAAAACGCTCCATAATTTCATTTTTTTCTTTTGGCTTCATTTTACCATGAAGGTATTCTGCATGGATATCTTCGAAAAAAAAACTTTTCAACTGTTGTGTGTAATCGATAACATTCTCTGCTTCCATGGTCTCACTTTCTTCTACCATAGGACATATAATATATGCTTGTCTTCCTGCTTTGGCTTCTTTCTCCATAAGCTGATATGCAGCCTTACGATAACCTGAATTTACCACACAGTTTTTTATTGGAAGACGATTGGCCGGTAATTCATTTATAACCGAAAGATCTAGATCCCCATATAAAATAATTGCTAACGTTCTTGGTATCGGTGTTGCGCTCATAACCAGAATATGCGGTTTCATACCTTTATTGGAAAATGCCTCTCTCTGCCTTACACCAAATCGATGTTGCTCATCCGTTATAACTAAGGCAAGGGAATCATATTCCACTTTCTCCTGAATCAACGCATGTGTTCCAACAATAATATGTGCATGATGCATCTTTATTTGTTCATACGTTTCCTTTTTTTCTTTGGCTGTCATTGACCCAACTAACAGTACTATATTTATGTTATATTTTGATAAACTTTCGGTTAATGTATCGTAATGTTGTTTTGCCAACACTTCAGTTGGAACCATAATGGCACCCTGATATCCATTCTTAACAACCATTAATAAAGCAAGTACTGCTAAGATCGTCTTTCCAGAACCTACATCTCCTTGTACTAATCGATTCATGATTTTACCACTGGTTAAATCACCTTTTATCTCCATCCAAACTTTTTCTTGAGCTTTGGTCAATGCGTAAGGAAGGGAATTTAACAAATCAGAACATTCTTCTTGATTCGTAAGGATATATTCACTTTTATTTATACTTTTCTGTTTTTTCAGTTGATTGAGGGCAAGTAAGAAAAGAAAAAACTCGTCAAATACAATTCTTTTTCTAGCTTGTAACATCTGCTCTTTATTCTTTGGAAAATGAATTCCTTTTACCGCCGTTTTGTAGTCCATCAAGTCATATTCTTTGCGAATGGTTAAGGGCAAGTAATCACCAGATAGATCAATCTCTGAAAGAATTGTCTTACTCGCTTTGGTTATGGCATTATTGGTAATACCAGCACAAAGCGGATACATTGGCTGTAATAGGTTCAAACGATTCACATATTCTTGTTTGCTTAATATTTGAGGCTGCTCTATAACGAGTATCCCATTTTTTCTAATTGCTTTTCCACGAAAAATAATTTTAGTACCTATTTTTAATGAATTGCGTAGAAATGGCATATTAAACCAGGTTAGTAGCATCGAACCTGTTTGGTCTTTTACCCTAGCATTTATTATTTGAAGATTCCTTACTCGCTTAAATTCGATACTGCCTTGAATCGTAGCTTCAATAGCTACAACGGTCTCTTCCTCTATCTCATTTATATATACCAGTGGTTCATAGGAATCATATCCTTTCGGATAATGTTCTATCATATCTTCAATGGTAAATATATCTAATTTTGTGAAGCATTTTTGAGTTTTCTCACCGATGCCTTTTATTTTACTAATCGAATCTGTTCGTTCCATATGTTCTCCTAATAATAGCATTCTCAATATATGAATATGAGTATCTAAAGATCTCCCTCTTACTGAAATCTTTAGACACTCATTTTAATCGACGCATAATCCAAGTTTTGGATCTTACGATTTATTCTACTTTTAATATTTTATTCTACTGATAAAAAGTAATAATAGATTGGCTGGCCGCCTAAGTGAACTTCTACATCTGCATCTGGATACTTTTCTGATACTGCATCAGCCAACTCGTTGGCTGCTTCTTCTGATACTTCATCACCATAATAAATACTAATTAATTCAGAATCATCGTCTACTAAACAATCAATCAGTTCTAATGTGGTATCATGTATCTCTTTTCCTACAGATAGTATTGTCTTATCTCCAATACCAATAATATCACCTTGTGCAATTGTTTTACCATCTACGCTGGTATCACGAACTGCATAAGTTACTTGACCTGATTTTACTTTGTGCATTTCTTCGATCATACGTGTTTGGTTATCTTCTGGCGATTTATCATATACAAAATTGATTACAGCAGTAATTCCCTGCGGAATTGTAGTAGAAGGGATTACGATAATTTTCTTATCTTCTGTCAAATCCTTTGCTTGTTCTGCTGCCAATATAATATTCTTATTGTTTGGAAGAATAAAAATTGTATCTGCATTTACTTTTTCAATTGCATTCAACATATCTTCCGTGCTAGGATTCATGGTCTGACCACCCTCAATTAAGTAATCTACACCTAATCCCTTAAAGATTTCTCCAATGCCTTCACCAACAGAAACACTGATAAATCCAATTTCTTTATGAGGCATAGGTTTCACAGCTTCTTCTTTCTTTTCTGCATTTGCTGCTGCTTTTTCTGCTTCCATGATTAATTTTTCATTGTGTTCTTCACGCATATTATCAATTTTGATACTTGTGAGTGAGCCATACGTCAATGCCTTTTGAATCGCTAAACCAGGATCATTCGTATGTACATGAACTTTTACTATATCATCATCAGAAACAACAACAATAGAATCTCCTAAAGAGGTTAAATATCCCTTAAAATCATGTTCTGTATTCAAATCATACTCTTTTTCTAACATAATAATGAATTCAGTACAATAACCAAATTTAATATCTGCAGTAGATGCATTGGCAGTACTAATGGAAGATGCAGCACTTGGTTTCACAGTAGTTGTTATGGTAACGTCAACTTCTTTTCCAATTAAAGCATCATATGCTCCTTTTAAAATTGTGAGCAATCCTTCTCCACCAGAATCGACTACACCAGCTTCTTTTAAAACTGGTAATAATTCTGGAGTTTCTGCTAATACTTGTTCCATATGCTTTAATACTTCATGGCAAAAATAAACCATATCATCTGTTTCAGATACAAGTTCTGCAGCACGCTCAGCTCCGCCTCTTGCTACAGTAAGAATGGTTCCTTCTTTCGGCTTCATTACTGCTTTATAAGCAGTCTCAACAGCTCTTTGAAATGCATTGGACATAACTGTTACATTTACTTCTTTTTCATCCTGAATCTCTTTTGTAAAGCCACGGAATAACTGAGATAAAATAACACCCGAGTTACCTCTTGCTCCTCTTAAAGAACCACTTGAAATTGCTTTTGACAGATTGCTAATAGTAGGTTCAGAAATATTGCTTACTTCTTTTGCTGCAGACATGATAGTAAGTGTCATATTCGTACCTGTATCACCATCTGGTACAGGGAAAACATTTAATTCATTAATATACTCTTTCTTTGCTTCGATGCTCTTTGCTCCTGCAAGAAACATTTTCTGAAGCAATTTTGCATCAATTGTGTTAATAACCACTAGTTTGTTCCTCCTTACAAGTAAATATCTTCATATGCAGCATCGCTTAGTCGAGAACTCGGACACCTTCTACATAAATATTAATTTTCTTTACTTCCATTCCCGTAAATTCTTCCACCTTATATTTTACATTTCCAATAAGGTTCTCTGCTACTGCGGAAATACTTACTCCATAAGCAACTATAATGTGTAAATCAATTAGTATTCTATTTTCTTCAATTACAACATTTACACCATGGCTGATATTATCTCTTTTAAGAAGCTTTACCAGTCCATCTTTCATATTTACAGATGCCATTCCAACAATACCAAAACACTCAACAGCAGCTGATCCGGCATATTTTGCTAAAACTTCATTATCAATAAGAATTTCACCAATTCCTGTATTCATATGACCTTTCATAGTAACCCTCCGATTCTATTTATTTTGCGTTTTTTCAAAAGCATTGGATTCTCGTAAATGAAACTATACCTATATTACATTATACCCTGTTTCACAAAAAAATGAAACACATAATTAAAAATCTATTCATTTTTAAAGGATTCTGCATATATTATACTAACTCTTTTTCTTATTATCATATGCGCTATCTTTGTACCAATTGAATTAGGATTATTCCATAAGCTGGCAGATTGGAGACATCAATGAAAAGAATGTTAGGTTTTATTTTATTTTGGATTGCAATAGGTATGACTATTATGCTTTTTATTACAAACGGAATATTGGCAATATGTATTATCATTCTTTGTCTGGTTCTAGGCTACAATCTCTTTTGTAGCTGTTAAAATCAAACAAGAAAAAAGCGCCTAAAATAGTGATGACTCATCACCATTTAAGACACCTTCCACATACACGTAAAAAACTACGCACGCACTACTAAACCTGATTTTAAACATGAAGTACAAACATACATTTTCTTTGTTGCACCATTCACATTAACCTTAACAGATTTTACATTACACTTCCACATTTTATTACTTCTTCTATGTGAATGACTCACTGCATTTCCGAAGTGAGCACCTTTTTCACAAATCGCACATTTAGCCATCTAAAGCACCTCCTTTAGCTTATTTAGTATGGTGATCCCATACATCAAACAAAAATATTCTATCAAAAAACCCAGAATAATGCAAGCATATTTTATTCTTTTTTTATTTTATTCCTCTACTTCCTGATTTTTCATTGAATCTACAGCTTCTTTCACCTTTGGATCTTCTGTTTCCTCTTTTCCTTTTGTAAATTTATTTACAAAATCAGGAACCATATCGAGTATTTTTGTCACGGTATCCTGGTTTTTCACATTTACAAGTCTAGCTGATCCATTTTGAATCACCAACACAGAACTCGGCGTAATTTTACCGCCCATACCACCAGCTCCATTATTCTTTTTCTTATCTTCTTGCGCAAATGCCCCAGCTGCCACACCAAAACTAACATCAACAAGTGGTAAGATTATGGTACCATCTTCAAATTTCACTGCTTCACCAACAACCGTTTTTGTAGTTAAAAAACTATCCATCCCCTTAAATAATGATTCCACTGTGTTATTAAAAGTATTGTCCGCCATTATAATTCCTCCTTTAACTTCCTATAGTTTATGAGTAATTGTTTGAAGTTATCATTTAGTAATAATTTTAAAGCTATTATAAGTAATGCACCTAATCTTATTCTACCTTTTGCTTTTATATATCCTTCTATTATTTCATTTTCAAAATCAGGTATAACCTTGATATTTCCACCATAGTAAGCATATAAAAGGCTAACTACTCCTAATGCTTGCCCCGTGGAACAAGGATCCCCTGTTCCAAACTGTATTAATCCTGTTACTTTATATGGAATGCAATGTTTTAACGTCTTTTTGATTGAACGGAACACATTTTGAATTCCTAGCTTATTTTGTTCATTTTGAATAAATGCGACACACAACTGAATTTTATGCTTTATGTTTTGGAAACTTGTAAACCAATCAGATACCTTTGTTCTCATATTCTGATATAAGTTTCGTACTTTCAACCATAGGTTTTTTATTGTATCAATGAACTTAAGCCAAGTTGTTTTAATTTTTTTCCATAGTATGGATAATTTCGATTGCTTCTCAGTTTCTGGTATACCTTCAGGTTGAAATTCTTTTTTTACATCATCTTTTTTTACATCATCTTTTTTTATAGCAATAGTATCTGTCTTATCCTCTATTTTTATCGGCTTCTCTTGAAGAATTGGTAATTCTTTTTTACTTGATTCTACTGGATTTTGCTCCTCTTTCTTACTATCAATCACTTCTTGCTTGTGATACTGTTTCTTATACTCATTTTTATGTTCTTTTTGACTCTTTTTTCTTTTTTCCTTTTTAGATTCTGAATCTTCCCACTCGTTCTCTTTTGAAAGATTTGATCTAATTTTAATTCCAAAAAGTTTAACATAATAGATAAATTTTTCATCTTTATACTCAGCTTTAAAATATAAAATTCGTAACAACCAACCAGCTCTTATAACAGCACTTATATTATCATATTTTTCTGCATTTACATTATAACGGATTGGTACTAATAAAATTAAAAGAATTGCCAACAGAACTACTCCTAATACTGTTAACAAGACAATCCCGATTATTTTAAGTATAAGCAAAACGACATGCAGCAAAATTTCACATCCTAACACCCATGTTCTATTATAACAGTTTATTACAGGTAGTTGTTTTAAGGAAAGATAAAATACTCTTTTACTTTAAACTCACCGGTATGATGATACATTTCCATAACAAGGTCTTGTACCATTTGGAGTGCACTATCTTTGCCTTTTGCAAGACCAACAATGCACAAAATATTTTCTCTATAGTGACGGAAAAACAATTCATTGGCTTCAATAATATCAAATAGATTATTTTCATTGGAAGCCAAGGTTATACAGTATAATCCCAAAGTTAATTTACCATCTTCAATACCTCTGATATATTTATTGGGTTTTTTACTTACTTTTTTATCCATATATAGATTCTCATACCATTTTATCATATAAGCACCTAAAATCCTATCCTAAAATTTTTGATACCTCTGCTCTTCTTCCATAATTTCATTTAAAATATGAATACAAACATTTTTCTCAGCTCGATCGCGACATTGTTCAAGGGAATTTATAATATATTGCGCTACTTCATCACTTGACGTAAAGAAAACTGGCATCTTCCCAATGGTATTGGCTATAATAGCACGATTGACACTTTTTTGATTCTTCTGAAATAAATCTGATATTTTTGTGATATAAGCTTCCGTTACTTTGGCAATATATTCTTCATCTGCAACTTCTTCTTTGATTTCTTCTTGAATATCGATAAATATGCTAGTGGATTGTAATTTTTGCATCAAATATAAATTTTCAAATATGGTTCCAAGCATCAAACTATCAATCATGGAACTATGATTAGTTTTTAGCTCTAGAAGTACAGATTCATAGAGGTTACAAATATCTAACACAGACTCTTGCGCTCCTTCTAAGAGCCCTAGTTTTTCTTCTAAATTCGTTGGTAGGTCACCAAATTGCTTAGCTTCAAATAATTTATGAATTGTTTGTATAATCTCTTTACAAATTAGCATCTCAGCTTCATCTGACACCATGGCATATGGGTTGGCAAGTACTAATACATATAAATTATTCAATATCTCTTGAAGACTTACATACCAATCCGTAATACCAGTAATCTGTTCAGCTACTACTGGTATCTTTTTCGCAAGTGTTGCATGTTCTTCTTTGGTTAATTCACTGTATTGTGTTGTTTCTAACTCCTGTATTAATTCTTTAAATTGTGTAAACTCTTCTTGACCGCCCTCTGGTTCATATAGCATTGAACATGTCTCTAACATATAGATGTATGAATCTACTGAAGATTTATCTCCACCTTTATAAACTGACAAGCTTTCTTTAATTAATTCAAAGTATTTTTTTCTTGACATTCTTACAGGGAGCTGCCCCATAACCTCTCTAATTTTATCATTAATAACCATATTGTCTTTGGAATTAAAAATGTATTGAATTAGTTTCTGAGAGAAAAGCGAATCATCCATATAATCTAATTGTTCTTCAAAATTGAGTTCCATACGATTTAATACATACTCATAAATTTGAAGACGATCAATATAGGCAGTTAGAATTTGCATTTTCTTAATAATGTCCATTCTTGCTGCGTCTAATTTCTTAACCATAGTCTCCGTTTCTTCTCCAGAGATAGAAGTTTTGAAAAGACCATCAATTGTTTGATTTATTAATGTAAGGACATCACCAGCTACATGGGTAGATTCCTGATTATCACTAGCTACTTCATAAAGAGTATAGTAATTCATTGTCATACGAAGCATAGAGTATTTATAATAAGAATCCATTAGTCCTGTAGCATAGCTAGGTATGTATACTTCTAGATTCTTTCCATCATTTATTTGTTTAATCATCTGCTTTAAATTATTGCTCATGTATAATCCACCTTGTATATAAATTTAGATGCTTTCTTTTATGAAACACCGTTTATTATTATATCAGTAAATTCCTTAATAAACCAGTAATTTGGAATTATTTTTGAAATATTTAATAATTCTTTACTTTGTTCTCCAACAATCACTCCTGCTGTTCCAATCATACCAAAACTAAGTATTAAAAAGGAACCAACCATCTGATAAGTGGAAGCACCCTTGCAACACGTTCCAATCCAAACAAACAGTACGCTTAGTAACATGCAATATAAATTAACCAAACAATAAATCTGTAACGCTAATATAAGATTACTTGTCTGCAAACCAAGTATAATTAGTGGTGTAATAAAAGTGGATAGTATAAAACTTAGTATAACCGCTGTAAGCACCTGACCTAGATAGATAACAGCTCTAGGTATCATTGTAATTTTTACTCGATTACCATTTACCCGATTATGAGGTTCAGCCATGCCATATACCAAAAATAGAATAAGAAAACTGAGTAAAAACCCCATCGTTCCAATTAAAGCTTGTTGATATAACAAGGAATTACCTAGTTTATTTTGGCTTATATCGATTTCCCTGTCATTGGGTCGAATAAAAGAAATATCAAATCGAAAATTAAAAAGTTGATCCGTTCTTAATTTTTGTAAAAATGTTCGGTACTCTTCCTCCGACGTAATTTTATATTTCGATCCCATAGACTGGTAAACTCGAATACTTTTATTTAAACAAACATCAAACATAATATGACCAGCAATGATATCAGAAATAAAAGAAATATTTTCATTGTTCTTTTGGTAATTTACATTGATTAAATTTTTAGCAGTTCCTTTTAATATATTCTTTTGAAAACCGGTATTTATTTCATAATAAGCCATGATACGCTGTTTATATAACAAACCTTTTGCGGTTTTCTTATCTGTTACATATACATAGATTGATTCATTTTCTTGTAACTCTTGAATTAATTGCCTGGACATCTTACTTTCATCTTCATCAATGATTCCAATCGGTATACTACTTCTTTCTTCTGCATGGAGAGCCAAGTCACCTGTCAATAAAAAAAACAGAATACAGATTACACCGCAGACGAAAAACGATGTTTTATTATGCAACATTAATTTTATATTCAGTTCTATTACGCATTTTAATTCTTTACCCAAATAAATTATCTTACGCACACAAGCCACCCTCCTACGTATTTCGTCGTATACACTCCGATCCCACTATAAAGAAAGTAAGAATTTCATAAACCAATAATTTGGTGTGAATTTTGCTAATATATAAATACGCTCCGGCATGTACATAATTGGAATCACAGAACCACCAACAATTGAAAACATTAAATATATTATGTTTCCACTAAGTAAAAACATCCGTCGTTTCTTACATAACGAAGCAAGGCATAACGATAATAAAATACTGACTCCTATGGCTAGTATGATAAAGAGCAGAAGGTTCCATTGTACTGTTTTCTTGTTTAAAATATGAAAACTAAGAAGAAAAATTAGCAGCATACTACTAAATACCATGGTATAGAATAACCATTTTGCTAATATATACTGATAACCTTTGATTGAAGAAATGATGATTCTCTCCCATATCTTTTCTTCCCGTTCTTTTAATAGTTTCATCCCTGGAACCATTCCAAGGTAAAGTATAAGAATAGATAACATGGCATATTGATAATATTCTATAACGGAAGAATAGGAAACTCTATCATCTTCTACATATTCAAAGAAAGAATCTCTGCCAAGCGCCGTAAAAACTAAATCAATCGATATCTTTTCATTTTTCTCATCTAGCAGGGCACCTGGCATACCATCCTTCTTCATAATTTCATATAACCCAACTGCATTAATCTCAACGGCCGAAATATATCTCTCATAACCGAGTAGAACATTCTTCAACACGATTGCCGTCGTACTATTTTCGGTACTGATTTTTACTTCTACTGGAACATGTTCAATACGGATCAGATTTTCAGCAAATTTCTCTGGCAGAACCAGATAAGCATCTATTTCACCGTTGTGAATCCAATGATCTAGTTGTTGCTCGCTTCCCTCTTTTAAAGTGGCATACTTACTAAAGTTTGCATCTTTTGAAAAATAATCTAGCAACATATTAGAGTATAAACTATTATCACAATCAGCAACGCCAATGGTAACTGGAGCAGAATTCATCTCAACTTTTGATGTAAAGGCAATATAAGAAGTGCCTATTATAAAAATAATAGACACTAAACATACGAAACCAATAACACGTTTCTTATCAATTAATTCCATCCATTCTTTCGTAATAAGATTCCACATACACTCACCCTTTAAACCTGCCGATACCTCTGATTATTCTTCCTCTATCCCAATTGTATCCCTTACGATAAATAACGGTCTATTCTTAGTTTCTTCATATATTCTACCGATATAAGCCCCATTTATACTCTGTAGCACTAATGTTACTCCATTAAAGAATAACATCACAGCCAGTATAGATGCCCAACCTGCTACCGTTGTGTTAGTAAATAATCTCTGAAAAATAATAATAATTAAGTATACAAAACTGCATAATGATAATAAAATGCCGATGAATCCTGCTAATTTTAATGGTTTATAGGAAAAAGATACAATGGCATCTGCTGCCAGTTTAATCATTTTCTTTAACGGATATTTGGTTTCTCCGGCAAACCGTTCTTCTCTCACATATTCCACTTCAACTTGTTTATATCCTACCCAGCTAACTAGACCCCTAACGTATCGATTTTTTTCCGTTAACGATTTCATCGTATCGCAAACTTTTCGATCGATCAAACGAAAATCTCCAGTATCCACTGGAATATCAACAGAAGTCATACTATTTAAGAAGCGATAAAATAACTTGGCTGTAATCTTTTTAAACCAAGATTCACCTTTTCGCTTCGACCTTTTCCCATATACTACATCGTATCCTTCCTTCCACTTTTCAATCATTCTAAGAATTACTTCAGGAGGATCTTGCAAATCTGCATCAATAATAACCACAGCCTGACCTTTGGAATATTCCATTCCAGCAGTCACAGCGATTTGATGACCAAAATTTCTTGAAAAATTAATTAGTTTTATTCTATTATCTTGTTTACAGATATCTGAGATTAGTTCCATGGTTTTGTCTCTACTACCGTCATTAATAAACAGGATCTCATACTCTTCTTTGGTTTGTTCCATCACATTAATTAATCTATGATACGTTTCTGTTATTACTTCTTCCTCATTAAATGCTGGAACAACTATGGAATATTTAATCATAAAGCCCCTTCTTCCCATTATATATTAAGTTACCAATACCCAACTTTCAAACCATCTAAGAAAATAACTTACATAGTTTTTGTTTACTGGCTGTCCTGAAAGCACAGGATAAAACATTATAAACAAAATAACAGCAGCAACTGTATAAGCGATAGCAAGTTTCTTTCTTTTCGGTTTATCCATTACAATTTGATACATCCCATATCCAACCATTAAAGTTACAAAAGGCACGCTTGGGAAGTAATGATAGATAAAAGTAATTCTTGTAACTAGAACCCAAGGTAAATATTGTGCCAAATATGCAATTATCAAGAACAATGCCTTCTTATCTTTCTTCTTCACTGCCAGATATATCATATAGATAAAAGCAGGAATCCCTGCCCACCAAACCAATGGATTACCAAATGCACTGATACCCTCTGATATCTTATCCGATATATGTCCAGAGTAATACCATATAGGACGATACATGGTTGGCCATTGATACCACCAGGATGAGTATGGATGAGTGGCATCTACTGTGGAGTGATAATGAAGCATAGATTCTTGATTTTTAAGCAATCTTGCAATCAACCCACGCCCCTGGCTATCTACAAATGGAATGTATGACAACAAGTAAATTATTGCTGGAATTACGATAAAAAATACAATACAAAATGCAAGGGTTTTCACCGCTTTACTTCGAAAGGTTTGTATCACCTCAGCATGTACTATATCCCCAGAAATTCCTTCTGGATCAGTTTTGGCATAGCGATACTCATTAAATCTTTTACCTAAATTCCAGAAAAAGATTATTGCTAATCCAACACCAGCGTATACACCGGTCCATTTACTTGCTATACCTAACCCCATGGAGAATCCACATAATCCAAGTGGAATAAATGTTTTCCATAATGGAGTGTCATAAAAACTCAACCTTGTGTATTGATACATAAAATAATACATTAAAATAATAAAGAAGGTAACATATACATCAATGGTTGCTATTCTTGTCTGTGTAAAGTGCATAAAATCAAATGC
This sequence comes from Bacillota bacterium, assembly GCA_023420935.1. GTDB lineage: Bacteria > Bacillota > Clostridia > Lachnospirales > Lachnospiraceae > Mobilisporobacter. The sequence continues at coordinate 15,042 of JAEZUR010000129.1, read as the reverse complement.
AAATAATATAGTAACCAGAACGGAGATCCACGACTCACGAAAGAATTTCTTTGCAAAAGCATAAATAAACGGAAGCATGGCTATTCCAAACAAAGTGCCAATTACTCTCCAACCAAATGGATTTACGCCAAACAAAAGCATACCAATTGATATAAATATCTTGCCTAATGGTGGGTGCGTATTTTCATAGCTATATAACCCATGCAAATATTCATATGCTGTCCTAGCGTGATAAATTTCGTCAAAATAGGTACTATTTCGGAAAGTAGTCCTGTTCGGATGCAATTGTTGTTCATCAAAAAGCGCAGGATAAAGAGAACTATTCACAGGCTTTAATAAATTACCATCTTTATCTAATAAAACAAGTTCGAATATGGCACTTTTATCATCCTTTGTGGTAAGACGAATAAAGTTTGCATTGATATTTAGTTCTTCTTCTCCCCAGTAAAAGACTGGATCAAATGTAACATCTTTTACAAAAGTCCATGGTCCATTGGCATGCTCAGCTGTTGAGATTGTGTAATCTCTACGTTCATAGAAGCCATTAAAGTAGGATATTTTTTGAATCGGAACATCTGAACCCATATCAAGTATAATGGTATCTCCTTTTTGGGTTGAGTTCCAAGAAGTTTCTGGTATCTTATGATCACCCAGATCATAAAAAGCGATTGCAGCATAAATTATTACGATCAATAATATTGCTATGATATCAAATTTAACCAGTCGAACTGGAATTTCCGACGGACAGATTTCTTTTCTTTTTTCTTCCTTTATCCTGAGCTGTTCTTGTGTAGTATCAGGATTATCAAGTATAAGATTGTCTTCCATTACATCTTTCTCCTCAGTTTCTTGATGGAAATAATACAGCTTTATAACATAAAGTAATATACCAAAGGTAATCAATGCAGCAACTGCTATTATGATAGGTATCGTTTCTTTGGGATTAAAATTCTGATAATCATAAATAAACAACACATGTGAAACATTATAAAAATGTGTGACAGAAAAGAGAACGTATATTAGATATATTTCTTTTCTTGGTTTTAGTACAAATGAAATGATTAATAAAGCTAATACCGGAAATAAGTATCTTTCATGCATACGAACAGAAAACAGAAACACGCTACATACAATAACACTTGCAATAAAAGGATATTTTGATAGATCTTTCTTCACGCGAAAACTAATCAAAGTTGCAACCAATACTGTTAAAATAATACACAAGCTTCCTATCTGGGTGTAGGTTAAGAAAAACAATTTCCCTTCTTGAGAAGCCCAATTTAACCCTAACATTGTCCAAAGGTTATATGCGTTGGCAGATGCATAAGGATAAGACAATAGCGTGTCTTTATACTGCATAATTACATTGCTATAACCAAATGGTAAAATCAGCGTAAACATGGATACAATAGCAAGTAATCCCCACTTCAACTCTCTCGTAAACTTCTTGCTATCAAATCCATTCTGAAATATGTTATCATAGATGGCAAAAAGCAATACTGGTGTAAAAATAAGTGTCTGTGGTTTGATAAGTATACCTATTGCAAACGAAAAATATGCCAATGGTAGTTTCTGATTTACAATAAAATAACACATGAATACAACTGCCAATGTAAATACTGAGTCAACCTGTCCCCATATAGTTGAATTAATAATAATTGCTGGATTAAAAAGATATACTGCCGCACATGTTATTGCACTGGTGGAGCTTAACTTTTTACAAGCCATTCTATAAATTAAATATCCTGTGATACTATCACAAATAATTGCAGGGAGCTTTAATAATATAATACTTGGAATTGAATAATAATCGAAATGAAATAGATTGCGCAGATATCCTACCACATATAAAACATACATATATCCTGGCGGATAATCTGTGAAAACATCTTTGGAATAAAAATGAGAAAATCCATTCTTTACAAGCATATCCGACCAGCCGAGAAAACAATTAATATCTGTTTCATGCCCATTGTATTGTCCGGCTAGGACTAATCTAAGGATAAACGCAAGACCAATCAGAACAAGTACAGGTAAATAGCTGTATTCATTCTGATTGGTTTTCTTTAAATAGTTGGAATATTGAATATTTTTTAAATAACCTAATATCAAAATTAGAATGGTTGTTATTGCAACCCAGTTAATCATATTCATAACTACATCCCGCTCTTTTCCTATTAATGTTTATGAACATGTTCGTGAGTAAATAAATGATCTGAACAATATTCATAATTTCCCTCACATTTAGAACAAAATCGAAATTCTAGATTTTCATCATCATCTTCTGTTCTACCACAAACAGCACATTTATGCCTAGTAATTGAACTAGCATTACGAACTTGTCTTCGATAGTTAGATTTTCTTCGGTACTCTCCTGGTGAGATTTTTCTATAATTTCTTGTACTAAAGAAGAAAATCAAGAAATTAGCCATAGCTGCTACAATTGCTATTGCTAAATAATATTGTCCTCTTAATATATGCGACATAACATCCCATCCAAGCATTACTCCATAGAAAATACCAAGCCATTTTACTTTGATTGGTAATACAAAGAACAACATAAGTTGCATGTTTGGATATAAAGCTGCAAATGCTAAAAACAACGATTGGTTAATATATGTTAAACCAAAAGTATACGGCTCACCAAAAGCAAAATAAAATATTAAACCTGCTACTATGTTAAGCAAAAATCCAGATAAATAATATAAGTTAAAACGAAATGCGCCCCACGCATTTTCTAAGGAATTACCTATCATAAAATATAAATAGTATTCAATTGCTAAGAAAAAGATATTAACAGGATTAACAAATCCTCCAAAAGAACTGGACAAACGTGGAACTAAGATAAATGTTACTAATCTCCATACTTGTCCTTGCAATACTTTACCAAAATCTAAGCTTAGGAAACTATAATAAAACTCTGGAGATATTAATCCTAAAAATGCCCCTAGTATATTCAGTATAATAATGTATTTCATTAATCCTGGAATTGCAAGTCTACCAAACTTTCGTTCCATTTTATTAATAAATTTCATATTTAACCTCTTTCTTTTTACTCATGTAATTAAAATAAATCTTTCTTTGCCAAGAAAAATGCAATAATCCCGGTAATAATAATAGTTATTCCAATAATTAAGTAGAATCCAAATTGATATTGTGCAAATGGTATATGTGCAAAATTCATGCCATACATACTAAAAATCATAGTTGGAATTGATAATACGATAGTTATAGTTGTTAAAAACTTCATTACGATATTTAGATTGTTGGAAATAATAGATGCAAACGCATCAATCGTGCTGCTTAAGGTACTATGATATATATTTGACATTTCGATTGCCTGTTTATTCTCAATAATAACATCTTCCAAAAGTTCAGTATCTTCTGGATATTTTTTAATACTATCATTTTTTAATAATTTTTCTAACACAACTTCGTTAGAACGTAGGGAAGTTGTAAAATAAACCAAGCTCTTTTCTAATTCATAGAGCTGGATTAATTCTTTGTTTTTCGTTGAAATATGAAGTTTTTCTTCTATCTCGTCACTTCTACGGTCAATAATTCTAAGGTATTGTAAATAAACTGAAGCGTTTTTATAAAGAATCTGCAAGATAAATCTTGTTTTCTTATAAGTGTAAAAACTTCTTACACGTCCATCCATAAAACTACTTAAAACAGAAGTTTCTTCCAAACATACTGTAATTAAAACTTCTTTAGTTACAATAATACCAAGCGGTATCGTAACATATCGATCTCTATCCGTATGCTCTTCAACGGTAGGTATATCTACCAAAATTAAGGTATAGTCTTCTTCCACCACAATTCTGGATCGTTCCTCTTCATCCAAAGGTGCTCGTAAATCGGCTATGTCAATTTTGCATATTTCTGCAATATCAAGCAGTTCTGTTGCAGAAGGATTGGTGAGTGCGATCCAACATCCCTCTGTGACCTCTTTCATTTCATGAATACCATCTTCTAAGGTCTTAAAAATTTCAATCATGTGCTCTCCTTACTACTGCCAATTCAAGCCGTAATAATTCAAACTATTTCCTACTACTCGAAATAATTAACGACCAAAATTGCAGTTGCGAATATTATGTTGTCGTGTTTCCATCGCTGATTACTACTCGGTCCCGCTTCCATATAATCCACATCCTTTCAATATTAATCATATTATTTATCAGTTATATGCAGGAATATAAATAAATTTAAAAACAAATATTTATTAGTGTAATAAAACCTAACATTTTCTTGAATACCATATTAATTATATGTTTTATACCATACTTTGTCAAACAGAAAAAAATACGAAAAAAAGGTGCTTATAAACTTCATAAGCGCCTTTTATAAACTATCCAAACATTCCCATTATGATTATTAAAATCCATTCGAACTTCTAGGTATGCTTAAAACTGTTCCGGGTTGCAACATAATGTCGCCCAAATTATTATATCTTAGAAAATCTTCCATCTCTATATCGAAATTATTTAATATACTCTCCATAGAATCATTTTCTTTTACTATATATGTGATCATTTGAAGTGCTGCGTTTCCTGTTCCTTGACCTGTTCCTGTTCTCATGCCACCATTCGTTCCAGTTCCTTGCCCTGTTCCTGTTCCAGTGCCAGTTCTCATTCCACCAGTTGTTCCAGTTCCTTGGCCTGTTCCTGTTCCTGTTCTTGTGCCATTTCTGTTCCCATTATTGTTGTTAAATGGGAATGTAATTGGTTCAGTTGCCTCAGCTTGTAAATCAGGCATAAAGTCATCAAGTGCAGGTTCATCATCCATATCATTAGGAACTGGCTGCATTTGAGAAGGCATTTGTGGTTGCATTTGACCTGGCATCTGTGGCTGCATCTGACTTGGCATCTGTGGTTGCATTTGACCTGGCATCTGTGGCTGCATCTGACCTGGCATCTGTGGTTGCATCTGACCTGGCATCTGTGGTTGCATCTGGCTTGGCATCTGTGGTGATAAAGGAATTGGCATTATGGAGAAATCAGGCACATTTACTGGAATACAAACCTCATCCCCAACTTGTAAATTATATATATCAGTATACGGATTTGCCATTAAAATAAGAGCAAGAGGTATACCATATTCTCTACTAAGTTTGTAAAGTGTGTCACCTTTTTCTATCACGTGTATGGTTCCATTACAATAATCAAAATTCATAAATAATCCATTCCAATCATATTTTATTAGTATTATATTCGAATTTTTATATAGTGTGATGAAGCAAATTTATAGTTTTTTCATATTAAATGTGATTTATATTATTGAACTTAAAATGCATGTGTCGTATAATGGAATGGAACGTCGTTTTAAAAACTGTTTCATGTAGATAGTATAATAGTAGATATTTTTTCAAGGGAGGTACCAGCTACGGCTGACGGCATATGAAAAACAAATATAACACTTTAGGTATTGATATTGGTTCTACTACCGTTAAAATAGCGATTTTAGATCAGGATAATAAATTGCTTTTTTCTGATTACGAAAGACACTTTGCCAATATACAAGAAACCTTAGCCAATATTATAAAAAAAGCCCATGATATGCTGGGTGAGATGGAACTGGCTCCTATGATTACTGGTTCCGGTGGTTTAACAATTTCAAAACATCTTGAAATTCCATTTGTACAGGAAGTAGTTGCTGTTGCAACATCATTACAAGATTATGCACCACAGACAGACGTTGCAATAGAACTGGGTGGTGAAGACGCAAAAATCATCTATTTTACAGGTGGTATTGAGCAGCGTATGAATGGTATCTGTGCCGGTGGTACAGGTTCTTTTATTGACCAAATGGCTACTTTATTAAAAACAGATGCTACTGGTCTGAATGAGTATGCCAAAGATTATAAAGCGATATATCCAATTGCTGCACGATGTGGTGTGTTTGCAAAATCCGATATCCAACCACTTATTAACGAAGGAGCAACGAAACAGGACTTATCTGCTTCTATTTTCCAAGCAGTAGTCAATCAAACAATCAGCGGTCTAGCATGTGGAAAGCCAATACGCGGAAATGTTGCCTTTTTGGGTGGCCCTCTACATTTTATGAGTGAACTTCGTAATGCTTTTATTCGGACATTGGAATTAACAGAGGAACATATCATTGATCCTAGCCACTCTCATCTATTTGCTGCGATTGGCACCGCAATGAATTCCAAGTTTGATGTAATTACCACGTTTGATGAATTAAATAAAAAATTATCTTCTAGCATTAAAATGGAATTCGAGGTGGCACGTTTAGAACCACTCTTCTCAAGTCAGGAAGAATATGATGTGTTTACTAAAAGACATTCCATGCATGCAGTTGTAAAAGATGAAATATCCAATTACGAAGGTGATTGTTTTCTTGGAATTGATGCAGGTTCTACTACAACCAAGGTAGCACTGGTAGGAGAAGATGGTTCACTTCTGTATTCTTTTTATAGCAACAACAATGGAAGCCCTCTAAAAACAACAATTAAGGCGATTAAGGAAATCTACTCTCTCTTGCCAGACAGTGCAAGAATCGTTCGCTCTTGCTCTACTGGATATGGTGAAGCGTTAATCAAATCAGCGTTAATGTTGGATGAAGGTGAAGTAGAAACCGTAGCACACTACTATGCTGCAGCATTTTTTGAACCTGAAGTTGATTGTATTCTAGATATTGGCGGACAGGACATGAAATGCATTAAAATAAAGAATCAGTCTGTAGACAGTGTTCAGCTCAATGAGGCATGTTCCTCTGGCTGTGGTTCCTTTATTGAAACCTTTGCTAAATCTCTCAATTATGAAGTTGCTGATTTTGCAAAAGTTGCTCTCTTTGCTAAGAATCCTATTGATTTGGGTTCAAGATGTACCGTATTTATGAATTCCAAAGTAAAACAAGCGCAAAAAGAAGGAGCAAGTGTTGCTGATATCTCTGCAGGTCTAGCTTATTCTGTTATTAAGAATGCCCTTTTAAAAGTTATTAAGATAACGGATCCTAAAGATTTAGGTAAGAAAATTGTTGTACAAGGTGGTACCTTCTATAACGATGCAGTTCTTCGCAGTTTTGAGCGCATTTCTGGATGTACTGCAGTAAGACCTGATATTGCTGGAATTATGGGTGCTTTTGGTGCAGCATTGATAGCTCGTGAACATTTTGATAACTCTGAAGATACTACTATGCTTACCATAGAAAAAATAAATGCACTTAAATTTGAAACTTCTATGGCAAGATGTAAAGGTTGCACGAATAGTTGTTTATTAACTATTAATCGTTTCACAGGCGGTCGTCAATTTATCTCAGGCAATCGTTGTGAGCGCGGTCTAGGAAAAGAAAAGAATAAAGATAATATACCAAACCTATTTGAATATAAAAACAAACGATTATTCAGCTATACTCCATTAGATGATGACCTGGCATACCGAGGTGTTGTGGGTATACCAAGAGTTCTAAACCAATATGAAAATTATCCATTTTGGTTTACCTTTTTTAATGAACTTGGATACAAGGTTATTGTATCACCCGAATCTAACCGGAAAGTATACGAACTAGGTATTGAATCCATACCAAGTGAATCCGAATGTTATCCAGCCAAATTAGCACATGGGCATGTAATGTGGCTGATTAAACAAGGAGTTGATTATATCTTTTATCCTTGTATCCCGTATGAGCGCCTAGAAGTAGCAGGTGCCAACAATCACTATAACTGTCCCATCGTAACTTCCTATGGTGAAAATATCAAAAACAATATAGAAGAACTTAAGAATCCAAAGATTACATATCAGAATCCTTTCATGTCATTTGAAAATGAAGAGATACTCACAGAACGATTGATCAAGTACTTTAAAGAAGAAAATAAAATACCTGTGGTTGAGATTAGAAATGCAGCTGCTGCCGCTTGGAAAGAGCTGATTGTAGTACGTGAAGATATGAAACGTAAAGGAGAGGAAACCTTAGCTTTCCTAAACGAAACAGGCCGAAAGGGAATTGTTCTGGCTGGTCGTCCATATCATATTGACCCTGAGATTCATCATGGTATACCAGATTTAATTAATTCCTTTGGAATTGCTGTATTGACAGAAGATAGTATATCTCACTTAGCCCAAGTAGATCGTCCTACTATTGTAATGGATCAATGGATGTATCATTCTAGATTGTATGCTGCTGCTTCCTTTGTTCGTACCCAACCTAATCTAGAATTAATACAATTAAACTCATTCGGTTGTGGTCTAGATGCAGTAACTACTGACCAAGTAAATGATATCTTGACTAAATCAGGAAAGATTTATACTGTTTTAAAAATTGATGAGGTTAATAACTTAGGTGCTGCAAGAATACGTATTCGTTCACTCCTATCTGCTGTAAAGGATCGTGAGAAAAAACATATTGATATTCATAATGCAGATGCTGCTCACCACCGAGTAGTATTCACAGAAGACATGAAGAAAGAATACACCATTCTCTGCCCTCAAATGTCACCGATTCATTTTGATTTACTACTACCAGCGCTTCGCTCCTGTGGTTACAAATTAGAGTTACTTCCAAGTACGAAACAATCCGTAGATTATGGGCTAAAATATGTTAACAATGATGCATGTTATCCTTCCCTTCTTGTTGTAGGTCAATTTATGGAAGCACTCCTTTCTGGAAAATATGATTTAAATAAAACAGCAATCATTATAACACAAACAGGTGGTGGTTGCCGCGCAACCAATTATATAGGTTTTATTCGCCGTGCCCTAGAAAAAGCAGGAATGTCTCAAATCCCAGTAATCTCGTTAAGTGCCGGTATTGAAAAAAATCCTGGTTTCCAGCCGACCTTGACCATGGCCAATCGAGCATTACAGGCTTTGGTATACGGTGATATTTTCATGCGTGTACTATATCGAACCAGACCATATGAAAAAATACCTGGTTCTGCCAATGCTTTACATCAAAAATGGTTACACATATGTCGACATTCTGTAGTGAATGGCAATATCTATGAATTTAGAAAAAATGTAAAAGGGATTATAAGAGATTTTGATACTCTCCCACTTACAGATGAAATAAAACCTCGTGTTGGAATCGTTGGAGAAATTTTAGTTAAGTTTTTACCTGTAGCTAATAACTTCCTAGTAGATCTTTTAGAAGAAGAAGGGGCTGAAGTTGTTTGTCCCGACTTAATTGATTTCTTTCTGTACAGTTGTTATAATAGCAATTTTAAAGCTGATTTCCTTGGTAAAAGTAAGAAATCAGCAAGGATTAATAATTTTGTAATCTGGTTTATAGAACAGTATCGTAAAACAGCCACGAAAGAATTAAAGGCAAGTAAACGGTTTGAACCACCTGTTCCAATAGATAAATTAGCTAAATATGCAGAACCATTTGTATCATGTGGCAATCAAACTGGTGAAGGCTGGTTCTTAACAGGAGAAATGGTGGAATTAATACATTCTAGCGTGCCTAACATTGTATGTGCACAACCATTTGGATGTTTACCAAATCACGTTGTAGGAAAGGGTGTTATCAAAGAATTGCGTCATCAATTTCCTGATGCTAACATTGTAGCCGTTGATTATGACCCAGGTGCAAGTGAGGTAAATCAGTTAAATCGTATTAAACTTATGTTATCTACTGCATCGAAAAACTTAAATAAATAATAAATAAGAAACAAGTAATAGTTGCTTGTAAACCATTCAAAACAGTTAATTAAGCAGAATACAAGAACTTATAGGTCAAGTAATTATTAGTAAATTACTTGACCTATTAATAACTAAGAGAGCTATCTTGATACTTACTCAAGATAGCTCCCTTAGTATAAACTTAATTAGTTATGTACCCTATATCATTTCAATTTGCCAATCAATTGGCTCTAATCCATGTTGTTCTAAGAATAAATTCGTTTTACTAAATGGCTTACTACCAAAGAATCCACGGTAGGATGACAATGGACTTGGATGTGGAGCTTCCAAAATTAAATGCCTTTCATTGGTTAGCATTTTCTTTTTCCTTTGTGCAGGTTTCCCCCAAAGAATAAATACAATCGGTTGATCTTGTGCATTCACTGCCTGGATTACTGCATCGGTAAATTGTTCCCAACCTTTTCCTTGATGAGAAGCAGCTTGATGTGCTCTCACGGTTAATACTGTATTTAACATAAGAACACCCTGATCTGCCCACTTCTTAAGAAATCCATTGTTCGGTATATAACAACCTATGTCATCTGCTAATTCTTTATAAATATTCACCAAAGATGGTGGAATATCAACTTCTGGTTTAACAGAAAAACACAAACCATGAGCTTGCCCAGCATTATGATAAGGATCCTGTCCTAATATGACTACTTTTACCTTACTTAATGGTGTAAAGTGAAATGCATTAAAAATATCATCTTCATTTGGATAAATGATATGATTGTTATATTCCTCTATCACATACTGATATAAATCTTGGTAATACTTTTTAATGAATTCCTCTCCGATTGCATCCAACCAATCATTTTTTATTGCTGCCATCTAATACTGACCCCTTTGTTCTTTAGGTATTCCTTTACTTCCATAATCTCTAATTCCTTATAATGAAATAAGGATGCTGCTAAGACAGCGTCTGCCTTACCTTCTGTAAAAGCATCATAAAAATGTTCTAATTTACCAGCACCACCTGAAGCAATAACAGGTATTGAAACATTTTCTGAAACTATTCTGGTTAATTCTAGGTCATACCCATCTTTCGTTCCATCACAATCCATGCTTGTTAATAAGATCTCACCGGCTCCTAGCTCATTGGCTTTCATTGCCCATTCTACAGCATCAATTCCCATATCAACTCTTCCGCCGTTTTTATAAATATTCCATCCAGATCCATCTTCTCTTCGTTTTGCGTCAATTGCAACTACAACACATTGACTACCGAATTTATCTGCAGCATCGGCTATTAAAGTAGGATTGAGAATTGCAGCTGTATTTACTGCTATTTTATCTGCACCTTCTCGTAATATCACTTTAAAATCATCTACTGTTCTAATTCCACCACCAACTGTGAATGGAATAAATACGGTCTCTGCAACTCGCCGAACCATATCTAACTTTGTAGCTCTGGCATCGGAAGAAGCTGTTATATCAAGAAATACCAATTCATCAGCACCTGCTTTATCATATGCAGCGCCAACAATAACTGGATCTCCAGCATCACGTAAATTAACAAAATTAACTCCCTTAACGACACGTCCATTGTGTACATCGAGACATGGTATAATTCTTTTCGTAAACATTTAGTTTTCCTCCTTACTAAGCTCTGCAAAATTCTTAAGAATTCTAAGACCTACATCACCGCTTTTTTCAGGATGAAACTGACAAGCATACACATTATCATGTTCTACCGAAGCATGTATTAATGTACTATACTCCGTGGTTGCTGCTACATCATGTTCGTTATTAGCTTTTAAATAATAGGAATGAACGAAATAAACATATGGATTGTCTTCTAATCCTCGAAATAATTTAGCATCTGGATCCACTTTTAAGGAATTCCAACCCATATGAGGTATTTTTAAACCCTCGCTATCTGGAATTCTTAAAATATCACCTTTGAGGATTGATAGTCCTTCCACTCCCATTGACTCATCACTTCGTTCAAAAAGTAATTGTAATCCAAGACAGATTCCAAGTAATGGAGTATTCTGATTAACCACCTCTTTTATTGTCTCGACTAAGCTATATTTGTGTAATTTCTCCATTGCATCACCAAAGGAGCCAACACCTGGTAGAATTACTTTATCTGCATGTAAAATTACATCTCGATCTCTTGTAATCACAGCATCTTCCCCAAGATGAAATAGCGCCTTCTCAACACTTTTTAAATTACCAGCATCATAATCTATTATTGCTATCATTCCAATCACTTCCTCATCATTTATGTCATTATAATGTAATATTGTAATACCTATTCGTTACCTTTGGCAGCACTAATCACGTTTGCTGAATATTCTTCTTGAGTCGTTGCATTAATAATCTCGTAAGCTTGATCTTTTGTTAAGTCAAAGGTTTCTTTTAAATTGTCTAGTATTTGATTATAAACACTCTTCATATCTTTTTTAATACCAAGATCAGTGGCCACATCAACACTTTCATCATATGCCTTCATACCCTTTAACAGAGAATCTAGTGCCTCAGGGTATTCATCCATTTCATAATAATTTTCAAAAGAATTCACCTGTTTTTCGACTCTCATAACTGTAACTATTTTCTTGTACAATAAAGCATCTTTTTCTTTGATTTTTGTACCAGCTATTTCACTATATGCTTTATCGTAATTTTTATTATTAAAATACTTTTCAGCTTGATTTATACTATTACCGTAAGAAAATATGTTAGTGCCAATAATAATAATTGCAACAAATAAACCGAAGAAAAGGAATACAATGGCAGCCCCAACTTTATTAATTCTGCCTTCATCTTCGTCCTCAACTTCCTGCATTATCTCTTTAACTTTTTTTTCTTTCGTCTTTTTAACTTTCTTTTCTTTCTTTTCCTTTACCGTCTTCTCTTTTTTCTCTTTTTTGGATTTTTTCTTGTCCTCTGATGACACATTTTCAATACCCTCACTATCACTCATGAGATCATCAGCTATTTTCTCTGCTTTTTTATTTTGTTTTGGATTCTCGTCCTTAATATTACCGAATAGCCTTTGCCATAGACTTACTTTTTCTTTCTTAACTTCCACTTTATCTGGAATCAGACTCATCATTGCATCATCTAACTCAGAATCTTGATGTGAAGTAACAGCACCAAGTGAGTCAGCAAATACATCTCCTATATCAACACCTGGCTCATGGTGAAATTCTTCATCGGACATATCAACATTTAACGAACTAAACATATCATCGATAGAAATGATATCTTGATTCTCTTCTTCCTCATACATAAGTTCATCATTCGTTTCAGAGAAATCATTCTGTTCTTCATCAGACGACATAGCACTAAACAAATCCATTAAATCATCATTGGATATTCCCTCTGATTCTTCAGTATCATCATTAACCTGATTATCATCATCTTGTATGTTTCCATTGTTATCAAGACTATCTAACATATCTCCAATCATATCATCAAGTTCTTCACCTTGAACCATATTATGACCAACTGCTAATATATTATCTAAATCAAGATCCATATCCGAGTCTATCTCATCATCATTTGGTTGATCCAGTTCCAAATCCTGATCTAAAGCCATTACATCATCATGGTTATATTCTTCCTCATTTTGAGCTGCCAGATCCTGATTAAAAATATCTTCCAGTGCATCAATTTCATCTGAATTGTTGACATCAAAATCTTCCATATCTCCAAAATTCTCAATATCAACATTATCTTGTGTTTCTTCTAATTGATCTAATCCTTCTACCCCTAATTCCTCAATATCTTGTCCATTATTTCCGTCTTTTAAATTATCCATACCCATTCTCATTTCCACACTAGAGTTGTCATCTTCATAATCAGATACTAGATCAACTTCATCATCGAAAGAAGCTTGATTTTCTATGTTTTGTGTGCCTTCCGTTTTTTTCTTTTTGGGAATATCCTGACGCTCTGATGGTTGTAATTCATTAATAGAATTTAATAGATTATCTAAATAAGATTCATCGAAGTTTTCTATATTTCCATCTGATTTTATACAATTTTCGCAAAATTCTTCTCCCTCAAAAATTTCTGCTCCACATTTAGCGCATATCGCCATCAGTGCACCTCCAAATACATTTATTAACATATGATTCTAAGCTATTTTATCATATTACGACATAATAAACAACTACTACAGACACAGTATAAAAGTACTAATCCATATAAAATAAGCCTACACTTCGAAAAAGGAGAACAAAGCTTCTTTCGCGAGATGTATGCTTATTATAAAAACTACTGGAATTATTTTTTACTTTTATTCAATAAAATGTCATCTATTGCTTGTACTAACATACCAATTTCAGGTTTAGACAACTGAGCAGTTGCACCAAGTGTCTCTCCTTTTTTGCGCATCTGTTCATTAATTAAAGATGAAAAGATTACAACAGGTATATTCTGAATAACTGGATCATCCATAACAAGTTTTAATAATCTATGCCCATCCATTTGTGGCATTTCAATATCAGTAATAATACATGCCACTTTTTCATTCACGGTTCCTTTTGCTTTGTATTCCTGAAGTGTTTCCCATGCTTCTAATCCATTATTAGTTAACTTAATGTTGTTATAACCAGCTTTTGTCAAACAATCAAAAATTAATTTACTTAATAACGGAGAATCTTCTGCTATTAAAAGTGGTGAGTTATTTCTATCACGGTCACCCATTTTATCAATATCTGAAATCTTTAATCCTGTCTCAGGACTAATCTCAGATACAATCTTTTCGAAATCTAAAATTACAATTAATTTATTATCTAATCTTATAATTCCTGTGGCAACACCATTACCACTACTACTTACTGTAGTGTCTGGTTTTACTATGTCAGCCCAAGAAACTCTATGAATACCAACAACGCTATGCACATGAAATGCTGTATGGAGCTGATTAAAGTTGGTTACGATATACATATCCTTAGATTTGTCTGTTGACTCTGGTATATTAAGATTTTTTGCTAAATCAATGATAGATATAATATCATCTCTTGGCATAAATATACCTTCAATGCATGGATGTGAATTAGGAATTGGGGTTGCCTTTTGATAGGGTAAGATTTCCTTAATCTTCGCTACATTAATCCCATAATAATTACTTCCTATTTTAAATTCTAATATCTCTAATTCATTCGTCCCACTTTCCAATAAAATACCAGTTTCCATAATCATTCCTCCATCATTTTACACTTGTCTGTATGAAACTATATACATATTATATTATATTTATCTGCAAATTACAAACTTAATTCATAAATATTAGACAAAATTCTTCATTATTTTTATATTGTTATATGTTTCATTCTCGATTTATAATACAAAAAAACCTTTATATTTAAAATATAAAGGTTACATTTATTCTATATATTATATCTGATATCTTCAAAACTACACACTGTATGACTTCCAA
>JAEZUR010000128.1 GCA_023420935.1 Bacillota bacterium | reverse complement strand
CCATTACCAGAGAGAGGATGAGAACGTCTTGTTTCTTTGTATCGCTTCATTAAAACAGAAGTACTAGAATCTAAAAATAAGATTTCCGGCTGATAACCTCTTTGTTCTAAATCATTTAAGATTACTTCGATCTCCTCTAAAGCCTGTCCACTTCTAACATCAACACCTAAGGCAGCTTTTTCAATATGCTTGGACTCTTCAAATGTTAGCTGCGCCAATTTAGGGATTAAAGGAATAGGGAGATTATCTACACAGAAATAACCCACATCCTCTAACATCTTTAACACAGAACTTTTTCCAGCACCCGACATTCCTGTTACGATTACTAATCTCATAGCCGGTTTCCTCCTACATGTTACTGATTTTTAAAACTCTCCTAATAACCGAACTTCAGGTTCCAATGTTACGCCAAATTTTTCATAAACGATACGTTGTATATCCTCAATTATGGTTATCACTTGATTCGCTGTACCATTTCCTAGATTGATTACAAATCCACAATGCTTTTCAGAAACCATAATGTCCCCAACTTTGTATCCAGATAATCCTGCATCCATAATTAGCTTTCCTGCAAAGTGACCTTCTGGCCTTTTAAAGGTACTACCAGCACTAGGAAACTCTAACGGCTGTTTATCTTTACGTCTGGAATTAAAGTCTATAATCTTAGACAGAATTTCAG
Organism: Bacillota bacterium; assembly: GCA_023420935.1. Lineage (GTDB taxonomy): Bacteria > Bacillota > Clostridia > Lachnospirales > Lachnospiraceae > Mobilisporobacter. The sequence continues at coordinate 31,560 of JAEZUR010000128.1, read as the reverse complement.
CTTTATCACCTTGTTGAAATGCAAAGGTCGCAGATACAACAACATAGTCTTCTTTCTGAATTACACTTGTACGATAACCCAATGCCAACTCTTCCTTTGGAATGGTTAGTAAATTACCTTCTTTATCTAGAACAGTAGCTGATACGATATAATCTTTAATCTCACCACCATAAGCACCTGCATTCATAGCAACCGCTCCGCCAAGTGTTCCTGGAATTCCTGCTTCATATTCAAAACCAGTCAGTTGATGTTCTGCTATCTCCATAGCAAGTTTGGATAACATAATACCTGCACCAGCAGTTACATGCCCATTCTCTTCAAACTGAATCTGATTAAATTTCTTAGACACTTGAATAATCGCACCACGATAACCCTTATCGCCAACTAAGAGGTTACTGCCATTCCCCATTATGTAATATGGTATGCTTTCTTTCTTACAAAGCCGAACGGCTTCCTGCAAATCTTCCACTGTTCTCGGTGTAATAAAATAATCTGCAGGGCCTCCTATTTTAAACGTTGTGTGGTTTGACATGGGTTCCGCTATTTTTACATCATCTAGCTCCATAAATTCTGTTAATTGATTATAAAATTTCTTGTCCAAAACAAACCTCTTCCACTTTTTATATTAGCTAATATATGTGTTTCTTACGAAAATATTCTATTACTTTATGACCATTTTGGCACTTCCATAAATACCTGCATCATTTCCAAGCTCTGCAAGCTTAAATTCTCTGTTTTGAAGTGCAAACATAACATTTTGTTCATAATGTTTTTTAATTACATCTGTTAATACACTACCAGCTTTAGAAACACCACCGCCTATAACAAATGCTTCTGGATCTACAACTGCTGCTACATGAGAAAGTGCGATTCCTAAGTATCTTCCTAATTGTTCCACTAATTCAAGAGCAAGAGCATCTCCTTCTTTGGATGCATCAAAGATTGCTTTTGCTGATAAATGTTCAATGTTTCTTAATTGAGAAGGGGTATCCGTAGATGCTAATGCTCTTTTTGCTTCCTTCACGATACCAGTAGCAGAAGCAAATTGTTCTAAACATCCTTTCTTACCACATCCACATGTATCCTGTTCATGATATTCCACTGTAATATGTCCAATTTCTCCAGCAGCTCCTCTGCTACCTGTTAAAATTTCACCATTGATGATAACACCGCCGCCAACACCTGTTCCAAGCGTTACCATAACCATATTAGTACAGCCTCTTCCGCCGCCCTTCCACATTTCACCAAGAGCTGCAACATTGGCATCATTGCCAACCTTCACATGATCGATACCAGTAAGTTTTCTTACTTCATCTGCAACATTGAATACATCCCATCCAAGGTTTGCACATTTTAAAACAGTTCCATCTTCTGTGATTGGCCCTGGAACTCCAATGCCAATACCAATTACATCCTGTTTCAAAATTTTATTAGAATCAAATCTTTCACTTAGGGATTCAACGATATCTCCAAGGACATATTTCCCGCCCTCTTCTTTTCTTGTTACTATTTCCCATTTCTCAAGTAACTTTCCTTCCACAGTGAACAACCCGAGCTTTACCGTTGTTCCTCCTATATCAATCCCTACGCATACTTTTGACATTTTTTAATCCTCCAGCTTTTTGTCTATTTTTTCATTAGATTGTTTGTTACTCTATTATATAATTCTCTGGCAGCATTATAGCCCATTTTCTTCTGTCTATAGTTTACCGCAGCTGCTTCACAAATAATCGCTAAATTTCTACCTGGTCTAATTGGAATAGAATGGCATACTACTTTATTTCCTAAAAATTCCGTATAAGTTTCTTCCAGTCCAAGTCTGTCATATTCTTGCTCTTTATTCCATTCTTCTAATTTAATTACTAAATCGATAGATTGGGTATTCTTAACACTTTCAACACCAAATAATGTTTTCACATCGATAATACCAATACCACGTAATTCAATAAAATGTCTCGTAATATCAGGTGCGGTACCAATGAGTGTATCATCACTAACTTTTTTAATCTCAACAACATCATCGGTTACAAGGCGGTGTCCTCTCTTAATTAATTCTAGGGCAGCCTCACTTTTACCAATACCACTTTCGCCCATGATAAGTACACCTTCGCCGTAAACATCTACTAATACTCCGTGTATGGAGATTCTTTGCGCAAGTTCCACATTTAACCAACGAATTACCTCTGCCATAAAGGAAGAAGTTGTTTTCTTGCTTTTTAAAATAGGCACACCATGTTTGGTTGCTAATTCAATAATCTCTGGCTCTATTTCAATACTTCTACAAAATACAATACAAGGAACTTTATATTCAAATATTTTAGTTAAAACGGCAACTCCATGATCCTTTTCCATCTTCTGCATATATGTATGCTCAACATGTCCAATTACCTGGATGCGGTTAGAATCAAAATAATCAAAAAATCCTGCCAACTGAAGAGCTGGTCTGTTCACATCAGTCTGAGAAATCTTAATATCATCAATATTTACATCTGGTGTACAGTTTTCCAATTTCATCTTCTCAATTAATTTGGTTAAATCTACTGTGTACATATTGCTCCCTTCTTCCACTTATATAGTGGCATGAAAATAATTATGTGTAATACAATAACGGTTCGAGGATCATAGGTCATTGGCTATGAGGTAGGTGTTGTTCATGAATGTGATTCCATATAGATTCATTTGGTCGCCTTACCTTCCTAGGCATGTTCGCTTTTGAGCCTCAGAGCGTGGCAACAACAACGCATAAGCGGGCGTTGTTGTTGCCTGAGTCTCAAGTCGAATACCACAAGAAGCATAAAGCGACTTGTGGTCACGCGGACAGTCGCCATATGACTGTAAACAGTCACTTGGCTCGTTGTCTACGCGATCAAGGACGCCGTCGTCAGCCGGTCTTCCCAAGCTGAATCTATATGGAATCACATTCATGCTTTTACGCTGTCGTGGCTTATGAAACACTGAATCGGTAAATCTCGTATATTAAAAACCATCAGAGTTATTCTAACACATGAGATACAAGTTGCGCAATGGCTTTAATGGAAGAAATCGTAAACCTTTTTGGCGGCGGATTCGTTCATGGATGGGGCTTTGGCGATTTCTTCTATGGTGGCTTCTTTTATGGCGTCTAAAGACTTAAAGTGTCTCATGAGGGCTTTTCTTCTGGCTTCGCCGATGCCACTGATTTCGTCTAGGATGGAATGTACTTGTGCTTTGCCTCTTAGGGATCGGTGGTATTCGATGGCGAAACGATGGGTTTCATCCTGGATACGAGTGATTAGGTGAAAACCTTCGCTGTTTTTTTCGATTGGTAATTCTTGATTGTTGAAGTATAGTCCTCTTGTTCTGTGGTTGTCGTCTTTTACCATACCACAAACTGGAATGTTTAGGTGGAGTTCGTCGAGGACTTTTAAGGCTATGTTTACTTGGCCTTTTCCACCGTCCATCATGATTAAGTCTGGGAATCTGGTGAAGCTTCCCAGGTCGGTTTCTAATCCTTTTTCTTTCTGTTCTTCTAATTCTTTGATTCCGTGGGTAAAACGTCTGGTCAGTACTTCATACATACTGGCATAATCATCTGCTCCTTTTACCCATTTAATCTTAAACTTACGGTAGTCGTTTCGCTTTGGTTTTCCTTTTTCAAATACTACCATGGAACCTACAGATTCAAACCCATTGATATTGGAGATATCGAAGGATTCCACTCGATAAACATCTTCTAAGCTAAGCCAATCTGCAATCTGTTTCATGGCACCAATGGTCTTCTTCTCTTCTCGCTTTATCTTCTCGGAATCCTGTTGTAATACCAAAGAGGCATTCTTCTCGGCAAGTTCAACTAACTTTTCCTTTTCCCCTTTTTTCGGTACTTTGATGTAAACCTTTTGGCCACGCTTGGTAGATAACCATTCCGATATTAAGTCTTCTTCATTTATTTCATCCTGTAGTACCAACTCTTTTGGTATATAAGGTGTCCCAGCATAAAACTGCTTTATAAATGCAGTTAGGATATCTGCTCTCGTATCGTGCTCCACACCATCCAAGTGAAAATGTTCTCTACCGATTAGCTTTCCACTTCTCATAAAAAATACTTGGATTACTGCTTCCCCAGCTGCTTTTGCCATGGCAATAATATCTTTATCCTCTTGTTCCTGACTAGTTATCTTTTGCTTCTGGGCAATCTGTAGAACACTGTTTCGAAGATCCCTATACTGGGCAGCCTCTTCAAAGGCAAATGCTTCCGATGCTTCTAGCATTTTATCTTCTAACATTTTTAGAACTGTACTGTAATTACCATTTAAAAACTCAAGCACTTGGCGAAACGATGCTTGGTACTCCTCTTGACTTACATAGCCTTGACAAGGTGCTTTACATTGCTTGATATGATAATTTAGGCAAGGTCTTTCTTTACCTATGTCTCTTGGAAGATTGCGATTACAGGTTCTTACAAAGTAGATCTTTCTGATTAATTCCAGTGTATCCTTCACTGCTCCTGCGCTAGTATAAGGTCCAAAATACTTAGCTTTGTCCTTCTTCATCTGTCTTGCCATCATCAGTCTTGGAAATGGTTCATTCACCGTAGCTTTTATATAAGGGTACGCCTTATCATCCTTCAGCATGGTATTATATTTTGGACTATGTTCCTTGATTAAGTTACATTCTAAAACCAGAGCCTCAAGCTCTGAGTCTGTAATAATATATTCAAAATGATCAATTTGTTCAATCATACGGGCAATTTTGGGCGTAACATTCCTACTAGCCTGAAAATACTGTCTTACTCTATTTTTTAGGCTAATTGCTTTCCCAACATAAATGATCTTATCCTGCTTATCATGCATAAGATATACGCCTGGTTTCGCAGGTAGTTTTTTTAACTCTTCCTGAAGGTCAAACATAGTTTTCCTCATTTCTTATGCTGTCTTATGCGGAGCAATAATTCATGTTACTCACACGCACAAAGTTACAGAGTGGATATTTACCATTCCATTATCATCCTAACTAATATCATATACTATTCTTACACATCTCCATACATAAACTTTTCGATTACATGTACAACTCCGTCTTCGTCATTGGACAAGGTAATATAATCAGCGGCATCTTTTACAACTTGCTGAGCATTGGACATTGCTACTCCAAGACCAGCGTATTGAATCATAGACAAATCATTAAATCCGTCTCCACAACATATCATTTGTTTTCTGGATAAATCTAAGTGTTTTAATAATTTACCTAAAGAATATGCTTTATCTATGTTTTGTGGCATGATTTCAAGGAAAAATGGTTCTGAACGATAGATATTTAACTGATCTCCAAATCGTTTTTTAAATTCCACTTCTACGGTAGCTAAGTAATCAGGTTCACCAGTTAATAAACACTTATTGATATCAAAAGTAATGTATTCCACAAAATTCTCAACTTCTCGCATTGCAATGTTATTAATTCTTGCTTCTAGTCTGTTATATTCGTCAAATCCATTTCCGACTAATACTTCATTATTTTCATAGGTAATGATACCTACTTTATATTCAAGCACTGCTTGGTAAACATCTGGAATCAATTCTTTTGGAAGTACGGCATTATAAATCACTTCCTGTGTCGCTACATTAATTACTTTGGCTCCATTATAAGACAAAATATAACCGCCATATTGATCCAATTTTAGTTGTTTCGCTAACGGAACAATCCCTGGGGTGGGACGACCAGAAGCTAACACAACCTTTTGTCCATTTTCTTGAAGCTTAAGTAATGTTTCCAAGGTACGACTTGTAATCTCTTTCTTACTATTTGTTAAGGTACCATCAATATCTAACACTAATATTTCGTATGCCATTCTATATCCTCGTATCTTTCTGTTCTTACGCTCTTCTCCAAATTCAACTATCCTACTTCTACCCGCTAATTACTTCGTACAATTGGTGAATACACGGAAAGCCCGTCCCAAAACAAGTAGAAACTACTATATTTGGAAACGGACTTCATTCTCTTATCTTTTGCTTATTTCTCATCTTGCTTTTGTAATGCCGCTCCAATAAATCCTTTAAAGAGTGGGTGTGGTCTATTCGGTCTTGACTTAAACTCTGGATGCGCTTGTGTAGCAACAAACCATGGATGCGCAGGTAGTTCAATCATTTCAACTATTCTGCCATCTGGTGAAAGTCCAGCAAGAGTCATACCAGCTTTAATCAAATCGTTTCTGTAGTAATTATTTACCTCATAACGATGTCTATGTCTTTCATGAATAATTTTATCACCATATAAATCAAATGCTTTGCTGTTTTCTTCTAATACACATGGATAAGAACCAAGCCTTAACGTACCACCTATATCTTCAATACCATCTTGTTCTGGCATTAAATGAATCACTGGATGGTTTGTCGCTGGATCAAGTTCTGCACTATGTGCATCTGCAAATCCAACCACATTACGAGCAAATTCCACAATTGCTAACTGCATACCAAGACATAAGCCAAGGAATGGAATCTTATGCTCACGAGCATATTTAATTGCAAATATCTTTCCATCGATTCCTCTATCACCGAATCCTCCAGGAACTAAGATACCACTTACATCCTTAAGTAATTCATCCACATTATCAGCATTTACACTTTCAGATGGAATCCATTTAATACTTACATTTGCATTATGAGCAACTGCTCCATGTTTTAGAGATTCTACAACACTGATATATGCATCATGTAATGCCGTATACTTACCAACAAGAGCAACTGTAACCTCTTTTGAAGGGTTTTTCAGCGCTGTAACCATGTCTTCCCATTCTCTTAGATCTGGTTCTGGGCATTCTAATTGTAAGCATTCACAAGCTACATCTGCTAAATGTTCTTTTTCCATAGCCAGTGGTGCTTCATATAAAGTTTCTACATCTAAATTCTGCATAACATGCTTGCTTGGCACATTACAGAATAATGCAATCTTCTCTTTGATTCCTGTTTCTAATGGAAGTTCTGTTCTACAAACGATTATATCTGGTTGAATTCCCATCCCCTGTAATTCCTTAACACTTGCTTGTGTTGGCTTGGTTTTCATTTCACCAGACGCTCTTAAATAAGGAATTAATGTAACATGAATTAAAATCGCATTTTCACGTCCAACATCATGTTGGAATTGTCGAATGGATTCTAAGAATGGTTGGCTTTCAATATCTCCTACTGTTCCACCAACTTCTATAATTGCAACCTGCGTATCCTTACATCCATCATTACGATAGAAACGACTTTTAATCTCATTGGTAATATGAGGGATAACCTGAACGGTACCTCCACCAAAATCACCACGACGTTCTTTGGATAAAACAGACCAATAAATCTTACCAGTTGTTACATTGGAGCGCTTTGTCAGGCTCTCATCAATAAATCTCTCATAGTGTCCTAAATCTAAATCTGTTTCCGCACCATCATCAGTTACAAATACTTCACCATGTTGGATTGGATTCATTGTACCCGGGTCAATATTAATATAAGGATCAAACTTCTGCATTGTGACACTATATCCACGCATTTTAAGAAGTCTTCCAAGAGAAGCAGCCGTAATTCCTTTACCAAGACCGGAAACGACACCTCCCGTTACAAATACATACTTGACAGCCATAACACGTCCTCCTTTATAATCTATAACTAAAGCATTATAACCTATGCTAGAAAAAAAATCTACCCCCAATTTTCTTTTATCCGATATTTTTCCCGAATTTTTGAATACAATGAGTAATTACTTTCAGAAAATTAGAACCTATTGATAAACTCACCTAAAGCACTAAGGATTTTAGCAATAGCTTCGTCTCTATTTGGTGCCTACACAATTAATTCAATTTATTGATTATTCTTTATGAAAGTTATATCTTGACTGCATATTTTTAATCTATATTGTTTGTATGACAGATGTTGTTCATACAAGGTAAAGTTTATTTTGTTTTAACTATTTCACATAGAAATTTAAGACATTATTATATTGATTTATGGAAAAACTACCTTTATAATAGGTATAGTTTCTTATCTAAAGAGAAAAGTCAAACTAGAAAAGGAGGTTTGTAATGGATAATAATAACAAAAATACAAATGGAAATAATGGCAACAATGGAAATAAAATCGGAATAATCATATGTATTGTTGCCGCAGTTATGACGTTTTTAATGGGCTCATTTATGGCTAATCAGATAAAAGAAAGTACTCATAAAAAAATATCTTATGATCAATTTATGGATATGCTTGATAAGGGTGAGGTAAAATCTGTTGAAATAAAAACATCTGGTGAAATCACCATCGTACCAAAGAAGCAAAAAAGCGAATATTATGATATTACTTATTATACCGGATATATTGGAAGCGATCTAGATCTAACCAAGAAACTGGATGCTGCAAATGTGGAATATACGGCTAATCCACAGGATGCTGGAAACACAGTTGTTAATATGCTACTTTCCTACTTCGTCCCACTGGCATCAATCATGCTAGTAATGTGGCTGTTGTTCCGTATGATCTCAAAAAATAGTGGTGGCATGATGGGTGTTGGAAAAAGTAACGCCAAAGTCTATGTCCAAAAAGAAACAGGAGTTACCTTTAAAAATGTAGCTGGTCAGGAGGAGGCAAAAGAATCTTTAACTGAATTAGTTGACTTCCTTCATAACCCAGGTAAATATACCAAAATCGGTGCAAAGCTACCAAAAGGTGCCCTATTAGTAGGCCCTCCAGGAACAGGTAAAACATTACTTGCCAAAGCAGTTGCCGGAGAAGCAAAAGTACCATTCTTCTCCCTATCTGGTTCCGATTTCGTAGAAATGTTTGTGGGTGTGGGTGCTTCCCGTGTAAGAGATTTATTTAAACAAGCACAACAAATGGCTCCATGTATTATCTTTATTGATGAAGTCGACGCCATAGGTAAGAGTCGTGATACTCATTATGGCGGTGGTAATGACGAACGGGAACAAACGTTAAATCAGTTACTTTCTGAGATGGATGGATTTGATTCTTCCAAAGGACTTGTAATCTTAGCAGCAACCAACCGACCAGAAGTACTAGATAAAGCACTTCTTCGTCCAGGACGTTTTGACCGAAGAATCATCGTAGATAAACCTGATTTAAAAGGAAGAGTTGATATCTTAAAGGTTCATGCCAAAGACGTATTAATGGATGAATCTGTTGATCTAGATGCTATTGCATTAGCAACTTCAGGCGCAGTTGGTTCCGACCTTGCTAACATGATCAATGAAGCCGCTATTATGGCAGTCAAAGATCATCGCTCAACCGTTTCCCAATCTGATCTCTTCGAATCCGTGGAAGTCGTTATAGCTGGTAAAGAAAAGAAAGACCGTATCTTAAGTCCAGAAGAAAAGAAAATTGTAGCCTACCACGAAGTTGGGCACGCCCTTATTACTGCTCTTGAGAAAAAAGCAGAGCCAGTCCAAAAGATCACCATCGTACCAAGAACCATGGGATCACTTGGCTACGTAATGCAAGTACCAGAAGAAGAAAAGTACTTAATGAGCAAGGAAGAATTACTTACACGAATTGTTACCTTATTTGGAGGACGAGCCGCTGAAGAATTAATCTTCAACTCCGTAACCACTGGGGCATCCAATGATATTGAGAAAGCAACTAGTTTAGCAAGAGCTATGGTAACTCAGTATGGTATGTCTGATAAGTTTGGTTTAATGGGACTTGAATCCATTGAAAACAAATACTTAGATGGTCGTTCCGTTCTAAACTGTGGCGATGCAACTGCTGCTGAGATTGATAATGAAGTCATGGGTATCTTGAAAGAATGTTATGATAAGGCAAAAGCTGCTCTGGCAGATAATAGAGATGTGTTGGATAAGTTAGCTGAGTTCTTGACTGAGAAAGAGACGATTACTGGTAAAGAATTTATGAAGATTTATTGTGAAGTGAAGGGATTGCCGTTGCCGGAGGAGAAGAGTTTGGAAGATGGTAGTAAGGCGATAGAGTTAAAGGATATGACGGTGTCTGAGGGTATGATGGAATAGGATTTTTTATGAAATTGCTATTAGTTATGTAATATTTATTTTTATAGAAAATAATATGGTATTTACTATAAAGAAAAACGCCACATGTGATGATTAGATTTACATGTGGCGTTTTTAAATTATTATAAGTGTTAATATAAACCGTTAATATTATTGCAAATACGGTCCCATACCGCAACGTTGTCAGCTATGTTTGCTTAGAACAAGGATGGCTTATCCCACAGATTCAATTTCACTCCAATTTCATGTTCTATGGCATAGTCATAAATTTCTTTTCCCCATGCTACATCTTCCACAGGCATACCACCAACAGAGTAGAGGATAACCTGCTCATCGCTTTCACGTGCTGGAATTTTTCCATTTAAAATCGCTCCAAGATCATGGATTTTTGATTTATCTAATCTTCCTTCGTGTGCAAGATCCATAAACTTAGATCCAAGTATGTAAACAATATCATAGGTAGGATACGGATATTCCTCAGCCCATGCTTCGTACAGTTTAATATTATCCACTACTAATTTTGCTTTTCCACTTAAAAGAAAATCATCATCAAAATCTGCCGCACCTGGTAAGCAGAATAATGCACCTGGTTTGATCCATTCGGTCTCCACGTGTGGATATGCACTTACACCACTTCCCATAGATGTAGATGTTGCAAAGCTAATGATATCGCAGTCTCTTACACATTCTTCCAATGTTTCGCACACAATAATGTTTGTAAACTGTGGGCATTTTTCTTTTACAAAATCGATGCAACGATCAATAGATGCCTGTCCACGTCCTTTAATTTTTAATGTATCAAGTGTTGGACGAAGTGCTGCAAATGTTTGTATTGCAGTACAGTTGATTACACCAGGTCCAACAATTCCAAGTACTTTTGCATTTTTTACGGCAAGATGTTTAACACCAACTCCTGGAACGCCTGCGGTACGATATGAACTTAATAAGTTTGCTGACATTAAAGCAAGTGGTGCGCCTGTATCCTTATCATTTAGCATTGCCATTAAGATAGAACGTGGAAGTTCTTTTTCTCTGTTTGCGATATTAGATCCATACCATTTCATACCAGCAACATCAAATTTTCCACCTACATATGCAGGCATTGCCATAAATCTTCTGTCAGGCGTATTATATGGCATATTAGGAAATTCTGGCTTATCAGGAAACGTAATCATACATCCATGAGAGTTTCCATTATCACCGCCCATACGATAGTCACCTTTGTCTAACAACTTCAGCATTTCTTCCATACAGTCAGTACATCGACCAACATCATCTACCTTCGCCTTTAACATGTCTTCTTCATTCAAATAAATAAAATCCACTTTTGTATTACTCATAATTTCATCCTCCTTCTACTGTTGTTTTCTTGTTTGTTTTCAAACTATTTCGGCTCATTACGAGTTAAATGATACAGTTCATTTTCCATTGCCATAACTTCTTTTACAGCAAATGGTTTGAATAATTTCACCTTCATTACTTTCTTAATCCAAATGACAGAAAATACTGCAAGAATCGTAAATATTGTAATCGTTGTTTTATAAATACTATTTCTTACCGATGGGTCAAATGCAATGTTATATATCATCCATATAAGACCACTGATCCCAACAATTGGTATTATCGGTCCAAATGGCACCTTAAATGTACGTGGCACTTGCGGCATACGTTTTCTTAAAATTAATACATCGATATGTGCAATTACATAGGTAATCATCCAGAATAAGCAACCCGTTAAAATCAAAAAGGATAGCTCATCTGTTGTAGATAGTCCAGTGGCAATAATTATCATCATACTTCCTCCAATGCTTAAAATCCCCACATAAGGAGCACCTTTTTTATTCGTTTTCATAAATATCGAAGGTAACAATTTAATCTTTGCCATCCCAACACAAATATACGCTAATGAAGCAATAATGGTATTGATACTACTTGTAACTGCTAAAATAGATACGATTGCCATCCAGATGGTTCCAAGTTTGCCTAGTAACAATGTTCCATATAAAACATGTGGTGCTGCACTTGCTCCCAGTTCGCCCCAGTCTGTATAGTTTTTAAATCCAAATACCAGAAATGTCTGCATTATCATTACAATAAGCAAGCTTAATATCATACCCAGTGGTACATTTTTCCTTGCATTTCTCACCTGATTCGAAATAGGAACTATAAATTCGCATCCGATAAATAAGAAAAATGTCAAACCACATAACAAGGTAATGTCACTAAAATCTGATGAAAGTACGGCTGGTTGTGTAATCGTTTCGCCAGTTCCCAACTTAAATGTTCCCAGCAATCCCAAAACAACCAATGAGATAATCAAGCCATATGCAACCAAATTTTGAATTTTTGCAAACATATCCACACCGTTTAAATTGATAATAATCAAGATTATCAAAAGAGCGATACAGTAAACTGTTCCTGAAATATTAAGCTGTGGTAATACACTATTTAATGTATTACCAAACATCGCGCATTCTGCACTTCCAACAATCGTATTACAAACCAGATAGCCGCCCACCATGGCAATTAGAGTTACAAAAGGTCCCATACCTGCCAGTGTATACTGTGCAAGACCTCCTGTTAAATTTGGCATAATAGCATTTAATTCTGCTATGGATAGTGCCGTCAAAATATTTAATACACAGGCAATTGCCATTGAGATAATAATGGTAGTTCCTATTGCCGAAGATCCCTGCCCCAATGATAACAGACAGCTAGTTGCAACAATGAGTCCTACGCCAGTTGCAATAACGCTTGAAAGACCTAATTTTTTCTTTTCCAAATAATCACCTGTTCTTTCTATTCTGTTCTTTTTATATTCTTCTTTCTACAAACTTCCTTCAACCAGTGCTTCTATTCCTTCTTCTCCTGTTCGTACACGTACTACATTGCTCACTGGCGAAATAAATATTTTGCCATCTCCTATATGCCCCGTATATAATTCTTTCTTTAGAAATTCTAAGAAATGATTTACATCTACTGTTGGTAAAACAACCATAACACACTGTTTTTCCAACAAACTTGGGATAGTTTTCTTATCCACTTCATATTCCTGTGTACCTAGCTGTACACCACATCCCATCACCTGTGTTACTGTCATTCCAGTAATACCAAACTTACCAAATGCCTCCTGAAGTGCTGAAACTTTTGCCATACTTGTTATGATTTCTACTTTTGATAATTCCATAATTTATCCTCCATTTCTTTTCTTACAAATTAAAACGCCGAAAATCATTTCGAATTCTCGACGCCTTTGCCTATTTGTTTTTTATATTATATTTTTGCTGTAAATCTATCATAACGAAACTCTGTCATATCAACACTTGTCGTTCCATCACTTATTAGTTCTGCCAAATTGTACGCAGCTCCTGGAGCAATACCAAATCCATGTCCAGAAAATGCACAGGCGACGTATAATCCAGGCACTTCTGCAATTGCACTCATAACTGGGATTTTATCTGCACATTGATCAATATATCCTGTCCAGGCTCTAACAATCTTCGCATCGGATAGTGCTGGGAAATATCCCATGATACCTCTACAGGTACAAGATGCGCCAATGCTAGATGAGATAAGATTGCCGTACTCTTTATCGTATGGCTCCAACCCTGTTGAACCACCAAAAACAAATGATCCATGTTTTGACTGATGCCCATAAAAATCTGCTTCCGCTGTACCAAGCATCTGTTCAAACATATACGGTTCAGCCTCTGTTACCAGACATTCCATCTTTAGTGGCTGCATCGGAATATCAATCCCTACATCAGCCAGAATCGCTCTGCTATCATATCCTGCAGCTACTAAAACTTTATCTGCCTCATAGGTGTTGTTGGGAGTTATTACTTTTCTTATGTTACCCTTGTATTTTTTTAATCCGGTAACATTTTCTCCTGTAATGAAACGAACACCTAATTCACGTGCTTTCTTATAATATCCAAGAGTTGCTGTCAATGGATTCGCATGTCCATCTGTCGGACACCAACTCGCTCCAATAACCTCTTTTGATAAAAACGGATTGATCTGTCTGACTTCATTTTGATCAATCATCTTTACATCCAGACCACACGCGACTGCATTATCTGTCAGAGCTTGTAATATTTTCAAATGCTGCTCTGTTTTTCCAAGTCTTAAATTTCCTTTTTGTACATATTCTACGTCAACACCAAGTTCTTCCGATAAGGTAGGCCATAAGTTCTGAATTCCCCACATAGCCATTGGCAATTCTCTTGGATCTCTTCCAGACTGGCGAACTCCACCGCCGTTTCTTGAAGATCCACCATTCCCAATGTTATCACTTCCTTCTAAGACAATCACTGAAATTGACTTTTTTGCCAGATAATATGCGGTGGCACATCCGATAATTCCGCCGCCGACAATAATCACTTCTGCCGTATTCTTCATCGATAGCACCTCCCCGCTTCATTCCCTAGCACTTTCATAGTTGTCGGTCTCATTGGTGCTCTGCTGGTGGCTGATGCTATTTCACTTTGTGGAATGCCAAGTTCTTCAGCAACAATTCTCGTCACCAATTTACCACAAGTCTGTCCTTGACACAATCCCATTCCACTTCTTAAATATCTTCTCATCTCTGTAATGGTATACATGCCATCATGTACTGCTTTTCTGATTTCTCCTTTTGTAATCTCCTCACAACGGCAAATCAGCATATCATCATCCTTTTTTGGAATAAAATTTCCAATATCTCTTGACCTATCATTTACACTGTTCATCTTTTTCACCCTCCTTCTAGTAGCCTCGAAAAAACCTTGCTGTCATAGCCATATCAATAGGTACTTTTATGGTAAGTAAACTTGTATGATCAAAGGCAGGGATGCTACGAACATTCACAACTTCAGCTTCGCAACACTTTTCTCCACTTCTTGTTAGTGCATATCCCTCACTTCCTTTTTTTGGTAGCGGAGTAAATTCATATGGTAAGGTTACTGTTGCATAGCCTTCTTTTTGATTTTCTTCTACTAAGAAAATAGCTTGTCCGGAACATGATGCCACACATAAGCCACATCCGCTACATTCCATATCCTCATTTACAGATGGCAAAGACGTGATATTTTCTCCGATTATTATGCACTTTTTGGGACATGCATCCTGGCATGGGTTGCAAGGAATATTTTGTGTACACTCCATTACTGGATGAATTCCGGCTTTCCGTGTCACACCTGGAAAACGTTCTATTTCATCATCTGCGATATATCCTTTTTTCAAAAGACTTTCTGAAACCATGATGCCTTCTTCAGTTTTTTCCATCTGTTTGCCCCTATTTTCTGGAGCAAACATTCCTTGTCTTAAGCCTTCTAAATCTTTTTCCTTCTTTGCTAATAATTCTTCTTTTTCTTCTTCATTACAATAGCCAAGGTATGCTGCTACACAAATACCTGCCATACTACCCTCGATCATTGCAGAGCTTGCTTCCTCAATCCCAGACACATCACCTGCTGCAAATACTCCCCTAATTGATGTCTCGCCATGTTCATTTACTACAGGCACATCTGTGCCTCTGCTTGGACTATTTTCCATTTCACATCCTACCATTTTCAGAAGCTGTGACATGGGAGAAAGTCCCACCGCCAAACAAATAGTATCTACATCAAAGTGCTTTTCGGTTCCTGGAATCGCTGTGAAACTAGAATCTACTTCACTGATCACAACACCAGTCACATGGTCATAGCCCTCTGCTTTTATTATCGTATGAGAAAGATAATAGGGCACTCCACATCTCGCTACTTTTGCTGCATGCACACCGTAACCACCAATCTTTGGTGCTGCATCGACTATTGCAACAACTTCACACCCTGCCTGTAATAACTGGAAGCTAACCACAAGTCCAACATTACCACTTCCTAACATCAGTACCTTTTTCCCTGGCTTAATGCCATGAAGATTCATCATAGTCTGCGCTGCTCCGGCACCAATAACACCAGGCAATGTCCACCCTTTAAATGTTACCATATTTTCAGCGGCTCCTGTTGCGATTACAATTGCATCACCTTTATAATGCTCTATCACATCACCACACTGCACAATAACCTCTTTATCCTGATATATACCAACTACGGTCGCATTTAACTTTACATTGATACCATACTTATTGGCTTCTTCAAGAAGTTCGGTTCCAATCTGGTAACCTCTGATTTTTGCTTTATGTTCTTTGGAACCAAAAAATTTATGTATCTGCTTAAATAACTGTCCACCAGGTTTTTCATTTTCATCAAATACAATTACTGACAATCCTCTTTTTGCCGCTTCGATTGCCGCTGATAAACCAGAAGGTCCTGCGCCAACTACAATTAAGTCATATCTTTTCATGCTTGTTTGGCCCCCTTTGCTGTAACTCCCCACTGTGTCTGAACTTTCATCCCCTCAGCCAGTGGTGTAATACAAGTTCTTATATTTGGTTTTCCATCTACCACCATAACGCAATCGGTACATCTTCCAATTGCACAAAAGATTCCTCTTGGTTTATGTTCTTTTTGTGTATGACGATGAACCATAACCCCTGCTGCTTTTAATGCAATTGCAATCGGTTCTCCCTCGTAGCCTTCTATCTCATTACCATCAAATGTAAACTTTACAACATTTCCTTTTTCTGGTTCACCCAAAATTGGATGTTTTTCTATTCTATCCATTGTATACACCACACATTCTATTTTTATTGTATTACAAATTCGTAATAGCGGTCAGCTCAATTTCACAAAGTTGCGAGGGACGATTTAATTCCGATATTCCTACAGCTGTAAATAGCGGACGAATATCATGAAATAATTCACTGTAAGCTTTTCCAACTGCTCCGATATCTGCCATATGTGTTAAATAAGCTGTAATTTTAACAACATCCGTAGCATCCGCCTCTGTTCTTTTTAACAATTCAATCATTTTATTAAAAATATATTTTGCTTGTTCGTAAGCATCTCCTTCTCCATATACGCTACCATCCTCTTGTACCGATGTAGTTCCTCCAATCATGATTACATTTCCTGCTTTGATCATTCTAGAGTATCCTACCTTATCTTCCAAAGGTGCTCCAGATGAAAAATTCACTCTACTCATATAATTCCTCCCCTTTCTTTTTATAGAATCTTCTTATGGTTTTATTAAATACAGAATTAATTATCCAGTAATTTATATAAAAAAAAGACATCTATATTGATATAGACGTCTGCGTCATGCTTAATACTGTATTTGTTGAAGCTATTATATCTTACAATTTCTATGCT
The DNA here is from genome assembly GCA_023420935.1 of Bacillota bacterium. Classification (GTDB taxonomy): domain Bacteria; phylum Bacillota; class Clostridia; order Lachnospirales; family Lachnospiraceae; genus Mobilisporobacter. The sequence continues at coordinate 14,343 of JAEZUR010000128.1, read as the reverse complement.
GTAAAACAGAAATACGATTGTTGACATCAACCATTTGGTTGATTATAATTATAAAAAAGGTTGTAGGAGGTATCGAGTGAATCAAAGACAATTGGAATATTTTCTAGAAGTTTTGAAATATAAAAGTATTAAAAAAGCAGCTGAACAACTGCTTATTTCTCCCCAGGGAGTTAGTAAAACTATATTAAGTTTAGAAGATGAATTACAGGAAAAGTTATTTGAAAGAAATGGAAAACATTTATTACCTACACCTACTGCCACAATTTTAAAACAACATGCCCAAAAAATACTGGAAGAATATCATCTAATTCAAAACAAAGAATATCTATCGTTAACCAGAAAGACACCTCTGAAAGTTCTTACATCCTATGATGTATTACAATATCTAACTGTTGATTTTATTAAAGACTTTCGAAATGCATATCCAGATCTTTTATTAGTTATTACTGAAACGACTGATAAAATGGCATTGCAAATGCTTTTGGATGACGAAGCTGAAATAGCGCTTTTTCCAGGTCCCATCGACGATAATTTATTTTCAACGAAACACGTATACTCCAGTCGTTATTGCATCATGGCCAATATATCTCATCCATTAGCTCAAAAATCATCTGTTAATGTAGAAGATTTACATCAGCAGCCTTTAGCCATCAGAGGAAGAGAATTCTCTTTGTATCATATGCATCAAAATATTTTAGCACAGCATGGTGTCGAACCAATCAATGTTATTGAAACCTCTAGTTATTATATCATCCATCGTATGGCTGAAGCTAACCTTTGCTTAGGTGCTACATTAGACTATATTGCCTTTGCTGACCCCCAGCCTCATACCGTTATTCTTCCATTTGCTGATTCAAAAATGATAAAAAGCTTTTATCTTGTTGAAAAAAAAGGAAGTGGACTAACTGAAAATGCACAACACTTTAAAAGTTTTTTACTTTCATGGATTAATGAAAATAAAAACCAGTTGTTTCATTGGAGCAGTGAAGCAAAAAATAAATTTAAGTCAGAAACATTATAAAATTTAAACTTCAGATTAATATCTATCAGCTTTAAATAGTGATGTAATCATAATCAAGACTGAACCAATAAAAATGAAAATATCTGATATATTAAATATTACTTTTTTCAGCCATTTAAAGCTAAAATAGTCTACAACATACCCTTTATTAATACGGTCTATCACGTTACTTAATGCTCCACCCACTAATAATGACATACCAAATTTAAGTACCCTATTATTTTTCTTAGGAAGTAACAAAGCAAACATCACGATGATCATACCAAGAATGGCACCTGAAACAATCATCACCCCATTTGGATTCTTGTCCATAAAGTTAAGCATTGCACCCTTGTTATGGTACTTATTTAGAATAATGTTACCATTGAATATCTTTTCTTCTTTGCCAAACTGTTTCGTTTTCTCGATATAATCCTTAATGAACCAATCGGCAACAAATATACCTGCTGCAATAAAAATATAAATCATAATGGTTCTCCTTTCCTATTCTTTCATAACTAGTAATCGAATACTGAAAACCAACTCCAAACCAAGAATGACTAATTGCTCCAGTTATTCGCTAATTTTTTATATTCATTCGCTTGTTCCTTATTCTCTAACTTTTCAAAACACTCGGATAACCGATTAAGCGGCATATCGCCACCATAGTGAATATTTAAAATACTCTCCGTTTCATAAGCAGCATTGTAATACCATATAGTTGCTTCCTGATAGTCCTGTAGTTCAAAATAGAATTCACCTAACTCATAACATATCTCAGCGCAGGAATCACTTGCCACATCCTTGATACAATGGGTAAAGAAACTTGTAATATCCTGAGCTAGGCGGTCTGCTTTGGCCACAACACATGCAGCTTCCTTAATCTCATCCATACTTCTTCCTTCTTCTGACATGGTAGCACGAAAATAATTAGCCGCTTGTATAAAATCTTTCTCATCACCTGCAATAAATAACTCTCTTGCATACATATGATGTAACTTTTTCGATAATACTTGGCCATTGTGAATAAACTTTTGAAATATAGAGAAGTCTCTTCCCGCATGATTACTTAACGGTTTATGCATTATCTCAATCTCACTATCAAAGATGATTGGTTCCAATCGAACCATCTCATGAACCGGTTCCATCCACTGAAATGAACGAAGTCTCTTATATAGTTTTGGCCGATACTCCACATCAAAATTGTATGTAGTATTGAATTCTAACTGATTACAGTATTTCATCTGAACAATTTCAATCTCAGGTAATAAAGCCTGCTTTAACTGAAGAAAACGCCTTTTATTCTCCTCATCAATTACCTCATCTGCATCCGCTACATAGATGTAATCCATGGAAGCCTTTGAAAATGAAAAGTTTCTAGCATCAGCGAAATCATCTATCCAAACATAATCATATACATGCTCTGTATATTGTTTGGCAATCTCTTTGGTTTTATCCGTAGAACCAGTGTCTATAATGATGATTTCATCCATAATATCTGCGATACTATCAAGACAACGTTTTAATACGGCTTCTTCATTTTTAACGATCATGCATAGGCTAGTGGTTATCATGGGGGGCTCCTTTCAAGGTTTTCATCTATAGTAGTGGATATATCTTATTAATAATAACTGTTTCTATGGTATTGTTGTTTAATACTAAAAGTACTTGTGTTATAGTATTAACATTAATATAATAATGGTATTTTAATAATATTTTTAGTAATATTTCTAATAATATTTCTTATAAATTTCTAATTTACGATCCTGCTTCACGGGAAATTCTTTTCTGTATTGAGCAACATCATTATTAATATCATATACAAGTAATCCTTCTTGATACGATAATTCAGCCAACACATTTCCTTGCGGATCTATGATACAACTATCTCCGGCATATTTAGTAGAACCAATCTCTCCTACACAATTCACTCCCACCATATACACTTGATTCTCAATGGCTCTAGCTCTCATTAAGCAACGCCAATGCTCTCTTCTTGCCTCTGGCCAGTTAGCTGCTACAATGATAAGATGTGATTCAATAGAAGCAGCTTGAAAAATTTCAGGGAATCGAAGGTCGTAGCATATGAAAGTGCTTGCTGTAAAATCGTTTACATGAAAATGGGATATTTGTTCACCACCTTGAAAGAATTGATCCTCGTTCGCGTAACTGAATGGATGTATCTTGGTATAGTCTGATATGATTTCACCAGAGGGGGTAATGACTGTGTAGTGGTTTTCGGCTTTTATTTTAGGTGCTATATTGGCTTCACTACCATGCTCACTTGATGAAGAATTTTTTGTCCAGCCAAAACCGATATTAATTGAATGTTTTTTAGTAAGCGTTTTAAAATAATCAATAGTTTCACTGAATCTATCCAAAGTTATTAGTATATTCATAGAGAATCCCGTAAGACACATTTCTGGAAATAAAACCAAATCAATTCTCTGTTTCGAAGCTTCTTGTACGAAATAGTTAATGTTTTTTTGATTTACTTTCTTTTCTTCCCATTCAATGTTTATCTGGCAAATACCCAGTCTCATTTTCTAATTCCTCCAAGATTTATATTATAACTTCACTATAAGAACTTTTTCTTTTTAAAAAATAGGATACAAACAATTACAACTATTATACTTCCTAAAATGACAGAAGGATACCCAAACTCCCAAGCTAACTCTGGCATATTTTCAAAATTCATGCCATACCATCCAACAATAAGTGTTAAAGGTAAGAATATCGTTGTTACAACTGTAAACAACTTCATAGTGTTATTTAGATTATAATCCATTTGTGACTGATAAGACTCTTTGACTTGTGCAATATATTCTCTAAGCATTCTAGTATTATCGCTTAATCGAGTTACACGATCAGTAAATATTTTAAAATACCTTAAATTCTCTTCCTCAAATAAATCATTACCATTTTCTTGAATTTCTTCTCCAAAGGTAATCAGTTGTTCAAAATAATTATGCAATAGTAATAATTTCTTACGCAAGCTCGTTATGGTATTATTAAACCCTTTCTCTACTTTATTTTCATTAATCAAATCTTCCTGATGAGTAATATCACATTCTATTTTTTCAAGCAAAGTATGATCATTACAAATTAATCGCTCTAAAAATCCATAAATAACACGCTCCAATGTAACCTTCGAAAGATTAAGTCGCTCTAGCGCTTCTTCTAGTTTTAAACTGATACTTCCATCTGCATCTTCAATAATAACAATCAAGAATAAATTACGCTTTATATATATCCCCATACGATCCTGTACGCGTAAAATATTATTATGATTTATGCCATTAATAATACCAAAACAATAATCCTCATAAATATCTATGTTACTATGAATATGTTCATTGTCATCTTTACATTCTGTAACAGTTGAGGCAGTAAATGAAAATTGTTTGTATGAATGTTCTAATTCCGCTAATGTAATTAGCCCTACCGTGATTTTCTCAGGATTAATTGTATCAACTTCCATAGGGAAAATGTTATCTTCTAATTGATAATACATTACTTCACCACTTTTCTTACACATTATAAAATAATCGTACTAACTATTCAATTTTTCTATTACATCTCTCAAGCTTTTAATCTGTGTCCCTTTAATATTAGCTCCACCTTCTGTAGCATTAATAAATTCTATATCATTTATATTTTTTATTCGTTCTTCTATCCATTTCCTATAGATATCAAGATTTTTCCCTGTTTTCACCTGTCCTCCATCAATACTTTCAACGCTTCTTAGAAAATCCTGTGCAACTGTATTTTTTGCTGCCGTTCCACTTGAATGATATTGGTTATTAGTATACGCCAAATCCAATCCAACAAAGATAATCCGCTTACACTGGAACTTTATTCCTATATCCATTGCAATGGTTGTTACAGATCCGCCTGTTTGAAATAAACAGTAATTTAATTTTTTAGCATATTCCTCGGCCTTACCGTATCCTTCTTGGAAAATTAAATATTTCTCCCCCTCATATTCCTTTGCTATCTTGTGGTAAGCAGTTGACATAAGTAGTAACGGGATATTGGAATTTTCCATATCTCTTATTTGTTCATATACCATTTCATTTCCATCAGATATAATTACATAATCAGGTATAATTCCAGCGTTCACCAGTTTTTTAAGTACTGTGCCAGTCGCTAAAACAAGAGAATTATGATTTAAATGTTTAAGTTCAAAAAAGTTTTTGTCTAAAGATGGCCCTGCTGCAATGATGAATAAGTCTTTACCATAAAATTTTTCACGCAATTTATCTACTGGTGCTTTAACCTGAGAAATGTTATTTCTAAAATTACTATTAAGACTATGCAACTGATTTTTAATTGAATGGTAAGAAATAAAATAATCTTCTAATTTCTCTCTTACTGATGATATACGAATATTTCTAACAGAAGGGGAATGTAATACTAAGCTTGAACTATCGCTCTGTTTGTTCATTGCTACTTCTAATTTTGAGAAGTCAGGATCGTAAATTATCTGGATCCTGTCACATAAAAAAATATCCTTTAACTCCACAAATGCACATGCTAGCTGTAAAACATTTATATCACTTTCAAAAACCTGAATCGTTATACTGCCATCTAATTCTACTAATTCTCTTATATGATAGCCTAATCCAAGACCATATATATAGTAATCTGATACTTCAGTGTCAAACCATTCTTGAGCTAATATATCCGCTTCAGCAGTTGCATTATTATTACTATGAAAATAGTACTTTTTTCCATTCTCATCAACACCCAATGTGATTTGTCCACTGGATGTGTATTCTATTGCATATTCCTTTTCTAATAAATGCATTGGATGTTCTGATGATTCAATAAGTGTAGCTACTTCAGGATTTCTATTTTTTAAGTAGTTAATATTATTCATATATAAGATTTCATCAAAAGTAAAATCTTCTTTACTTACAATATATTCTTGTATTCTTATTAAGAAAGGTATTAACTGCAGATCATATAAATCCGCCACTAATACATAATCTTTATTTTCCTGCGCATCCATTAAAGAGCCTAACATTTGATTTACATATGCTATATTAAATAAATCATACTGTTGATTAAAATAATCCTGATCTGCCATTAGATTATTTAAATTTTTCATGATAGTATCAATTGCTTTAGAAGAATATTGCATTCCTTTGTAGTAATTCTGTTTTCTAAGGCAATTTATGGTTTTATATGAATAATTAATTATATCAATATTTAATTGGAATGTTTGCTTCATTGATTCTTTCACAACTTTACTCCCATCTTTTATAAGACTTCCATAATCTTTTCGGCTAACCAAAAGTCAAAATCATCATCAATATCAACCGATCTTTTTTTATCCATTAGGTATGCAAAGCAACCATGTTCATAAATACTACTTTCTGTTAATAAATGCTCCGTTTCTATCATATAAATAGCACCATTTATTCTATAATAAGTACTAAGCTGTTGTCGAGGAAGACATGCAACCTCTTTACGTATAAAGTCTTTCATATTAAAATCTTCTGGTAAGGTATTATACCATAAAGGTGAATGATCTGCTTCACAGACACTCACAATACTTTTTGCCTGCTTACTTTTCATCAGTGCATAAGCATTTTTTATATCATTTGCATTTCTAAGAGGTGTTGTAGGTTGTAGTAGACACACCATATCAAAAGTTTTTCCAATTGTTTGATATTTATTTATAGCCTCTCTCACAACATCCCACGAAGATGCAATATCCGTTGCATTATTTTCATCTCTTAAAAATGGAACACTAGCACCTGATTGCATAGCAATCTCTGCATACTCAATAGAATCTGTAGAAACATAAATTTCATCAAATATATCAGATTGATTTGCAGCTTCAATAGCATATCTAAGCAGTGGCTTTCCATTCAATAACTTTATGTTTTTATCTTTTAGACCTTTGGATCCGCTTCTAGCAGGAATAATAGCGAGATTTTTCATAAATGCTTCCCCTCCTAATTGCTTATTGTTATAAACTAAAGTCGATATTATAAAATTGTTTCTTTAAATTAATCTTATTATAAATTAAATAATCATAAAGAACACTAACTATATTATCAGATGTATTATTTGCTTCATATGGATTAGTTACATTTCTCGCTTTTGTATAAAATTCTTCGTCTAAAGCAAGTTTTATACTTTGGTCAATCGCTTCTTCTTCCGGTTCACAATTTATAATAGAATTGCATTGTATTCTTCCCTTTTGTCTATCTCCAATATTAATTGTAGGTACTCCAAAAGATGGCGCTTCAATTATTCCGCTGGAGGAATTACCAATCACCATGGAGCAATATTTTAGGGCACTCAGATATCTTAGCATACCTAAGGAAGTAAAAATAACAACATTTTTATGACTAACAGCATATTCATCAAGAAGTTTATTTATCATTCTACCATTCGTATCTGCATTAGACTTAGTAATAATAAAAATCATATCTCTATTTTTATCCATAGCATTTAATAATGCTCTAACCTGTTCTTGCGCCTGATCTTCTTCTAAAGTTACAGGATGAAAGGTTACTATTCCATAAGGTTGATTTAACTGAAACGATATGCTATTTTCTAATTCATCTATTGTTAAAAATCTAGTATTTCGAATATTTTCAATTCCTAAGGAACCCACGTGATAAACTCTTTCAGGTGCCTCTCCTAATTGTATTACCCTTTTTCGATAAACACTTGTACTGGTAAAATGTAAATAACTCATTTTGGTAATGGCATGTCTGATACATTCGTCAATAGCTCCTTCCGTTGTTTCTCCTCCGTATAGATGAGCTATTGGAATTCTAGCATTCATAGCGGCACAACACACAGCCAATGTTTCATATCGATCTCCAAGAACTATCAAAATATCTGGTTTTAAATTTTCAAAATATTCAGAAAAATAAGTCAGTGCACTACCCATAGTTTTAGAGATACCTACATTAGTGTCAGACGCGTGTAAAATTTCAATTTTTTTATCAATACTAAAACCATCCTGTTCAATTTCTTTGTATGTGAAACCAAATTCTTCAGAAAGATGCATACCTGTAGCAACAATTCTCACATCAAACTCATTAATATTATATAATTTTGTTATAAGAGGCTTAAGTAAACCATATTCTGCTCTTGTTGCAGTTAAAACACTTATGATTTTTTTCATTTTCAACCGTCCTGTTAAATATAAACTAGTAATTAATTACCCAGTTCTGTCTTTTATACTTGTATTAATTCATCAGTATCAAAATCTGTTTTAGCAATTTTACCTACAACAGTATACCATTCCATTGGAGATATACCATTACCTGGCCTTTTCGTCGTTAAATTCTCATCAGTAAACAACTCGCCTTTTTTTATTGGTTTTTTGGCTACTATACTTTTTCTAGCTATAGCTATATTTTTTCGTTCAGATTCTGTAGGAATTTTAACCGTGTCTCCCAAAGACTTTTCAACATTTCTAATAGCATCAACCATATTCTTCAATTCCTCTGGTTCAAGACTGGCTTTATGATCGGGGCCATTCATTGATTTATCCAAAGTAAAATGCTTTTCAATTACTGTAGCTCCCAATGCAACAGCTGCTATTGCAACCTCTATTCCCTGTGTATGATCTGAATAACCTACCTTTACATGTAATTTATCTCTCAAGGTTTTCATAGCAAAGAGATTAACATCCTGATATGGAGTTGGATATTCCGTATTACAATGCAACAATGTTATTTGATCATTTTCATACGTACTAAATATATTTAAGGCAGCCTGAATGTCATCCAAAGTACACATTCCCGTGGATAATATAATTGGCTGCTTTGTCTTCTCTATTTTCATTAAATAAGGTAGATTGGTTATTTCACCAGATGGAATCTTCCAAAAAGGCATATGGAGCGATTGTAAGAAGTCTATGCTATCTTCATCAAACGGTGTTGATATAAAATCAATGTCAATTTGTCTGGAATATTCTTGTAATTGCTTAAATTGTTCATATGAAAGTTCTAATTTCTTCAGCATATCTAACTGAGTTTCTGACTTACCTGTTGTTTTCAACTGATATTCAGCTTTCTTTGCATATTTAGATACCAGATTTTCTGACTGAAACGTCTGAAATTTAACTGCATCGACACCAGCTTTCTTTGCTTCAACAATCATTTTTTTTGCTAAAGCAAAGTCACCATTATGATTCACTCCAGCTTCAGCAATTATATATACCTTTTCCATATTATACCTCTCTACACGGATTCCCATATGCTTTAGTGTTACTATTAATATCTGATAAAACTATACTTCCCATGCCTATCATTGTGTTGGATCCTATACTAACTCCTTGTTTCACAACGCTCCCTGCACCTATATGTGTTTTATTATGAACCTTTACATTACCACACAATACACAACCTGGTGCAATATGAACCAGGTCTTCAATATAGCACTCATGTTCAATTGTACTAGAGGTATTAATAATTGCTAGATTACCAATACAGGTACCTGCATTAATAACAGAATTCTTAGCAATAAATATTCCCTCTCCAAGCTCAACATTATCACTAATAATACTTGTTTTATCAATTATATTAGGAATTATAAAACCTATTTCTTTTAATCTTCTATATAGACTTTCTCTCAGAGTAACATTTCCAATACTTCCAACAGTTACAAATGCATATTGGTATCCTTCCAAGAATAAGTGTTCTAAATCTTCGTCTGACCCAACTATTGGTTGACGTAGAATAACATTTTCTTGCCCTTGACTTATAAAATCCCTTTTATCTTTTCGATCTACAATACCAACCTTATTATAGTGATAAGAGGATAATAAAGAATCTAATACCGAAAGACAATGTCCACCAGCTCCAAGTAATAAAATCCCTTTAGCCTCTTCCATCTGCACCAAGCCTTTCCCTCATTTTCTCCAATTCCTCCATCTGCCCCATATCCATCCAAGCATATTCACTTATAGGATAAATACCAACCTTTTCACCAGAATCAATACAATCTTGTATGATATCAGTGATATGGATAAAAGTATCCTTTGGTATTAAATCCAAAAACCTTGGTTCTAATACATATAACCCAGTATTTGTTAAAAAGGAATAGCTTGGCTTTTCATTCAGTTTTAATACTTGTCCCTCTTGAGAAACCTCAATAGTTCCATAAGGTATCGTAACATGTTTCATAGCAGACACTATGGTAATTATGTTACCTTCATTCTTATGATATTTTATAATTTCTGAATAATCTTCTTCAACTATTATATCACAATTTGTTACAAAAAACGAATCCGTATATTTACCCTCCAGAAGCTTAAGTCCACCACCGGTTCCAAGAAACTCTGTTTCATCTACAAAGCTAACATCTCGTTTCTGTTCATTATCAAGAAAAAAGGATTTGATAAAATTCTTTTTATAATTTACGATCATATCAAAATGCCTACATCCAAATACTTCAAAATGATCCATAATATGTTCTGTTATAGTTTTTTCTCCAACTGGTATAAGTGGTTTCGGAAGGATCTGTGTATAAGGATAAAGCCTGGTTCCCTTTCCTCCTGCCATAATGACTACAGGAGCCTTCAGCTCTATATTTCTTAATGCATAATTATCATATAGAAATCGAATCGAAATAATTTTCATTTTCTTATTTACAATAGGAACAGCTGTAATTCCATATTGCTTCATAAATTCCTTATAGTCAATATCCGCTTCATTGGTAATATATTTAGGGGAGTAATTAGCAATGTGCTTAATTGGATCTTTCAGATCTCCATTCTTAAGAATAAATCTTCTGATGTCACCATCTGTAACTACTGCCTGCAATTTTTTATCCTTACAGACAAAAGCAATACCTTTTGCATTCTTATCAATCACTTTCATCACATCAATTACAGAATTATCTTCTGTAATCATAAAATCTTTTAAGTCCATTTGGCTCCCCCTTTCTATTTCTGTTTATATTTTAAATCTATAAATCCTCTCAATATATTTATCATTCCATATATCTACTAATAGCATTAACCACGTCATAAACATTTTCTTTCATTAGATTAGAACTGCACGGTATATTAAGTACATGTTCATAATAGTGTATTGCTTTCTCTATTTTATATTTCTGATTGTTTTCGTATGGTTTTAGCAAATGAATTAATTTCCATATTGGTCGTGTCTGGATCTTATGATCTTCCAAATAGTTTAAAAGAGAGTCTCTAGAATCAGTTATCAAAGAATAAAACCAATAATTAGGCCTAATATCTTGTCTAAAATCTACAAGTTCTAGACCAAGTTGTTTATAGAGAATATAATTATCTTTCTTAATCTGAATAAACTCTTCCAACTGCTCTATTTGTGCAAGTCCCAATGCTGCCTGAAGATTGGTCATCCTGTAGTTATATCCAATTTCATCATGAATAAAGTATAGTGTATCATTTTTCGCCTGAGTGGATAAATATCTACAGTATTCTAAATACTTAATATTATTAGTGACAATCATTCCTCCGCCGCCTGTAGTAATAATTTTATTACCATTAAAAGAAAATACACCAATATCCCCCATTGTACCAGCAAAATGACCTTTATATCTCCCACTAGTATAATAAGTTCCAAGAGCCTCGGTAGCATCCTCAATAAGCTTCAAATGATATTTGTCTGCAATATTGCATATTCGTTCCATGTCAGCCATGTTTCCAAAGACATGTACTACAATCATAGCTTTAATTTGTTTTCCAGAAACTTTATTAATAAGTGTTTCATTATCTATGTAACACTGTGTCTCTATGAATTCTTCCAGCTTATCTGGATCCATTGTTAAACTGTCATCACAATCCATAAATATTGGTTCAGCACCAATGTATTTAACAGGATTTACAGCAGCAATGAAAGTTAATGTTGGAACAATAACCTCGTCGCCTGATTCTACACCACATGCTAATAAAGCTAGATGTAAACCAGCAGTTCCGCTTTGACAAGCAATCGCTCCCTTACTCCTAACATATTCCGCTAATCTATTTTCAAAATCAGTAATATAAGGTCCCGCAGTTGAGACCCACTCTGTTTCTATTGCATGAGTAACATATTCTAATTCTTTTCCTTTTAAATTGGGAACTGACAATGGTATCCATTGTTCCATAGAATCCCTCCCTAGACATTATATATGTCTGCTTTATATGCATCCATATTCTTACTAATCCATTCAATTGTTTCGCGAATTCCTTGCTCAAATGAATAATTAGGAGCCCAATTAGTCAATTGCTTAATTTTTGCATTAGCACCTAATAATCTATTTACTTCACTCATCTCAGGTCTCAGTCTCTCTTCTTCACAAACTATTTTAGCATTTGGATTAATTTGAGATATAATTTCTTCTGCTAATTTACCTATGGATATTTCCTGTTGAGTTGCAATATTTATTTCTTCTCCAATCGTTTTATCCGACTTAGATATTTCAATGAAACCATTCGCTGTGTCTTTCACATAGTTAAAGTCTCTAGTTGGAGTTAAGGAGCCTAATTTAATTACTTCCTTACCAGCTAAAAGTTGTGTAATTATAGTTGGAATTACTGCTCTGGCTGACTGCCTAGGGCCATAAGTATTAAATGGTCTTACTATAGATATTGGCATATTAAAACTTCGATAAAAGCTTTCAGCAAGACGATCAGCTCCTATCTTTGTAGCTGAATAAGGGGATTGTCCTTGATATGGGTGCTTTTCATCAATAGGAACATATTGAGCTGTTCCATAAACTTCAGATGTTGAAGTTACAAGAATACGACTTGTTTCACACTTTCTTGCTGCTTGAAGTACATTTAAGGTACCTTTTATATTAGTATCAACATAAGAATCTGGCGAGTGATAACTAAATGGTATAGCAATCAATGCAGCCAAGTGAAACACCTGATCTACACCCTGCATAGCCTCATACACTCCATTTGGATCACGTATATCGCCAGAGAAGATTTCAATCTGATTAAGTTTTTCCTTTGGAAATGTGTCAAGCCATCCCCATGTGTTAAATGAATTATAGTAGGTAAAGGCTTTTATATCATAACCCTGTTCCAATAAGCTTTCAACTAAATGGCTACCAATAAAACCATCTGCTCCTGTTACTAATACTTTCATTTGTATCCTCCCATGAATCGTTCTATATGCTCCATACAGATATCAAATACATTTTCCGTTTTATATCTCTTATACCAATCAACTGTTAATTGGACTGTTTCATCTATATTCAGCTGAGGCCTCCATCCCAATTCTTGTTTTGCCTTTGTTATATCTAAGAACAACAACGTAGCCTCATGGGGATTATCTTGATTAGATATATCTTCAATATCACCAACTCCATACTCTTTCACTACCTTTTTAGCAACATCCCAAACATTAGAAAATGAATCGTATTCAGGCCCAAAATTCCAACCTTCTGCATACTTTACTGGATTCTCATATAGTTTTTCTGCTAATAGCATATAGCCAGATATCGGTTCTAAAACATGCTGCCATGGTCTAACTGCTTTAGGGCATCTAATTTGAATAGGTTTGTTAGATTCCAAGGCTCTAATACAGTCAGGAATAATTCTGTCTATTGCCCAATCCCCGCCCCCAATGACGTTTCCTGCTCTCACACTTGCAATTGCTTTACCATGCTTCTCATAATCCTTAGGATTCATAAATGAGTTACGATAAGATGATATTAAAATCTCGGCGCAGGCTTTGCTTGAACTATATGGATCATAACCGCCAAACGGATCTGTTTCACGATAACCCCATATCTGTTCTTTATTATCATAACATTTATCAGTTGTAATCATAATACCAACTTTTGTTTCTTCAGTATTTCGAATACATTCAATTACATTTAAGGTACCCATAACATTAGTCTCATATGTATCTTTTGGAAGCTGATATGATAATCTAACCAATGGCTGAGCAGCTAAATGAAATACTATTTCAGGTTGGTGTTTTACAAATACTTTTCTAACATTATCTAAATCTCGAATATCCCCTCTAATATCAGTAATCTTGTTTCCAATATTACTCAAATTAAAATTATCAAGATCAGAATAAGGATCTAAACTATAACCTACTACGTCAGCACCAAGCTTATTTAACCAAATTGAAAGCCATGAACCTTTAAATCCTGTATGTCCAGTTATTAGTACTTTTTTGTTTTTCCAAAATCCGTCACTCATTAGTTAATCCTTTCAGATAAATATATATTGATACTAATCATTCTCAATAATTTTATTAATACCTTTTAAAAAGTCTACTTCCATTTGAAATCCAAGTTTTTTTAGTTTTTCTATATCTGGTTCCAACCAAAATGTTTTTTTAGCATCGGAGGTTTTTTCTCCAAACTTTATCTCCTTATTT
>JAEZUR010000051.1 GCA_023420935.1 Bacillota bacterium | reverse complement strand
CTTGACGGTATCCCAAATAATTGCGATTATGATGTAGAAATATATGATGTAGATTCAAATATATTAAGTGGTTCATATTTTTCAGGCAATACCAGTGAAAAGGCTGATATATTAGTTGGTACAGGGGACTATTATGTTAGAGTGTATTCATATTCAGGTTCGGGTGAATCGGAATATAGTCTTAACGTCAATTTATCAACGCCAGATCAGTATGAAATAAATGATAGTGTAGCATCAGCAAGGGGCGCACTTGTAGACAGTTCGTCTTTTGGAACTATTGATAATATTAAAGATGTAGACTACTTTAGAGTTGAAATTGAAGAAACAGAAAACTATGTATTTGAACTTCAGAATATTCCTTCAGGTAAGGATTATGATTTATCTGTATATGATTCTTTAGGCAATGCAATTGCATATTCATGGAGTTCTTCAAATAATGATGAACTTATAAATATGTCATTAAATCCTGGATGCTACTATATAAAGATTCATTCGTATTCTGGTTTTTCAAGTGAGCAGAACTATATGATATCGGTTTATAAGGAGAATGCACTAACTCTTTCAATGCCATATATAAGAGCAAATGCGGGTGATACAATATCAATACCTGTAGCAATTCAAAATCTTCCAACAGAAGGATTGTGTAGTTTTGATTTTGCAGTAGATTATGATTCGGACATGTTGAATTATCTGGATTATACAGTTGATTATTCAGATCCTAGTTGGGCATTAGTTGATACAGAACAGGTTATTGAAGTGAATAAAGAGTCTGATGGTGTAATAAGAGTATTATTTTTAGATAATTCTACAACGTTTACAAAACCGTTGAATAAAGAAGGTATTATAATTAAATTGAATTTCCAAGTAAATACAGAAGCAACTGATGGAGTATATGATATTAGTTGTGGTTATGGAAGTTTTGCAAAACGCATAGGAGATACTGTTTTAGGTGTATCACATGCTATATTTAAAAATGGGTTAATTATGATTGGAAGTTTTGGATTGACAAGTTTGCAATTTGATGCACATGTTCAAAATTTAATATCAATGGCTAGTACAGTAATACCGGTTGCTGATGTAAATGGTGATGGTAGTGTTAATTCGCTAGATTTTGGGATGTATAGAATGCATCTTCTTGGGATGCGTCCAAAAGAGTTTAATTTAGAAGCGGCTGATGTGAATGAAGATGGTATTATTGATTCTTTAGATTTTGGTGTATTAAGGATTCTTCTTCTGAAAGGTTTTTATGGTTGTTGGTTAATGATGTATAAAGATGGAAAGTCAACTGTGATTCATGATACTACTATCGCAACTTGGTTAAATGATGGTTGGAGTAGGTCGTCTGGTGGTGGGACGAGTAATCTTGCTTTTACAAAAAAATATGATTTAATGAATTTAGAGTTACCGGATTGGGCTGGGAAAAATGTTATAGTTCAAGATAATGTTAGGATTATCGGTATATATCCTTATTATGTTATGACTGGTAGTAGTGCTCCTTATATATCTGACGGAGGCATAACTATAGGATATGGTCATTATATAAGTGCAAGTGATGTGCTGAATGATGCATCAGAAAGGTCATTACTCTATCAATATGTACCCCAAAATGCAATAATTAGTGTATATTCAAGTAATGATTATCGTGCAAATAAAGTTCCGAATTCATCATATGTACCTATGTATAAAATTGATAGTCTTCTGGATAGTGATATAAAAGAATGCGTTGATGCAATTAATAACTACTGTGCAAGCGGAAATAATTCCCAGAACAAGGTGATAAAACTAACACAAAATGAATTCGATGCTTTGGTTGTTTATCGTTTTTGTAAAGGGAGTCTGGGTGATACAATAACTAATTTATTGTTAAATGGAGATAGGAATATAAGTAATTGGTCATCTGTATGGGCAGTAGATTCTCAAAGAAAAAAATATTGTCAAGATCTATTCTTTAAATAATAATATAAAATTATAGGAGTTTTAGTCCGACGGTAAAATGTCAATACCAAATTGGGAAAAGTTTTAGAAATATTGATTATATTTTACTGGTTTTGAGCATAAAAAGGCATAACCTATTAAAACTACTAAAGTAAGTTTGAAAATATGGTGGGGTATGGTTAACCAAATGGAAATTAATCTCTTTTGGGTGGAATAGAGTGGATTGCTGTGCAGCAGCACATAGATAAGTTGAACGAATTTTCTGGTAGTTACTGCAAGTGCCCTTTTATGAGCTGTTTTTAGTGTTTGGCTATATTTTAATTCATAGAAGCGTTTTACTCGTGGTCGTGCAATCTTTCTTTGTTAGTTTCTCCATGAAGTAGTAATGCAAATAACCGTTATCAAACTTAATTAATTTAATTTAGTATTTGAGGCTGTAAAGTTTCCTGATTTGTGTTTTATCCGGGAAATACCAGTGAATTTAGCTAATGCAGCATGATCTTTGAAACGATGAATATCACCAATTTTTGCTATTATTCCCGCAGAGGATACAGAGCCTTACCTTTTTTGATGATAAAGTAAACTAGTTCTTCAATTAGCATATATGAAATTTCATCAATATAAAAGAATTATTCAATATCACTGCTGGATGTAGTACCAAATGTATCTAAAATATCTTTTCTTGGGCAAGAGAAGATATTTTCAGAAACAAAAACTTTTTTGCACCCCAGCTACATTGCCCTAAAGAGTTTTCGTAAAGAAAACTTCCAATTGATTTATGGTAAATGAACAAGGAAATGTAAGGGGTTCAACTGGGAAATCTAAGACTTAAACCTTACCAAATATATTATAGAAGAAGGAGTTGATAAAATGAAAAAAATTGTCCCATTTTTAATATTGATAATTCTTTTGACTTCCTGTGCAAACAGTGCAAATGATAATTCAGTTAAAGCTGTACCAACTGTACCAATCACTACAGGTGCAATAGGTAATGATAATTCAGTTAAAGCTATACCAACTACTGTACCAATCACTACAGGTGTAATAGGTAATGATAATCCAGTTAAAGCTGTACCATCTGTACCAATCGATACAGATGCATTAATTTATAATAATTCATATTTCGGTAAATGGAAGGTAAAAGACTTATTATTTGTCGATGATACAGGGTATTTGGACTATTTTCACCTTGAAACCCCAAATATTTCATATTTAGATAATGTAATTGGATCAGAAATATATTTTGGTGATAATGCTTTTAAGCTTAACGGTAAAGTTGTTTCAAATAAACCTGAATTTCAGGTTTATGCTAGAAATATGTTACCACCGGAATATGCATCAAGTTATACCTTATCGGTAAATGATTTTAATTTATCGAAACAAAATAATTATTTATCACTACTTTATTGTTTCGTTGATAAGGGTGATTATCTTCTTATGGTTTTATATGCTGGTACAGAAAAAAATAACACAGGCGGAGACAGAGTTCTGGGAAATGTATATAGACTTGTAAGATAAAAACATATTTGTCTAAATTGTATGAAATTTTGTACTGAAGCAGTTAAATTTAATTTCAGTAACAGTTAGCAAAATATAAACTATTTAAACGGATTACATTTAATGGTATCATTGAAGAAATAAAATATTATAACTTTCCAGCCTACCTTTTGAAATTATATGGTGGGCTGGTATTGCTTTGCCCGACATGGACAATAATTTGGCAGTGCAAATTCTTCTGCGGATTTTTTAGTGGGAACCATTAGCTAACTAAACCGCAAGTATGTTCAAGGTGACGGGGTATGCGAAGGCTGTGAAGGTAGACCCGGAAGGGGAAGAGCGAAATAGACAGATTTTTGAGAAGTATGGTGAGCCTGTGTCGGTAGCTTTCTGGGCAGATGAAACCAGTATGGAAGAAGTAGAAATGCTTGAGAAAGAAGAAAAGGGAGCGTGGCAGGAGATGAGCAAGAAACAATATACTGTCCGCTGCCCTCACTGCAATCACAGAGTGTTTGATGCCGATTATGTAGATGTAGAAATCAAATGCCCTGAATGCCGGAAAGTCTTTGAAGTGAAGCTGGAGAAAAAGGCGGGGTGAAAAGTGAATAGATCTGGCACAGAGCCACAAAGGGAGCGCACGACTCACATATAGAGCCTAGCAGATAGTCTTAAAAAATTATTTGTAGGGCTCTATTTATTTTCCCGGCAAGTGAACTGAGGTGAGAAAAGAAATGAACCAATATGAAAACATTCCAGAGGAACTGAAGTATAGATTGAGAAATCAAATTTTACAGCTCCAACAGAAATAATAAATAATGGAAGAGAAACTTCAGGGGGAAAATTAGAAAAGAAAATAGCAGATAGCAAGAATGAGATTCTTGTTAAATATAAGAGTAAATCAAAATCAAATGCTGATAAAGAAAAGATTTTTAAAAACAATAAAAAATTATCAAAGCTAAAAGTAAAGAACTCCAACAAAAAGTTTCAAATTGACACCATAGAAATAGGCGAAGCAGATGATATGAAAACTGTTCTTGAGGAATTGCAAAAAAACGCTGATGTATTATATGCGCAGCCGAACTACCAACTCAATTTATTTAATACTCCAAGCGATAGCCAATTTAACGAGCAATGGAATCTATTAAATGAAGGACAGGCTATATGCGGACAGACAGGTATAGAAGGGGTAGATATAAATGTACTTCAAGCTTGGGGTATAGCAGCAGATGCTGAAACAGTAATTGTTGGTATTCTTGATTCCGGTGTTGATACAGAGCATACTGATATAAAGGGAAATATTTATATAAATGAGAACGAAATACCGGGTGATATGATTGATAATGATGGTAATGGATATATCGACGATGTAAATGGATGGAATTTTTATGATAACAATGCAAATGTATTTACAGGAGCTGAATTTGATTCGCATGGAACTCACGTAGCAGGCCTTGTAGCAGCTGTTGCAAATGAAACCGGTATAAGAGGAATAGGCTCAAATGTAAAAATACTACCACTGAAATTTATTAATGGAAATT
>JAEZUR010000030.1 GCA_023420935.1 Bacillota bacterium | reverse complement strand
GCTTTCAAATGATGATGAAAGCTTACGTATGCCTGCGGAGTTAATCTTTATTGATGGATATGTACAAGCTACTCGTGATGGCAAAATGGGGCTTTTAGATACTAGCGGGAAAGAAGTCATTCCATGCAAGTATGATGCGGTAGGACTGCCAGTTGAGGGTATGTGTCGTGTTATCTTAAAAGGAAAATTAAGCTATTGGAACTTAGAAAGAAAAAAAAGAAGTTGTAGCAGCAAAATACATTCTTGATAAACCAAACGACAAAACTGCGGCTGGAGCCCCACGATCGATCATCCCACTCACGGATGCACAAGCCTTGGTGAAACCTTCCACTACATATTCAGCCAATGGGAAACAGCTTCGCCTTCCTGCGTGGTTTGATTATAAAGATGGGTATGCACTGGTTCCTATGAGCAAAGAGGATAGAAACGGGCTCGTAAAAGCGCAAATCATTGACAAAAACGGTAAAGAAATACTCAGAGGCGACCATACACTTACCAGGCGAAAACGACGAAAGCAGTTGGACTCCATCTACCCAAAATGCGAATGGTTACCCGCAATTCGGGCAGTACTTGGATTATACAACAATTTCAAAAAAATCGATGACTCATAAGAATGAATATACACCTATAACGGAAACTACAGGTGTGAAGTACGTTTCCGGTGTTATTGGGCCAAAAGGCGTATTAATTCAGGCTCAGTATCACGGTGAAGTTGGATTTGAAGGTGTAGCGGGTGCAAATTTGAGACAGTCTTGGATATGTTCCCACGAACCCCGACATCAATAATGATCACTTGAGCCATTTAGTTCACGGAAACATAGCGTACAACAAAATGGATTAAGCTAAGTATTTGATGACACTCCTGATTACACTTCAAAACGGGCGAAATGCCCTTCCATCAGTGTTTGCGGTATTGTTTCTTTATGCTTGTTTGATTACTTGCTATTATTCATGTAACTGTATATAATTCAATTAGATAAATATGATAGGGATGAGGGAAATGTAATGATAATGCAGTATGACTATATTATTATTGGTGCAGGAATGGGTGGGCTAAGTGTAGCAAATTTTCTTTCAAAGTATAATAAAAAGGTGCTGGTTTTAGAAAAACATAGTATTCCCGGAGGCCTAGTGACTTCCTTTTCAAGAAAAGGTGTCCACTTTGACTTAGGTATTCATGGTTTATTCGAATTAAAAGAAGGACAGGCTATACCGCAATTTATGGATTTTCGGAATGCACCACGAGTGGAAATAGAGCCGCTTTGTGGAGATTTGAAATGCTTTATTGATGGGAAGGAACATAATTTTGAGCACGGGGTGGTTCGTGAAAGTTTTCTGAAGCAGTTTCCGGAAAATATGGATGAGGTAAATCATATTTTTGATCTTATGGATACTATTAATGCAGAGATGTTTTCAGGTACGGAGGCTCCAGAGCCACCCTATGATATGAATTTCCTACAATTAATTAAGTTTGGCATGAATGCGAAGAAACAGCGCCCGATGTTTATGATATATGGTAATAAAGATGCAAATAAAATCTTGGATTCATATACAACTTCTGATGATTTAAAGGCAGCGATTTATTCCAAATGCCCGTATCCTATGGTTTTCATGGCATTTGCTTATCAGTGGGGTGTATATGGAAATAGTTACTATCCGGTTAATGGAATGCAGGCAATTCCTGATGCTACGGTTATAGGGTTGAAACAGCTGGGTGGAGAATTGAAGTTAAATACTGAAGTAACTGAAATATTGGTGAAAGATAATCAAGCATATGGTGTGAGGGTAAAAGACGGAACAGAATATCTTGGAGCTGTAATTAGCAATGCATCGCCACAATTTACATATGAAGGGATCATAGGTGGTAAAATAAAAGAAGCTATGAAAAGAAAAATCTCAAAAAGAAAGATATTTGAACCGATAGCTGCGTTATTCATGTCTTTGGATGAGAAGAAATATAACCTTAATAATTTAGAAGGTATCAGTATTTTATCCAAAAAGGATTATAATACAAGAATTGATGAATATACACCGGATAATGCACCGATTGTCATTAATATTTATCCTAAAAGAGCAGGTGATGTGTTCCGATCTTTGGTTGCGTTAGTTCCATTAAGTTATGGGTTTCATAATAATTGGGAAACTGAAGCCGGTCAGTATCGAGGTGAAAAATACAAGATTCTGAAAAAAGAAGTAGAAGAAGTGCTATTAAAGCGCATTGAAAAACATATGGGCAGAGATTTTATTAATTCTATTTCATATCATGAACTTTCAACACCTATTACATATGAGAGATATACCTATAGTAAAAACGGGTCCTTTATGGGCTGGTCTGTTAAACAATCCGAGTATGGTAAATATCTCAAGCAGAGAACAGATATAAAGGATCTTTATTTAGTGGGACAATGGGTATTTCCCGGCTTTGGAGTGGCAGGAGTTATGGCTAGTGGTTATTACCTTGCAAAGGAAATTCTTAAAAACGAAGGAATTGATTTGAAAAAAGATTTCACTGAATACTTTGCAACAGATAAATTTTGAGAATCTTATCTGAGTTAAAATGATATTAGAAATATTAATATAAACAG
>JAEZUR010000192.1 GCA_023420935.1 Bacillota bacterium | reverse complement strand
GTCAAGACAAAATACTCTGATAGACAATATTCTACTTATATTAGAAACGAAAGAATATTATGGAGTTAATCTTTCGTTTCAATATATTAATGAGGTGAACCAAACTTTTTATGTAAGTTTTTTAAATAAGATTGTCAACAGACTAAGCGTCAAGGGATTCTATACATTTTTAACCATTAACCCACAGATTAATAATTACGAATCTGTACAGAACTTTGAACATATAAATTATACAGATTTTAGCCAAAAGTCTAATGATATCACTTTTATGAATTTTCTTTGGGGCACCAATACTTCACCACCTGCACCAGTAACCTCTATCGCTAATTTAAAACTTTTTGCTGAATATACCAAATCTATGATAATACCAGAGAAGACCAATCTAGGAACACCTATTATAGGCTATGATTGGGAGCTTCCCTACAGAGAAGGATACTCAAGAGCAAATTCACTTACCATTGAAGCCGTTCTTAATTTAGCTCTTGATGTGGGAGCAAACATTGAATTTGATGAAGTTTCTCAATCACCATTTTTCAATTATACAATAAAAAAAGGTGATCTTATGGTTGAACATATTGTTTGGTTTATAGATGCTCGAACGATTGATGGTTTACTGAAGATAATGGACGACTATAAATTTAACGGTGCTGGTATATGGAATATCATGGTATATTTTCCACAACTATGGTTAATTTTAAATTCTCAATATGAGATAGAAAAAATATTATTGGATGAAACTTAGACTGAACTTAAAAAGGTCAATAAAACTTGTATTGCTCAAGTTTTATTGACCCATATTAATTTATTTTATTCCTAACCCTGCAAAGATACTAATGGCACAAGAATCTGATCCACACTGGGAATCTGCACTACAGTTGCTTCCTACACAATCAATGATTACTTGGCTAAATCCTGCTTCTTTATACCATTCTTCAATTTGATCACGTTTGAATCCAAGCCAAACATCATGTTGTTCCGTTCGAAGGAACTCATGAGTATGTTCATCTAGATCCGTAATAACCATTTTCCCATTCTTTTTCAAGACACGATACATCTCTTTAATCGTCTCAAGAGGATTAGAAACATGATGAAGAAACATATTGGCAAATACATAATCCACGGATTCGTCTTGCATAGGAAGTGAATTTCCATCAGCTTGTAAACATTGTATGCTGCCACTTTTCTTGAATTTTTCTTCTAGAAAAGCAAGCATTTGAGTTGACTGGTCCACTGCTATCACACATAAACCGTTATCCAGCAACCCTTCTGTAACAAACCCGGTTCCTGCTCCAATATCGGCCGCAACATTCCCCTTTTCTATGTTAGCAAGTTCAAATGCCTTTTCTCGAACACTGGTTGAAAAAAAGGCTGTTCTTAACTGATCCCAATCTTTAGCGATCTCATCAAAATATTCCTTACTTGATTCCAATCAAATTCCCCCTCTTGTTTTTTATTCTAGAGAAATGTTATTCGCTTAATCTAGACTTCAAATCTAGTATCTTTTCTTCAATGGTATTGAAGATTTTAATAAACTCTTCGTCACTTTTTCCGCTAGGATCGTCTAATCCCCAGTCTTCTCGCATTCTACATGGCATTATTGGACAGTTTACGTTACAGCCCATGGTGATTACAACATCAGGGCTTGGTATCTCTTCAATTAGTTTATTGCGCTGTGTTTCTTCCATATCAATTTGATAAATTTGTTTCATTAAACGAACTGCATCTGGGTTAATGTGATCTTTTAATTCTGTTCCAGCCGAATAACTTTCGAATACATCACTTGCTAAGTGTTTTCCTAATGCTTCTGCCATTTGACTACGACAAGAATTATGAACACATATAAATGCTACTTTTGGTTTGTTCTGTTCCATCCTTATTCTCCTTTTGTATTTACATGTTTAATAGTGTAGCACCTTTCATTTCCTCTGGATTCCAGCCAATGACTGCAAAATTCCCGTTGGAATGCTGAGCAATTTTATTGATCCAAGGTATTTCATTACTAGCTTTTGCTTTTAAAAGTCGGTTGGTGGTGTTTGTATAATAAAGGGATGAGTTAATTACCCACCATTTGGAAGAAATATTGGCGCGTTTTAAGTCTTCTTCCAACCGCATTGCTTCATACACAGGTGTTGTCTCCGCTAAGGTTACAATGATTACTTCTGTCTCTTTCGCATCACGAAGTCTTGGTAATAGTTTTTTTACGGAGTCTGGAATATCACCTTGCGACCGTAATATTTCTTGATTATAGCTTTGGGTAGATTCTAGTAGTAATAATGTGTGCCCTGTTGGTGCAGTATCAATGACTACCACTTGCTCCTCTGCTTTTTCAACCACTTCAGCAAATGCTCGAAACACTGCTATCTCCTGAGTACATGGTGATCTCAAATCTTCTTCTACATATTCGATATCTTCTTTGGACATGGTTTCTTTTGCTTTGGAAAGAACTTCTTCTTGATACTTTTGAAGTTCGGCTTTTTCATCAATATGGCTAATAGATATGCCACTGCTTTCATCAATTACAAATTTAAGATGGGCAGCAGGATCTGTTGTAGTTAAATGCACTTTTTTACCTTTGGAAGCTAAACCCAGTGCAATCGATGCAGCAATGGTAGTCTTACCAACACCACCTTTACCCATTGTAAAGATAACTTT
>JAEZUR010000191.1 GCA_023420935.1 Bacillota bacterium | reverse complement strand
TAAGTTATGATAAGCATTGTCTTTCTCTTTCTAAGGAAGAAGTAGAAGCGAATTTAGCTGCTGGAATGCCTTATGTAATTAGACAGAATAATCCATTAGAAGGATCTACAACATTCCACGATGTTATTTTTGGAGATATCACTGTAGATAATGCAGAATTGGATGATATGATTCTGATTAAATCAGATGGTTATCCAACCTATAATTTTGCCAATGTAATTGATGACCATCTGATGGAGATTTCTCATGTAGTAAGAGGAAATGAATATCTATCCTCTTCTCCAAAGTATAACCGTTTATATGAAGCGTTCGGCTGGGAAGTTCCTGTTTATGTACACTGTCCGATTATCACCAATGAGGAGCACAAGAAATTAAGTAAGAGAAGTGGGCACTCTTCCTATGAGGATTTATTGGAGCAAGGATTTGTGACAGAAGCGATTGTAAACTTTGTATCTTTACTAGGTTGGAGTCCATCTGAGGATAGAGAAATCTTTACCCTAGAGGAGTTATGTAAAGAGTTTGATTATCACCGTATTAATAAAGCCCCAGCAGTATTTGATATGGTTAAATTAAAATGGATGAATGGAGAATATTTAAAAGCTATGGACTTTGATATTTTCTATGAAAAAGCAGAACCATATATCAAAGAAGTAATTAAAAAAGATTTAGATATAAAGAAGATTGCTACTTTAATTAAGACAAGAATCGAAGTATTTACAGATATCGTTGATCACATTGATTTCTTTGAAGAAGTACCAGAGTACGATACAGCAATGTATACGCATAAGAAAATGAAGACCAATGAGGTAACATCATTAGAGGTATTAAAAGAGGTTCTTCCTCTATTTGAAGCCCAAGAGGATTATAGTAATGATGCTCTTTATACTACACTAACCAATTATGTGGAGAAGAAAGGTTGTAAAAATGGATATGCTATGTGGCCAATCCGTACAGCTGTTTCTGGTAAACAATCAACTCCTGGTGGAGCAACTGAAATTATGGAGATACTAGGGAAAGAAGAGTCTGTGAAACGATTAAAAGCTGCGATAGACAAGCTTAGCAACACAGTACAGGCATAATGTAAAAATAGATTGGAGCAAGTGAAATATAGAATGAAGTTTAACCGTGCACAACAGCAGGCGATAGCTCATAAAAAGGGACCTATGCTAGTATTAGCGGGTCCTGGCTCTGGTAAAACATTGGTAATTACCGAGCGGACAAAAAGGCTGATTGAACAGGAGGGGATTGAACCACACAAGATTTTGGTGATTACCTTTACCAAAGCTGCCGCATCAGAAATGAAAGAACGCTTTCAGAAGATGATGAAAGGGGCATATGCTCCCGTACAGTTTGGAACCTTTCATGCAGTCTTTTTTACCATTTTAAAGCACGCATATCATTATAATGTGAACAATATCATACGTGATGACCAAAGAAAACAGATATTCCGTGAAATTCTTGATAAGATTGATATAGAAATAGAAGATGAAAATGAGTTTATCAGTGATATTGAAAGTGAGATAAGTTTAGTTAAGGGAGAAATGATCAACCTGGATCATTATTATTCCATACATTGTTCGGAAGAAATATTTAAACAAATATATCAAATGTATCATGACAAACTTCAGAAACAAAATTTAATAGATTTTGACGATATGTTAGTATATTGTTATGAACTTTTAAAAGCACGGAAAGATATTCGTAAAATCTGGCAGAAGCAGTATGAATATATTCTAATTGATGAATTTCAAGATATTAATAAGGTTCAATATGAAGTAATTAAGCTTCTTTCTGAAAAGCATAAGAATCTATTTGTAGTTGGTGACGATGATCAATCTATCTATCGATTTCGAGGAGCTAAGCCAGAGATTATGCTTCATTTTGAAAAAGATTTTCCAAATGTACAGAAAACAATTCTGGATATGAACTATCGATGCTCTGGAAATATTGTAAAGGGTGCAGCTAAAGTGGTTCAGCACAATAAAAAAAGATTTGCCAAGCAGATTACAACAACCAATGAAGATGGGGAAGCCATTCGCATTGCTAATTTTCCAGAGCTACGTTTGGAAAATTCTAAAGTTGTAGAAGAGATACTGCGATACAAAGAAATGGGGATTTCATTTTCGGAGATGGCAATCTTATTTCGAACCAATACCCAGCCAAGAGCATTATTAGAAAAATTGATGGAGTTTAATATACCATTTCGCATAAAGGATCAAATTCCTAATATTTATGAACATTGGATTGCGAAAAATATAATTGCCTATATAAAGATTGCTCTTGGCAGTAGAGAACGGGCATTGTTTCTACAGATTGCCAACCGTCCGAAACGTTATCTGAGTCGAGAGATTTTTGATACACCATTCGTAGATTTTGAGAGGCTTCGAACCTATTATGACGATAAAAATTGGATGATGGAACGAATTGATCGTTTGGAATATGACATTAAAGTGCTAGCCAAGATGAATCCATACGCTGCAATAAATTATATTCGTAAAGGAATTGCATATGAGGAGTACTTAACAGAGTATGCAGCTTTTAGAAGAATAAAACCTGAAGAATTAATGGATACCTTGGATGAAATACAAGAAGCTGCGAAGCCATTTAAAACATTTGAGGAATGGTTTACTCATATTGAAGAATATGGAGAAGAATTGCGAAAACAGGCAAAGATGAGGAAG
Source organism: Bacillota bacterium (assembly GCA_023420935.1). Classification (GTDB taxonomy): domain Bacteria; phylum Bacillota; class Clostridia; order Lachnospirales; family Lachnospiraceae; genus Mobilisporobacter. The sequence goes on along the minus strand of JAEZUR010000191.1, from coordinate 25,173 downwards.
GATACCCAAGAGGATAGTATCACTATGGCCACCATGCATAGTGCAAAAGGGTTAGAGTATCGGGTTGTATTTATTATTGATGCCAATGAGGGCATTACACCCCATAGAAAAGCAATTATACCTGCTGATATGGAAGAAGAACGACGTATGTTCTACGTGGCAATGACAAGGGCAAAAGATTTTTTGCATATTTATTATGTGAAAGAACGGTATAATAAAGAATTGGAGATGTCTAGGTTCTTGAGAGAATTGATTGGTGAGAAAGAAATATAAAAATGGGAAGAGCAAGTTAAGGCACTTGTTCTTCCCATTTTTATAATCCTATATCCGCTCGCTTTGTGTAGTATACACTGGTTTGCGCGATTATTCCTCTTCTTCTTCGAACATTTCGTCAAAATCTTCATCGTCCAATAATTCATCAAAAGCATCCGCTACTGCTTCATATTCATCATCATCTTCAATGTTAAGAAGCTCAATTTCTTCATTTTCTAACTGATTGAAGCGATATAAGAATACTTCTCCATCTTCTTCTGTTTCTCCATCTGACATTGGAAGTAATGCAATATATTTATTCTCTCCAACTGGGAAAATAGTTAACACTACGCATTCAAGTTCGCTACCATCATCGAGTGTTAATGTTACGGTCATTTGTTCATCATGTCCGTCACAGCCGCAGCCGCATCCACAATCTTCATCATGTTCATGTTTGCCCATTTTTTTACCTCACTTTTTTAAATTCTTCTTATTACATTATGAATGTAACAGATTGACAATAAAAATGCAAGGATAATCAGTAAAATCAATAAATTTATTGAAAAAAATGTTGACTTTATTGTAAAATAGAATAAAATAAAGGAAGTGATTGATAAACAGTCAAAACTTATTAAATTTAAATGGTGAGAGAGGAGAAACATTCAGTGGCTACAACCAATGCTAATGATAGCAGATTCAGCGACAACCGTGGCAGAGAGGCCAGACAAAATGATTATCGTTCTAGAGACGGTAGAGACGCAAAGCCTTATAACAAAGGAAACCGTGATGGTAGCAGACCCTACAATAAGGAAGGTTCAGAAAATAGACCTTATAATAGAGAGGGACATGTGAACAGACCTTATAACAGAGAAGGTCAAGAGAATAGACCATATAATCGCGAAGGCCAAGAGAACAGACCTTATAACAGAGAAGGTCAAGAGAACAGACCTTATAACAGAGAAGGTCAAGAGAATAGACCATATAACCGAGAAGGTAGAGAGAACAGACCTTATAACAAAGAAGGTAGAGAAAATAGGCCTTATAACAGAGAAGGTAGAGAAAATAGACCTTACAACAAAGAAGGCAGAGAGAACAGACCGTTTAATAAAGAAGGTAGAGAGAATAGACCTTTTAATAGAGAAGGAAGACCTGACGGTAATAGATATGCTGGCAATAATGGCGGTTATAAAGGTAGAGATTTTAAGAGTGGCGGTTATAATAAAGACGGTGATGAAGATGCGAAATTTGGTAAAGGCGGCAATAGAATGCGAGATGACCGAAAGGTCAGTGCACCATCTAAAGAAAGAGAGCAACAACCAGATAAGTTTGAGACAATCAAGAGATTAGAAAAAGAAAAGAAGATCGTACAGAAAAAGAAAGAGGAAAGTAGTCGTAAGGTTGAAAAAGCGGCAAAACCTCAGCAAAAACAAAAAAGAAGTAATAATATCGACTGGACCAAGGGTTATGAAAATGGCTTATATGGCGATGACGATGAAGATTATACAATGTACTTATAGTAATTACTGGGGGAGTGTCAATTGTGACATTCCCTTTGCCAATTAATCAGGCGGATGGGAGATAACGTTGGAATTAGGCAAAAGCATTAAAATATCAGTAAGAAACCTTGTGGAGTTTATATTACGTTCTGGAGATCTTGATAACACTGTGGTAGGTGTGAAAGACACAGAAGCAATGCAAGAGGGTAGCAAGCTTCATCGAAAGATACAAAAAAGTATGGGATCCAATTACCATGCAGAAATTTCATTAAGCACAACGATACCTATTGAGAAAAATGATTTACTTTTCGATATATGCGTAGAAGGAAGAGCAGATGGGATTATCTATCATGATGTGGATGGTGAGCAGGAAACTTCTATTGTAATTGATGAAATAAAAGGCGTATATATGGATCTGTCTTACTTAAAGGAACCAGTTGAAGTCCATCGGGCACAGGCTATGTGTTATGCCTATATGTTTGGCTCTAGTAATGACATGGAACGAATTGGAATACAGCTTACCTACTGTAATATTGAAACTGAGACGAAACGATATTTTACAGAAGATTTTACACTTACCTATCTAAAAGAATGGTTTATGGACTTAATACGTGAATATGCCAAATGGGCAAGTTGGCAGTTTGAATGGGAGCAAGAGAGAAACGATTCCATTAAAAATATTCAGTTCCCATTTCCATATCGACCTGGTCAGAAGGATTTAGTAAGTGGTGTATATCGGACAATCATTCGGGATAAGAAATTATATATCGAAGCACCTACAGGAGTTGGAAAAACTATTTCAACAGTTTTTCCTGCTGTAAAAGCTATGGGGGAGGGACAGTTAAGCAAAATATTCTACCTAACGGCGAAGACAATTACGAGGACAGTAGCAGAAGAAACGTATCAGATTCTGATTTCTAGAGGCATGCGCATGAAGATTGTGACCATAACTGCGAAAGAGAAGATATGCATACATGACAAAGCAGACTGCAATCCCATCGCATGTGAACGCGCCAAGGGGCATTTTGACAGAGTTAATGATGCGGTATATGACTTACTTACCAATGAAAATGAGATTTCAAGAGAGCTAATTTTAGACTATGCGAAAAAACATACAGTTTGTCCTTTTGAAATGTGTCTTGATACTACCTCATGGGCAGATTCTATTATATGTGACTATAACTATGTGTTTGACCCTAATGTGTATTTAAAACGATTCTTTGCCAATGAGAAAAAGAATGATTATGTTTTTTTAATTGATGAGGCTCACAATCTAGTTGAACGAGCAAGAGAAATGTATAGTGCCATTCTTTACAAAAATAGCTTCTTAGAAGTGAAAAGAATCATTAAAACAAAGGATGTTAAATTAGATAAAAAATTAGATAAATGTAACTCAGATTTATTGAAATTAAAACGAGAATGTGATGATTGTAGAGTTGTGGAACATATAACAGATTTTATTTTACATCTTATGGCTGCAGCAGCCAGATACGAGGAGTTTTTACTAGAATATCCATCCTTCGATGGAAGAGATATGGTATTAGATTTATATTTTGCTATTCGACAATTTTTATTTATCTATGAAATAATGGATGATAAATATTTGATATATACAGATTATGATGACAATGGTGAATTTCGTATTAAACTTCAATGTATGGATCCGTCACATAATATAGCTGAGTGTCTCAAAAAAGGTAGAAGTGCAGTATTTTTTTCTGCTACGTTATTGCCAATTCATTATTATAAGGAACAGCTTGCTGGAACCAGTGAAGATTATGCTATCTATGCTCCGTCTCCGTTTGATACGGATAAAAGACTCCTTATGATTGGAAAAGATGTGAGCACCAAATACACGCGAAGATCAGAGGAAGAATATCAAAAGATAGCCGATTATATTACTATATTTACCAATGCAAAAGTGGGAAATTACCTTGTATTTTTTCCTTCCTATCATATGATGAATCAAGTGAGTTCGTTTATTGATCATATGAACAGAGACGTCATGATTCAACGAACTAACATGTCTGAACAAGAAAAGGAAGAATTTCTAGGGGAATTCACTTTGAATCCAGGAAAGACCAAAGTGGGTTTGTGCGTTATGGGTGGTATATTTGGAGAAGGGATCGACTTAAAGAATGATCGTTTAATTGGGGCGGTTATTGTTGGAACAGGTCTTCCTATGGTATGTAATGAAAGAGAATTGTTTCGAGAGTATTATGATAAAAAGGGGAAATCAGGATTCGAATATTCCTATCTCTATTCAGGAATGAATAAAGTGCTACAGTCGGCAGGAAGAGTGATTCGGACTAGCGAAGACAAAGGTAGCATTCTTTTATTGGATGAACGTTTTATGAATACTCAGTATAGGAACCTATTTCCATCAGAGTGGTTTCCTAATGTTACTGTAGATAAAAAGAATATAGAAAAAATACTAAAGGAGTTTTGGGCAAATGTATAAAGCAGTAATCTTTGATTTAGATGGAACATTGGCAGATACCGTAGAATCAATTGCTTATGCAATGAATAAAGCATTAGAACTATATCAATTAGCGCCTCAGCCAATTGAAAGTTACAAGTATTTTGCAGGAGATGGTGCCGATGTATTAGTAAAGCGTGCCCTTTTCGCAGCTGGTGATACGGAAGGTAAGTTTTATGAGAAGGCTTTTAAGGAGTATAAGGCCTTCTTTGAAAAAGATTGTACGTATCAGGTGAAACCATTTGATGGGATTGTAACCACCTTGAATCAGTTAAAAGAGAAGAATATAAAAATTGCTGTAGTTAGCAATAAACCGCATTTGAGAGCAGTACATGTGGTAGAAGAATTGTTTGGAAAAGGATTTTTTGACTATATCATTGGTCAAATAGACGGTATTCCTAAAAAACCAGATCCTACCAGTACATTTATTGCTGCAAAAGAAATGAATGTGGAAACGAAAGAATGCATTTATATTGGTGATACCAATGTAGATATGGAAACAGGTAATGCCGCTGGTATGTTAACAGTTGGTGTCCTTTGGGGATTTCGTACTAGAGAAGAGTTGGAAAAGCATAACGCTCATGTGATAGTTGAGAATCCCGAAAAGATATTAGATATTTTATAAGAGAGTTTTATAAAAAGGAATTGGAGAATACAAATGTATTCTCCAATTCCTTTATTGTTGCATATGGAAGTTGTTTTGTAACTGCTTTCACATGATTTATCTATTTTTGATTTCATTACTATAGGACTGTACCGTATCTGTTGGAGTATAATCGGTGGTTCCATACAAATACTCATGTAGCTTAGATACATTACTTGAAAGTGTTTCAGGTACTACTACACTGGCACCGTGGATGGTTTTTGGTGTATTCTTAAATGGAAATCCTGTATCATCTTCTACTTTGTAAAAGAATATTCCACTGGACAAACCAAGTATTTTTGGAGAACTCATACTAGTATAAATCTGAGGAAGCATTTCGTTGGAAACTCGAAAGAGGGTAGGAATACTAGACGATTTTGCTTCTTTTAAAATCTGCTGCATTACCCTTCGTTGCCGCTCAGCTCGTGTAAAATCTCCGCCTTTGGTATAACGAACACGACAGTAAGCTGTTGCTTGTGTTCCGTTTAACACTTGTTTTCCAGCATGCTTTAAATAAACACATTTTGTACCATTAATTCTTGCCACATCCCTGGTATAATCATTCACGTACTCTAATTCTGCCTCAGTAATTGGTATAGTCACACCACCTAATGCATCAATGACATTGGTTACAGCGCTAAAATTAACAGTTACAAAATCTTTAATATTTAGGTCTAAATTCTTATTCATTACACTTATGGCCAATTCAGGTCCGCCATAGGAATAAGCGTGATTAATCTTGGTATAGCCGTGTTTTTCGTTCGTATAAACGTAAGTATCTCGGTAAATAGAGACAAGCTTCACTTTCTTCGTTCTCTTATGAATACTTGCAATAATGATAGAATCACTTCTTGTGTTTTCCTGTAGTTCATTGGCTCTTGAGTCAACACCAAAAATTGCAATGGTTCGATAATCTTTCATATTGTCATCTTTTATCTCGTTATGAGCAATCTTGCTGTAATCCATCTCGTAATATGGAATTTTTTGTACCATATAAAAGAGATAAACTGCGGGTATAATGATTATGATTAATAATAGTTCAAATAATATAAATCTTCTAAGTCTATGCTTTTTTTTCTTTTTAGACTTTTTTGCTAATTTTTGTTCGTTCACATGTTACCTCCAAAATGCCTAGTACGCATTTTTATTAACAAATCCTTTAAAAAATGTTAGGAATAAAATCTTTATGTCCAAACCTAATGTCCAATTTTCAATATAGTATAAATCATGGTCAATACGCCCCCGAATGGAGGTATCGCCTCGGAAACCATTGATCTGTGCCCAACCAGTAAGACCTGGTCTTACTTGGTGTTTGATCATATAACGTGGTATTTCTTCTTTAAATTTCTCGACAAAGAATGGTCGTTCTGGTCTTGGACCAATTAAACTCATCTCACCTCTTAACACATTAAATAACTGTGGAAGTTCATCGATACTAGTCTTGCGAATAAATCTTCCAATTGGTGTTACACGAGGATCATTAATGGTTGTCCATGCTTTCTTTTCTTTTTCTGCTTTCTGCTGCTCCATGGAACGGAATTTATACATTTTAAATTCTCTATTATGCAGACCGATTCTAGTCTGAGAGAAAATAAGTGGACCCTTTGAGGTTGTTTTAATAATAATAGATACAACAATCATTGGAATTGAGAATATAATAATTGCAACCAGGGCACCAAACATATCAATAATACGTTTTAATAATTTATTAAACGTGTTGGTGAGTGGTACTTTTCTAATGTTGATAACAGGCAGACCATTTAAATCTTCAGTATATGGTCTAGTTGGTATTATATTATTATAATCTGGTATAAACTTGGTATGAACACCAGATTTTTCGCAAGTACCTACAATCTGTTCCAATTTGGCATATTCATTGATGCTAAGAGCAATGGCGATCTCATCCAGATTATTTTTCGGAAGTATATCATTTAAAATGTTTATGGTACCGATAATAGGAACACCTTTATAGGTTTCACCTGGCTCCTTGGTATCATCTAAGATACCATGAATATAGTAACCCCATTCAGGATTACCAATGAGTCGATCAATATATCGTTCTGCTGCACGGCTATAACCTACAATCAGAACATGCTTTAAATTAAATCCTTTTCTTCTTAATAGCATCAATACACGAATAAGAACAAATCGGAAGACAAAATCAAAAGTGGTATTGGTTAAAAAGAAAATAATTAATAATAATCGGGCGAAATTGGTTGTTTTCATAAAAAACAACAATGCGGTAAAAAACGTAATACCAATTGCATTGGCCTTAGCTAAATCCCATAGTTCAGCGTGCTTAGATCTGGAACGTTTTGGGCTGTATAAATTACAAAAATGATAGATAATCAAATATCCAGGAATGATAAAAATTAGCATTCTTAAATATTGAAATATATCTAGATAATAACCTTCCACTGAAAAAAGATCTATTTCCTTTAGAGGACTTTCAAATCTTAAATAATAGGAAAAACTTAATGCTAATGCGATTAAAAGTGCATCTACTAATATATGAAATCGGTTTAATAATTTCTGGTTATCCTTTATCATCCGTCTGTCACCTCGTTAATCTATATACTATACTTGACACAGTCTATTTATTATACTACATTATATTAAGATAATCTACAATAAAAAAATTCTTAAAAAATAATGACAAAATAGTAATTATTTTTTCACAGAGTATACACAATTTGGTGCTATAATATGGCAAGTAAAGGGATAAAACTTAAAGATAATTGTAACAAAACGCTACAAGAAATGGTTTTGTTTTGAAAGGAGATATTACTATGAATGAGGATTATAATTTTAGAGCGGAGCAAGAAGATCGAGGCGATGGTTCTATTTATCGTATGAGTGGTAATCAAATTCCAAAAGATACAGATTCAATTTACAGCTCTTATCATACTGTTTCTGGTAGTGAACCTGTTTCTGGTAATTCCATATCAGATACGAAGGTGAAAAATAATAATGGAGTAAAGAAAGTAGTTACAATCATTGGGGCAGCGTTATTATTTGGCGTTGTTGCAGGACTTTCGTTTCAAGGTGTTAATTGGGTCGCCGATTCTTGGAATAAGGATAGACAATCAATTGTATCAGAACAGGAGAATGACGCGATTGATACAAAGGATGAGGATAAAAGTATAGAAGAAACGAAGCTTACTACTGGAACAGCAACGCAGGCAACTGATGTTTCTAGTGTGGTTGAAAACACTATGCCTTCCATCGTATCCATTACAAGTACTATTTCACAAACATATAATTTCTTTGGTGAAGACTATAGTGAAGACGGACAGGGAAGCGGTTCCGGTATTATTGTTGGGAAAAACGAGAAAGAATTATTAGTAGCAACCAACAATCATGTTGTAGAAGGTGCAAAGAAAATTGGAGTTACCTTTATAGACAACGAAGTGGTATCTGCTGAAATAAAAGGAACAGACTCAGCAGCTGATTTAGCAGTAGTTGCTATTAAAATTACCGATATTAAAAAAGAAACATTAGATGCCATTAAAGTTGCAACACTTGGTAATTCTGACGATATTAAAGTAGGGCAAATGGCGATTGCCATTGGGAATGCTTTGGGATATGGACAGTCTGTAACAGTCGGTTACATAAGTGCCAAAGACAGAGAAGTTAATGTATCGGAAACCACAATGGTTCTTCTACAGACAGATGCTGCTATTAACCCGGGAAACAGTGGTGGTGCATTATTAAATATAAAAGGTGAATTAATCGGAATTAATTCTGTAAAATATGCTTCTAATGATGTAGAAGGCATGGGATATGCAATACCAATTACAAGAGCCACACCAATCATAAATGAATTGATGAGTCGTGAAAAACTTACGGAAGAAGAAAAAGGTTATCTTGGAATCTCAGGTACTGATGTAACCGAAGAAGATAGCAACCGATACAGTATGCCAGTTGGTGTATACGTTCATAGCGTATCTGAAGATGGAGCTGCAAAAGAAGCCGGTATTGTCAAAGGTGATATTATAACACAGGTAAATGATAACCAAGTTGATTCCATCGCAGCATTACAAGAGAGAGTAAATAGTTACCGCATAGGCACTAAGATTAAGGTTACTGTGATGAGAAATAATAGCGGAACATATGAAGAAAAAGTGATTACTGTTACACTAAAGGGAAGTAAAACACTGGATAGTTTAACTGAAGATGTTCCACAGAACCAAGCAACACCAGCACCTGATTCTGAGAGAATACCACAAGATCCATTTGGTCAAGATGATGGATCAGATGGAAGTGACTGGTTTAATGATCCATCCCTTTGGTGATGTGGTGAATTGTGAGTTGTGAATGATTTGGGTGTCATAAGTCAGGTTAGTGAGTGAAAATGAATATGTGTGCCACCATATCCATCTGACTCGCCTTACCTTCAAACGCTATCTTTCTTATTAAGCCCCAAAGATGCGAAAATGAGCGCAGCGGCGCTCATTTTTGCTGGGTCTTAAACGAAAGATGGGCAAGCGCTTTCAGCCGGTCTTCGCCAGATGGATGGGGAGGCACACATATTCATTAGGAACTTTTATGGATGACACCCAAATCATAAAAAACAGGTTATACAATAAACTTAAAAGGATTGCTGTATTGAATTTGATATGCACCATTCTAGGTAGACAAGTGGAATAGTAAAACACTTTATACTTAGAAGGGAGCATGTCATTATCATTACTGCGATCTTTTTTTGGATAAGAAAAGTAATTTGGACAAAAGTTCATAGAGCGAATGCCAACATTCTTGGTAATAGTTTATTACATAATAAAATAAAGGTTAATAAAAATTTAATAATGAAAAACTTGTGTACCTGTGGAAGGTAAGCTATAATAATAGAAACTTTGTACGCACGTTTTTCGGCAGATAGGAGCTTATTATGAATAATGAGATAGATAATAATGATAAAAATAATAACAACAGTGAATATGAAGATATTTGTTATATATGTAGAAGACCTGAGAGTAAAGTGGGGAAAATGATACATATTCCTAACAATATTTGTATTTGTTCGGATTGTATGCAAAAAACTTTTGATACAATTAACACCAATGGAATGCCTTATATGGATATGATGAATTTGAATCCAAATATGATGAATATGAATCAGTTGAATAATGATATTCCGAACAAACAGAAGCTTAAGAAGAAAGCAACCAAAGAGGAAAAGGTTGATCATATCCCTATGATTGATCTGAACAAAATGCCAGCACCTCATATTATCAAGGGACAATTAGATGAATTTGTTGTTGGACAGGAATATGCGAAAAAAGTTATTTCTGTAGCTGTTTACAATCATTATAAGCGAGTTGCAACCGATAGTACGGATGAGATTGAGATTGAGAAATCTAATATGCTTATGATTGGGCCTACCGGAAGTGGTAAAACATTTCTTGTTAAGACACTGGCTAAGATTTTACAAGTGCCGTTAGCAATCACAGATGCTACCTCCCTTACAGAAGCTGGTTATATCGGAGATGATGTTGAAAGCGTACTATCAAAATTACTAGCTGCTGCAGATAATGATGTGGAGAAAGCGGAACGCGGTATTATTTTCATAGACGAGATCGATAAAATTGCTAAGAAGAAGAGTACTACCAACCGAGATGTAAGCGGTGAATCCGTTCAACAGGGTATGCTTAAACTCCTTGAAGGAAGTGAAGTAGAGGTGCCAGTTGGTGCTACCAGTAAAAATGCTATGGTACCGTTAACTACCATAAATACGAAGAATATTTTATTTATCTGTGGTGGTGCATTTCCAGATTTAGAGATAACCATAAAAAATAGATTAAATAAACAGTCATCCATGGGATTTAGTGCAGACTTAAAAGATAAATATGATAAGGAGCCTAATATCTTACAGAAGGTAACAGTAGAAGACCTACGTGAGTTTGGAATGATTCCAGAATTCCTTGGAAGATTACCAATTGTGTATTCTCTTGAAGGCCTAACCAAGGAAATGTTAATTAAAGTGTTAAAAGAACCAAAAAATGCTATATTAAAGCAATATCAGAAACTGTTAGCATTGGATGAGGTTGATCTACAATTCGATGATTCTGCACTTGAAGCAATCGCAGAAAAAGCATTAGAAAAGAAGACAGGTGCTCGTGCTCTTCGTGCGATTATCGAAGAGTTTATGCTAGATATTATGTATGAGATTCCAAAAGATGAAAATATTGGTAGAGTTGTTATCACAAAAGATTACATTGGGCATAAAGGCGCTCCCGTAATCGAAATGCGAGGAGCAGATAGAAAACAGGAACTTATCTCTACGAATTCATAGTTTGCGAGATTTGTTTATAGCTTAAGGCAAACATATCTTGTTCAATCACAGATAGTTCTTTTAGATTGTCGCATGGGGCAACCAGGTAATCTCCTATTGCTCCATGTTGATAAATATTACTGTCCCCAATTGTAAATACTTTAGTGGCTTTCTCCAATTGCTTAGCATAAACAAAAGTTCTGCCAGTAGGCATACAAGATTGAACAAAGTCCATTAGTTCCAGAACCTCCCCAGTAATACGATTCTTCAAAATGGGAAGATATGGAGTTTTGGGAGAGAATGCTTCGTTAGAAAAGGAATATTTTTTCATGAACTGATCATGATAAAGAAGGGTTACTTCACCCTGAATTCCAATCATAATATAAAGATGTTCGTGTGTTAATAATTCCATATCTCCTTTAATGGTACGGATCATTATAGGCGTGTTATTATTAAGCAAATCAGATGCCTTAATATAGCCGATTGGAATGGGGAGTTTTTCATATTTATTCATTTCATTTAAATCCAGATAAGCGGTTTCTGCATATAATATTTCATGTTTATGATAATAATCAGTTAAACGATTTAGAAGAAATTGTTCTGTAGTTATATTACTGTAAGACTGCATGAATTTGTTGCGTGGAATAAAGCCACCAGCTTTTTCAAAATGACCTCCTCCAGAACCAATTGGATCTGTCAAATATTCTGCTAATTCACATGCTTTCACTTCTTTGATACAACTTCTTATAGAAAGCTTAATTCCATTATTTAATTCACTATACACAATGCAGGTGTCAATGGAATCTACCTGTTGTACTAAGTCACTGATTAATCCTAGAATATTAGGGTCACAAGGTTGGGCTTTAATAATTGCAAACCGATTCTCTTCATGATAGGTATAACGTAATAGTGCGATACCAGCTATTTCTAATTCTGATAACGAAAGATTGGAGTTCTTTAGTTGGGTAATGAGAGAAAAATCTGCTTTCAACGAGTCGCGCATATCCTTATCCGCTGGATGATAAATTTCCGAAAAATTGTTGGTATCAGACAAAAGTCCATAATATAGAGCAGTTGCAAGGTTCTTATAATCATTGACTGGAAAATGTTCTTCCAGCAACATATGCCAAACAATGGTAGAACAACTACCTAGTTTGGTTTGAATCTCATTTAAAGGTGATAGGGTATATTCTAGTTGATGATGATCAATCATTGCAATATTTCTTCCTGGAAAGCGTGTTACATTACCAGCTCCATATTGACAGTCAACTAAAACTAATAACTCAACTTCTTCTAACTCTTTTACATAGTCAATCGGTATGTTTAGTTTATCAATCATAATAACTAAATTACTTTTTTGGATCTGATTTTCTCCACTATAAATAAGTCGAACTGGTTTACCAATCCACCGAAAATACTCATAGATACCATATCCACTGGCTATACTATCAGCATCAGGATTATCGTGGCACTGAATTGTTATAGTATGATAAATATTTAGATCACTCAATTTCATATGGTAACATCTCCTTATTTACGAATACATTTTTTGTTATTTCATAGTATGGCATTTCTATGAATCATTTATGAAATGGAAGAATTTACAGAGGTAATTTATGGACATGAATGTTGTTGTTCGTGATTCACTAGGACAATAAAGTATATGCCATGAGTGTATCATATATAGTAGAAAAATGCCATATTTTTCACAAAATGTTTCTTGTACAAAGTCTTGTTTTTCGGTATAATTAGAATAGTCAGCAAGATTTTGGGAACTGTTTACGTAACACCTTTAAGAAGGGAGTGAAGGAATGGAATCAAAGTATATTCCTGAGATTGAGGGGAATTTGCGAAAACATATGATAAGAGTGCCAAAAGTGATCGATCAGGTTAGCGGTATTCGGATTTTTGGTAAATTGATTAAATCCTTAGTTTTTACGACAGATGTTGCAATCATACGGAATTGTAACGCCAACGCGGTGATCGCTGTTTATCCTTTTACACCGCAGCCCATTATAACACATTCAATTATAGATTGCTCTGACGTGCCTGTTTTTTGTGGAGTAGGTGGTGGTACCACAACCGGAAAACGTGTAACCAATCTTGCAGAAGATGCTGAATTTCAAGGAGCTATGGGTGTTGTAGTGAACGCACCTACGCCAAATGAGACTTTAGAATACTTAAGCAAAAAGATAGAGATTCCCATTGTTATTACAGTGGCTTCGGAGAAAACAGATATTGGAATGCGGTTGCAAAGTGGAGCGTCCATTCTGAATGTTTCCGGTGCTGGTAAAACAGTTGAAATTGTGGCTAGGATAAGAAAAGAGTTTCCAGAAGTTCCAATTATTGCCACTGGAGGTCCGTCAGATGAAAGTATATTACGAACTATTGATGCAGGAGCCAATGCAATTACATTTACTCCGCCGACCAATGGAGAAATATTTAAACAAATGATGAATAAATATCGAAAAGAAGACGATATTATTTAGCAGATTATGAGAGGAAACGGAATGAATCAGCTAGGTGAGAAGATGAAAATGGATCTGATATTTGATCCAAATTGTGAATATGAGATTGTTGAAAAGGAGATTTTACCTGAAAAAATCAAGTGTCCTGATTGTGGAGGATATACATATGAGGGATTAGAATTCTGTGACAAATGTGGCGGTGAGTTGGAATGAGGTAAAACGTTGCCATGTTAACTTAATAAAGTATTGGAAAAATGAGGTTATTTATTGAAGCGAATTTGCTTTATTTTATTAAGTTTCAAAAGGATTTCATTTATTTTATATATTGACAAATATATAGGCCTAGAGTATGATATATTGCATGAATAAAGGCGTTCGTAAATAGTATTTAGAGCGCCTTTTTTCATGGTAATAATAAACGAGGAGGAAAAAATTATGAGAAATATGAAAAAAGTATTAAGCATTTTACTTGCTGGAACCTTAGTAATGTCCGCTGTTACAGGCTGTGGAACAAAAAACGGTGCTTCAGGTGGCGGTGATGATACATTTGTAATCGGTGGGCTTGGACCACTTACAGGTGAAGCTGCTTCTTATGGTGTATCTGTAAAACAAGGTGCAGAAATAGCAATTGAAGAGATTAAAGAAGCCGGCGGAGTTAAAGTTGGCGATAAGACAATACAACTTACTATGAATTTTAAAGATGATGAAGCAAGCGAAGATACAGCTGTTACAGCTTACAACGCATTAATGGATGAAGGAATTGATGCATTACTTGGTAATGTAACTAGTGGTGCATGTATCGCAGTTGCTGACTTAACAAAAGAAGATGGCATTCTTCAGATTACACCATCTGGTTCCGCAATGGATTGTACAAAAAATGACAATGCGTTTAGATTATGCTTTACTGATCCATTACAGGGGGTTACAATGGCTGATTACGCAACAGGCGAATTAGGTAAAAAGAAAATCGCAGTCATCTTTAACAGCTCTGATGAATATAGTACTGGAATCAAAGATGCATTTGAAGAAGAAGTAAAAGCAAAGGGTGGAGAAATCGTTGCTAGTGAAGCTTTTGCAAAAGGTGATGTAGATTTCAATACACAGTTAACAACAATCAAAGGTTCTGGAGCAGAGATTATCTTTATTCCAGCTTACTATGGTGATGTAGCATATATTGCTCAGCAAGCAAAAGATCTTGGAATGACAATTCCATTTATCGGAAGTGATGGATGGGATGGAGTATTAGCTCAGGTTACAGATGCTTCCGTTTTAGAAGGTTCTGTATTCTTAAGTCCTTTCCTAGCTACAGATCCTGACGAAGCAGTTAGCTCTTTCGTTAAAAAATATGAAGAAAAGTATAAAGCCACTCCTGATCAATTCGCAGCAGATGGATACGATACAGTATATGTGTTCAAAGCTGCTCTTGAAAAAGCAGGCACTACAAAAAGTGAAGATTTAATCGCAGCAATGACTCAGATTCAAGTAAAAGGTCTTACAGGTGATGTTTCCTTTAATGCAGATGGTGAACCAGACAAAGCAGCAAAATTTGTTGTAATCAAAAACGGTGAATATACTGCAAAATAGTTATTTAATTATTTAGATAAAAAGGAGATGGGAAAGCCTCCAAGGAGATCATGAGTCTTCTTGGAGACCGGTATCTCCTTTTTATCTTGTTTTAATCCTTTACGAGTAATTAATATGTATAGGAATCGAAATCTTCGAATGGGACTGATTTCGATTGATAAATATTACTTTTTAGCGGAAAAGCAGTATTTATCAGTCGAAATCTACAAGGAAAGCAAAAGAGGTGGAATAACAATGGAAAGTATTTTGGAACAGTTAATTAATGGTTTGCGTTCGGGTAGTATTTATGCTTTAATCGCACTAGGATATACTATGGTTTATGGTATTGCTAAAATGATCAACTTTGCTCATGGCGATATCATAATGGTTGGTGCATACGCACTTTATGTAGCAATCACAATTCTTCATATGCCAGTTATTCTGGCAGTTATTTTTGCAATCGTAATATGTGCAGTACTTGGTGTATTAATTGAACGTATTGCGTACAAGCCACTTAGAAAGGCACCGCCTTTGGCCGTATTAATTACTGCAATCGGTATGAGTTTCTTTTTACAAAGTTCTGCTTTGTTAATCTTTAAAGCAACTCCAATACCATTTTCATCAATTATCACTGCAAAATCAGTACAACTTGGTGGTATTACAATTTCAGGTATTACAATTGTTACATTAGTTGTAACAACAATCTGTATGACAGTATTAACTTTATTTGTAAATAAAACGAAGACAGGTAGTGCAATGCGTGCTGTATCAGAAGATAAAGGCGCAGCTGAATTAATGGGTATTAACGTAAATAAAACAATTTCGATTACCTTTGCAATCGGTTCAGCCCTAGCAGCAGTAGCAGGTATCTTATTTATCTGTCAATATCCATCCTTAAAACCTATGTTAGGCGCGCTACCTGGTATTAAAGCCTTCGTAGCAGCTGTATTAGGTGGAATTGGAAGTATTCCAGGAGCAATGCTTGGTGGTATTTTACTAGGTATTATTGAAAGTGTATCTAAGGCATATATTTCTACAGAACTTTCGGATGCCATCGTATTTGGTATTTTAGTTCTTGTATTGCTTGTGAAACCAACTGGTCTTCTAGGCAAGAATAGAAATGAGAAAGTGTAGGTGGAATGATGAAAATGAAAATAAGTAAGAAAAATCTCATTAGTATCGGTATTATCATTGCAATCTATATCGCAATCACCGTACTAGTTGAAGGTGGATTATTAAACCGTCAGTATAGATCATTATTAGTTCCAATTGGTGTCAATGTTATTTTAGCGGTATCTTTAAATTTAACGACTGGATTCTTAGGCGAATTAACATTGGGACATGCAGGTTTTATGTCTGTTGGAGCTTATATGGGAGCTCTATGTACTCTTAATTTAAATTTACCATCCTATGTGGAATTCATTCTTGCATTAATCATTGGTGGTGGAGTAGCAGCGTTATTTGGTATTATTATTGGAGTTCCAGTACTTCGTCTGAAAGGTGACTACTTAGCAATTGTTACTTTGGCGTTTGGTGAGATTATACGATCTGTTGTTAACGCATTAGATATTACAGGTGGTTCTCAAGGTTTAAAAGGTATTGATTTATATTCCAATTATAAGCATTATACTTTAGTATTTATATTAGTTGTTTTAACGGTTATTGCTATTCGTAACCTTGTTAATTCTAGACAAGGAAGAGCAGTTTGCTCTGTTCGTGATAATTATATTGCAGCTGAAGCAGTTGGTATTCCAGTTAGTAAATTTAAAATAATGGCATTCGTTATTGCAGCATTTTTTGCTGGTATGGCAGGTGTAATCTACGGACATAACGTAGGTATGATTAAACCAGGAACCTTTGACTATAATAAATCTATAGAAATCTTAGTTATCGTTGTATTAGGTGGCATGGGAAGCTTAAGAGGGTCTGTAATTGCTGCGATTATCTTAACTGTTTTACCAGAAATGCTTCGTGGTGTAGATGACTTTAGAATGTTATTATATGCAATCGTGTTAATCGCTATGATGCTATTTAATTCATCTGATCTAAAACGACGTTTAGGTGATAGTAATAAGTTACCAAGCTTTATCAAACTACAACAGAAGGGGGAATAAGATATGGCATTATTAGAAGTTAAAAACTTAGGTATCTCCTTCGGAGGATTACGAGCAGTTGATGATTTTAATATAAATATTGAAGCAGGTCAGTTATATGGATTAATCGGACCAAATGGTGCTGGTAAAACGACTGTATTTAATATGTTGACAGGTGTTTATTTACCAACTGATGGAGCAATTTTATTAGATGGTGTGAACCTTGTAGGAAAAGCACCTGCAGAAATCTGTCAGGCAGGAGTAGCAAGAACATTTCAAAATATTCGATTATTTAAACAAATGTCAGTACTTGATAATGTTAAAGTAGCTCTTCATAATCAAGTAAAATATTCGTTAATGGATGGAATATTACGTCTTCCAAAGTTTTTTAAAAAGGAAAAAGAAATGAATGAGAAGGCAATGGAAATATTGAAAGTATTTAATCTTGATGATAAAGCAGATTTTATGGCTTCCAACCTTCCATATGGTCCTCAGAGAAAGTTAGAGATTGCAAGGGCATTAGCAACCAATCCGAAACTATTATTATTAGATGAACCAGCAGCTGGTATGAATCCGAATGAAACAGCTGAGTTAATGGAAACAATTAAATTAATCCGGGATAAGTTTAAGATAACGATTCTCCTAATTGAACATGATATGAAATTAGTAACCGGAATTTGTGAAAATATATCTGTACTAAACTTTGGTACGGAATTAGCAACAGGTACACCGGATGTGGTATTAAATGATCCAAAAGTTATTACCGCTTACTTAGGAGAATAATCAGGAGGAGAACGACAATGTCAATGTTAAAGATTACGGACTTACAAGTGTATTATGGAGTAATCCAAGCTATAAAAGGTATCTCCTTTGAAGTAAATCAAGGTGAAGTTATTGCTTTGATTGGAGCAAATGGAGCAGGAAAGACAACGATTCTTCAGACAGTAACTGGATTAATTCGTTCGAAAGCTGGAACTATTGAATTTGAGGGTCAAGATATTACTAAAATGCCAGGTCATAAAATTGTTTCTCTTGGCATGGCTCATGTACCAGAAGGTAGAAGAGTATTTGCAGATTTAACAGTTCTAGAGAATCTAAAAATCGGTGCTTATACAAGAAGTGATAAGCAAGAGATTGCAGATACCCTAGATAGAATATATAAAAGATTTCCGCGTCTGGAAGAAAGAAAAAGCCAGTTAGCTGGGACTTTAAGTGGTGGTGAGCAGCAGATGCTTGCCATGGGTAGAGCTTTAATGTCTCAACCAAAGATCATCTTAATGGATGAACCTTCTATGGGACTTTCTCCATTATTTGTATCAGAAATATTCGATATTATAAGAGAAATTAGTTCTGGTGGAACTACCGTATTATTAGTAGAACAGAATGCGAAAAAGGCACTTTCCATTGCTGATCGTGCATATGTATTGGAAACTGGTAATATTGTGTTAGAAGGTAAAGCATCTGATCTTATGAATGATGATTCTGTAAAGAAAGCATATTTGGGTGAATAAGAAAGGCAGGGAAAGCTATATGAGTAATTTTGTAATCACAATTGCAAGAGGATATGGTAGTGGTGGTAGAACCATTGGTATGATGCTTGCGAAAGAACTTGGAGTTCATTTTTACGATAGAGAGCTTTTAAGACTTGCTTCAGATGAGAGTGGTATTAATGAAGAATTGTTTGGTAAAGCAGATGAGAAGTTGAAAAACAGTTTACTTGCTAAGATTGAAAGAAGTACATTTAAGGGTGAATTAATCCCACCAGATAGTGACGATTTTGTATCCAATGACAACTTATTTAATTACCAAGCTAAAGTGATTAATCAGTTGGCAGAAGTAGAATCGTGTGTCGTTGTTGGTCGATGTGCAGATTATGTATTAAGAGATAAGAAGAATGTAATTAGTTTATTTGTACATGCGCCATTGGAGCAGTGTATTGATAATGTAGCGGAGATCTCTAGTCTTTCTAGGAAAGAGATTGCGAAGAAGATTGCTTCGGTTGATAAACATAGAGCTGAGTATTATACTTATTACACTGGTAGAAAGTGGAATGATGCGCAGAATTATGATCTTTGTATTAATACGAGTGAATTAAGCTATGATCAGGTTGTGGAATTGGTTAAGGCTTATATGAAGATTAAACAGATGTAAAAATAGATTCAGGGGTTATATGGCAAAAGGTAGGTAGTGATCATGAATATGGTTGCATATAGATTCATTTGGTCGCCTTACCTTCCTAGGCATATTCGCTTTTGAGCCTCAGAACATATAAAAAATGACGCTTGTGGAGCGTCATTTTTTATGTTCGCCCAGCATGGGCGAACTCTTACGAGTGAAAGTCTCGAGTGTGCCTTTGTAGTAGGAAACACATAGCCAAGCACAAGGGTGTCCATCGTGAGATGGAATCTGAAGGAAGTGGGAGGCAAACCTCTGGTCTGACGGACAGAAATCACATACAAGGCATTTCATAATGGATAAGGTTGCATAACAAACTGAAGTCCTATACTACTGAAATAATTATGGATTGTAAATGTGGCAGATAGATGGAGGGAAAGAGTTCGTTCTTAACTGGGGAGGTCTCACACCTTATACCAAATACTTGTAGTGATACAAGAGTGAGATGTGAGAAGTCAGCAGAAGCCATAGTAGTGATGATGTCTAGGGAAACTTAGAAAGAGCGAAGGGCTGAACAATCTTATCAGTTACTAAAATCGTGATTGCGTATCAATGCAAACATCAGGTGCAATTACACTCTATGCAAAAGCATATGGCGATGGCAAAGATACCACGAAAAGAATGGAGGTAGCGAATGTGAAAACTGATAGTTTATTAGAGCAGATACTGAGTTCAGAAAATCTGAATGAAGCGTTTTTGCAAGTCAAACGCAATAAAGGTGCAGAGGGAATTGACGGAATGAAAGTCAACGAACTTAGTGAACATCCGAAAGCAAATGGCGAACGTATCAAGGAACAAATAAGAAAGAGAAAGTATAAACCTCAACCAGTAAGACGTGTAGAAATACCAAAACCAGACGGTGGAGTTAGAAACTTAGGAGTTCCAACAGTAACAGACCGATTTATTCAACAAGCAATCGCATAAGTACTAACGCCTATTTATGAAGAACAATTTCACGACAATAGTTATGGTTTTAGACCAAGTAGATGTGCAGAAATGGCTATTATGAAATGCTTAGATATGATGAATGATGGATATTCGTGGATAGTTGATATAGACTTAGAAAAGTTCTTTGATACAGTAAACCATGATAAGCTGATGAACATCATATCAAGAACGATAAAGGATGGTGATGTCATATCACTTATCAGAAAGTTCTTAGTAAGTGGAGTGATGATAGATGATGAGTATAAAGATACAATCATTGGAACACCTCAAGGTGGAAACTTGTCACCACTACTTAGCAATGTAATGCTAAATGAATTAGATAAGGAACTGGAAGTAAGAGGGCTTAACTTTGTAAGATATGCAGATGATTGCATTATACTCATCAAAAGTGAGAAATCAGCAAACAGAGTTATGGCTAGTGTCACGAAGTTTCTTGAAGAAAAGTTAGGACTAAAAGTAAACGTAACAAAGAGTAAAGTAGACAGACCGAATGGAATTAAATATCTAGGGTTTGGGTTTTACTATGATACATTTAGTCATCAATTCAAAGCAAAGCCACATCAGATTTCAGTAAAGAAATTAAAAGAGAAACTGAAACAATTAACATCAAGAAGCTGGGGAATGAGTACCTCATATAGAGTAATAAAACTAAAACAGCTAATTGTGGGTTGGGTAAATTATTTTAAAATCGGTCAAATGAAAAAGATGTGCATGGAATTAGATGAGCACATAAGATTTCGTCTAAGGATGTGTATATGGAAACAATGGAAAAAGGTCAAGACTAAATATAAGAACCTGCAGAAACTTGGAATTCCCAAAGGAAAAGCATGGGAATGGGCAAATACCCGAAAGGGATATGCTAGAGTTGCAAGGTCATTTATTTTGCATAGAGCGATTACAAATGAAAGACTAAAGAAATTTGGTCTAGTATCGCTACTAGACCAATATCAGTTAGTTCATATTTAGTATAAGATTGAACCGCCGTATACGGAACCGTACGTACGGTGGTGTGAGAGGACAGATAATCAGTTAATGATTATCTTCCTACTCGATTGAGTCTCAAGTCGAATATAAACAGCCGTCGTCAGACGGTCTGACCAAGCTGAATCTATATGCAACCATATTCATGCTTGTACGTTATTGTGATGAGGACATTCAAATTGATTATGATATTTAGGAAGACTGTTTTTTATACGACAGTCTTTTTTAAGTTATATATAAACCTTATTTACTTTACCTCTTCATAATATAGTGTGAATGGAAAGTTTTAATAACAAATAATGTAAATAATATAAATGACAAAAATAGTGTGTTACTGTATAATAATGTTATTGTCATATAAAACTACAGTTTGAGGTGATGCTTATTGTCAAAAATTTGTGAGATTTTTATGGGAGGTAGATATACAAAAATTCCGGATAATACAAATAAAATTACTGATTTCTGTATAAGCTTAAGCAATAAAATTCAACTGGAAGTAGATATGTATAATTATAAATTAACACAGAAAGAGTATGAAGAAAAAGCTATTGACGACTTTATTTTCTATTATATGGACGAAAATAATAGACGTCGACAAAAATATGAAGAAAGCACTAGCTATAAGGATTCTTTATTAAGCATGTATAAGACAGAAGATGGAGTTAATGAGTATTTTGATAGGCTTTACGATTATGATTTAGTCGAACTTAAAAACATTAAAAGCTTGCTAAAAAGTTATATATGTGAAGATAATACAAATAGTATAATTGGAAACAATATCACCGAAAAACTTACTGTCAATTATTCTTTGGTTGATACTAAATTTACTGCATTATCACATGCAACAATGGGAAGTATATACAAAAAGTTTATATTCAATATTAATGATAATTTATGTAACATTCTTATTGGAAAGGATGATATTTTTTCTTATTTTACAATAGGAGAATTGGAGTTTATGGAAAATCCTGTGTTTTGTTTTGATGATAGGCAAATTGCTATGATAATATCACATGAGCGATGTGCTATTCTCAAAATTACACAAGAAGAATTCGAAAGATTTAAGCTACTAGAAATACCATATCAAATTTAGTTATGAAGAAAACTGTATAAAATTAGTAACTAGAAGCGAGAAGTATTTATATTAGTGTGAATAAAGGAGGCTTATTATTTGTGAAAAATTATAGGAATCTAAAAATAATGTGTGTAGTAGTAATTGGGAGTTTGGCGTTAATGTTAACAGGCTGTAAAGCTAGTATATCTAATAGTACAATTGACATTAGTGCATCAGATCTAACAGGAGTTAAGGAAAAGGAAATACATTTAAATGATGGTATCAATGAGTTAAGTATGGACGGAAAGATATCTTTGAAATCGGGTAGTGTAGAATTGTATATAAAATCTATCGATACAGATAAGATATTATTTTCGGAAACTTATAATGCAGATGATTCTGGAAATATAAGTATTGATATGGATGATTTAGATAGTAATATTGATTTGGTGTTGGGAATTAATTCAAGTAACGCAAAGAATTTTAGTTTACATTTAGAATCACAGCAGAAATTGGTAAGAGATAAAGAAAAACGTGACCCAGAAGAACATGGAATACCAAGTAATTAATTTATACTAATATTATATTAATTTAGATTAACGGTATGGTAGTAAGA
Organism: Bacillota bacterium; assembly: GCA_023420935.1. Classification (GTDB taxonomy): domain Bacteria; phylum Bacillota; class Clostridia; order Lachnospirales; family Lachnospiraceae; genus Mobilisporobacter. Next base: position 2,131 of record JAEZUR010000191.1, on the reverse strand, counting down.
CTAATCTGAAAAATCAAATATTGAAGAAGCTAAGGCTGATTATTATAACAAAGCCTTAGCTTCTTGTAGTTTTACTCTTGTAATTCTATTTTGTGTATTTTATAATGTAGTCTATATATCAAATTTAATTAAATTGCGTAATGCTAAGTATTACAAAAATTATTATGTATATATAATATTAATATTTAGAAAAGAGGAATGAATCATGATATCAGAAAAAATGGTTGGATATGTACAAAACAGTTCGATAATTCGAGCTATGTTTGAAGAGGGCAAACGTCTTGCTGCAATTCATGGAGCGGAAAATGTGTATGATTTTAGCCTTGGGAATCCAAGTGTTGAGCCACCGAAAGCCGTGAAAGAAGCAATCATTGAGATTCTTAATGAGGAAAGTCCTAATTATGTCCACGGATATATGAATAATTCCGGTTATGAAGATGTTCGACTTGCTGTTGCTGAGTCGATTAATAAAAAATTTGGAACTATCTTTTCTACCGAAAATATCTTGATGACAGTAGGAGCTGCAGGTGGATTGAACGTTATTTTAAAGACATTATTAAATCCACAAGATGAAGTGATTGCATTTGCACCATTCTTTGGTGAATATAATAATTATGTTGCGAACTTTGATGGTAAATTAGTAGTGGTATCACCGAATACGGATACATTTCAACCTAATTTAGCAGAATTTGAGACAAAGATTACTAGTAAAACAAAAGCAGTCATTGTAAATAATCCGAACAACCCAACTGGAGTTGTTTATTCAGAAGAAACCATTAAAACTTTAGCTACTATTCTTGAGAAAAAGCAAAAAGAATTAGGTACTGCAATTTATCTGATTGCAGATGAACCATATCGTGAACTAGCTTATGATGGTGTAGAAGTTCCATATTTAACAAAATATTATGACAATACCATCGTTGGATATTCTTATAGTAAGTCTCTTTCTTTACCAGGAGAGCGTATCGGGTATTTGGTAATTCCATCGGTTGTGGATGATTTTGAAAATGTGATTTCTGCAGCAAATGTTGCAAATCGAATTCTTGGATTCGTAAATGCACCATCCCTACTACAAAGAGCAGTAGCAAAATGTCTAGATGCTGAAGTAGATGTGAGTGCCTACAATAAAAATAGAGAATTACTATACCATAGCTTGGTAGAATATGGATACGAATGTGTGAAACCACAAGGAGCCTTTTATCTGTTTGTAAAGGCGTTGGAAGAAGATGATAAGGCATTTGCTGCAGCAGCGAAGAAGTTTAATCTTTTAGTGGTGCCAGGTTCCGCATTTGCATGTCCTGGATACATAAGAATTGCATATTGTGTAGATTATAACATGATAAAACGTTCTTTACCAAGCTTTGAAAAATTAGCAAAGGAATACTTGGGAGAATAACCATCGAAAATGTTTATTGTGTGAAACAGCTGGCTTACTATGTGAAAGGAAGTGCATGGACATGATGAAATGGGAACAAAACATAAGAGTGGTAGAACCATATGTACCAGGAGAACAACCAAACTTAAAGGGTATGGTAAAATTAAATACCAACGAAAATCCTTACCCACCGGCTCCAGGAGTGGAAAAAGCAATGGAGCAGTTTAATATCGATGCTCTTCGTCTGTATCCAGATCCAAAATCAAATATTTTAGTAAAAGCATTAGCAGATTATTATAAATTACAGGAAGATCAAGTTTTTGTTGGAGTAGGATCTGATGATGTGCTAGCAATGGCATTTTTAACCTTTTTTAATTCTGACAAACCTATTTTATTCCCGGATATTACATATTCTTTCTATGATGTATGGGCTAATTTGTATCGAATTCCTTTTGAACGCCCAATGCTTAATGATAATCTACGAATTAAGAAAGAAGACTATTATAAAGAGAATGGTGGGGTTGTAATTGCCAATCCAAATGCACCTACTTCTATTTGTGAGGATTTAGATTTTATTAAGGACATTTTAGATCATAATCAAGATGTCATTGTGATTGTGGATGAAGCATATATTGATTTCGGCGGAAGATCTGCCATCGAACTGATTCCTGAATATGATAATTTATTAGTAGTTCAGACATTCTCCAAGTCCAGATCCATGGCTGGTATGAGAATTGGTTATGCTATGGGGAACAA
>JAEZUR010000114.1 GCA_023420935.1 Bacillota bacterium | reverse complement strand
TACTTGAATTTCGCCATGCCAGCTCGATTTCGCTACGCTTCATCTCGCTGCGGCTAATCGCCGTATAGTGGAAAATATACAAGAAAGCGCTTTTATGCTAGCATAAGCACTTTCTTGCACATTTTCCACTGCATGGCTAGATAGTATTACACTTTATCAAACTTTTATAAAATTGGGGGTTCCTTTTTTGTATGGATGGAATTATAATAGTATGATAGGAAATAATATAGTATAAGAAAGGATGTAGACCCAATGAAGAAATTCGGTAAATTTATACTAGCAACGTTATCTTTCGCTGCAATAATTGGTGGCGCTTTTTACTTTGTTAAAAATGTATTAAATAAAGATTCCAATGACGATTTTGATGATTTCGATGATGACTTTGATGATTTTGATATGGATGATGAAGAAGACGAGAACGAGGATGATCTCAGTGCATCTGAGAAACGTGAATATGTAACGATTAATATTAATGAGACAGCTGATGAATATGAACTTTCTGAAGATGATGATTCAGAAGAAGAGTCCGAAACAGAAGCTGAAGAAGAAACAGACGAAGAACTTCCAAAAGAAGAAGAATAATAAATAATACAAAAATTCAAGGCTTAGCAAACGTTTCAATACGAACAGATGCTAAGCCTTTTATAATATAAAATAAGCGCTGAAGTCAGTAATGGGGCGGGTTCCAAAGGAACCTCACCGCTACTATTGACGCAGAGCCTTTATTATCCCATACAGTACTGACTACAAATTCTTTTTTATTACTTCGATATAATACAGATTACAAGTCTTTATTATTGTTTCTTTACCTCAGGCTTTTTTTGCTATTGCGATACAAAACAGATATCAAAATTCCTTCTGTTACAGCCAATATCTGAGTATCAAAAGCCTCATAACCTATAAGAGTGAATATGGTTGCATCTATATTTAGCTTGGTCAGACCGACTGACGACGGCTGCATATGTTTGTCTTGAGACTCAGGTAAAAATGGCTCCTACTTTCGCGGCATTTTTACCACGCTTTGAGGCTCATATGCAAACATGCCTAGGAAGGTAAGGCGACCAAATAAATATAGATGCAACCATATTCACAATCATCAACCTATCAGTGGCTTTTGATACGTAACATTAACATTTCAAGCAGCTTTTGCTACGTCACCCAAGTGCAATATCCAAAAACGTCATAAACATAAATCCAGCCATCGCTCCAAGCGTCGCAATATGCCCATATAAATGAGAATCATTTTGTGACTCCGGTATTAAATCTTCTACCACAACAAATATCATAGCACCCGCAGCAAACGACAATGCATATGGAAGCAAAGCCTCCATAGAAGAAGCCAACCATGCCCCAAGCATAGCAGCTAAAGGTTCCACGATACCTGATGCTTGACCATAAAAGAAACTTTTTAGTCTAGAGCCTCCGTCTCTTCTAAGCGGTATCGATACTGCTGCTCCCTCTGGGAAGTTCTGAATTCCTATACCAAGTGCCAAGATAGCTGCACTAGCAAAGGTACTAACGTCACCACTGGCAATGGTACCAAATGCAACACCAAAGGATAATCCTTCTGGAATATTATGAAGTGTAATCGCTGTTACTAATAATATACTACGTTTGATATCTCCTTTTGTTTTACTTCCTTTTTGCGTATCATCCATATGATGAATATGAGGAATAAATTTATCGGCTGCATATAAAAACAAACCACCTGCTCCAAAACCAACCAAAACTGGAAGCCAGGCAATTGCTGTCTTCTCACTTAACTCTAATGCTGGCAATAAAAGCGACCAAAACGATGCCGCAATCATAACTCCACTGGCACATCCAAGCATCAGATTTAATACCTTTGCATTAATTTCTTTAAAGAAAAATACCATTGCTGCACCTAATGCAGTCAACCCCCATGTAAATAAGCCAGCTATTAATGCTAGCAAGATCGGATTCATATTTTCAAACATAGTGCCATCTCCTAACCCATGTTATTTCTTTCATTTGTGAAATTGGGACAGATAACATTCGCATGTATCTATCCCAATATTATACACATTATTCTTCTGTAAAGTCTTCTTTACCCAATGAACATACTGGGCAAACCCAATCTTCAGGTACATCTTCCCAAGGAGTTCCTGGAGCAACACCGTTATCTGGGTCACCGATTTCTGGATCATAAACATAGCCACATGGACAAACATAATTCGCCATAGTAATACCTCCTATCGTATATTTCTGCTCCTATCAAGAATAATAGGAATCATTACTGTCATTATATATCATTTTAACCTTTTTGTACAGTATATTTTTCTATTTTTGGATAATATTTATGCTTTACTAGCCATAGAATATAGGCCTTTGTAAATACCATTCTTATCCATCAATTCCTGATGAGTTCCCTTTTCTTTGATTCCTTCTTCTGTTAAAACAATGATATTTTTCGCATTACGAATGGTAGTTAATCTATGTGCAATTACAAAGGTTGTTCTATTCTTTGCCAGACTTTCTAATGATTCTTGTACTACCTTTTCACTTTCATTGTCTAAAGCAGAGGTTGCTTCATCAAAAATTAGGATTGGTGGATTTTTAAGGAACACTCTAGCAATGCTAAGGCGCTGTTTTTGGCCACCAGATAATTTAACACCTCGCTGACCAATATACGTATTATATCCATCTGGTAACTCCATTATGAATTCATGAGCATTAGCATTTTTTGCTGCTTCTATGATTTCTTCTTCTGTTGCATCCATCTTCCCATATCGTATATTGTCCATTACTGAACCAGTAAAGAGATACACATCCTGTTGCACCACACCTATATTTTCACGTAATGATCTTAACTTTACGTCCTTTATATCTTTCCCATCAATTTTAATGGATCCAGCAGATGCTTCATAGAATCTTGGGATCAAACTACACATAGTAGTTTTACCCACTCCAGATGCACCAACTACTGCAACATAATCTCCTGCATCCACCTTTAGGTTAATATTATGAAACACGTCAGTTGTGGTATCATTATATTTAAAGGATACGTTTTCAAACACAATTTCACCTTTCACATTCTTAAGTGCTACTGCACCCTTCTTATCCACAATATCAGGTTCAATCTCTATAATATCCATAAAGCGGTCAAATCCTGTAATTCCATTCTGAAATTGCTCCGTAAAGTTAATGAGTTTCTGGACTGGTTCAATTAAGTTGTTAATATAAAGTAGAAATGTTAGCAGATCACCTAGATTTATGATACCCTTCGCGATAAATAATCCGCCACCCACTACAACAGCAATATTTAGTAACCCAATAAAAAAGTTTAGTCCAGAATGAAAATTTGCCATATTCAGATAACTGTTCTTCTTACTACCAAGAAATCTCTGATTGCCCATATTAAACTTTTCGATCTCTAATTCTTCATTGGCAAAGGATTTTACTACTCTGATTCCTGACAAATTATCTTCTATCTGCGCATTAATATCCGCAATTTTTTCTCGATTATTCTTAAATGCATCTCTCATTTTCTTGCGCATAAACATGGCGAATAATAACATAATCGGAATAAATGCAAATACAAGGAGTGTTAATAACACATTTACATTTAATAGAATAATAAAAGCACCAACAAATTTTATTACTGAAATGACAATGTCTTCTGGACCATGATGGCATAGTTCGGTTATATCAAATAAATCGTTGGTGATTCTTGACATTAACTGTCCAGTCTTTTGATTGTCATAAAAATTAAAGGATAATTTCTGATAGTGCCCAAAGATTTCATTTCGCATATCATATTCCATCTTTGCACCCATGATATGACCTTTATAAGATATATAGTAATTACATATGAATTGCAACACTGCCAAACCTAGCATTGCGATGCCAAGCTTAATAATCACGTTGATTGCCGTATTCAGTTCTTGTTTCGGTAACAACTCATTGGTTATGTAACGGACAATCAATGGGTTTACCAAGGAAACTGCTGCTGCTAGAAATGCACACAACATATCGGTTAAAAAGATTCCCATATAGGGTTTGTAAAATGAAAGAAACTTCTTTGTTCTCTTACTCATAAATCGCCTCTTTTTTGTTATTAGAACACCCGAATCATAATTACTTACCTTATGATTCGGGTGTTCTCAACTTATAAAATATTTATATTAATTATATATTATTTGGATAAGTTTCTTGACATATCATAAAGATATTGATCAATGTCTTTTTCCATAGAAAGGGCTTCTTGAATATCATAGTCAACAAACTGACCATTTCTATAACCAACTACTCGATTCGTTGCACCTTCAACTAAAAGATCAACTGCTTTCGCACCCATAGCAGATGCATAAACTCTATCTTTACATGTTGGGCTACCACCTCTTTGAATGTGTCCAATGATGGTTGCTCTTGTTTCCATACCAGTTGCTTCTTCTATTCTCTTAGCCATTCCATAGGAATCGCCAATTCCTTCTGCATTAATAATGATGTAATGTTTCTTTCCTTTAGAACGTTTTTCAATTATGTTATCAATGATCTTTTGTTCATCATGATCATAACGTTCTGTGATTAATATGTCTTCTGCACCATTAGCGATACCACACCATAATGCAATATAACCTGCATTCCTTCCCATTACTTCAATGATAGAACATCTTTCATGTGAAGTAGAAGTATCTCTAACTTTATCAATCGCTTCCATTGCAGTATTAATTGCTGTATCAAAACCAATTGTATAATCTGTACATGCGATATCAAGATCGATTGTTCCTGGAAGTCCTACTGTATTAATACCAAGGTTGGCCAATTTTCTTGCTCCCTGGAAAGAACCGTCTCCACCAATAACAACTAGTCCATCAATTCCATGTTTTCTACAGATCTCTGCGCCTTTTTTCTGACCTTCTTCAGTTCTGAATTCTGGACAACGTGCAGTGTAAAGAATTGTACCACCTCTTTGAATGATGTCAGAAACACTATGTGAATCCATATCAATGATATCTTCTTCTAATAATCCAGTATAACCTCTTCTGATACCTTTTACATTTAGCCCATTTGCTAATGCTGTTCTAACTACAGCTCTGATCGTTGCGTTCATTCCAGGTGCGTCTCCGCCGCTTGTTAAAACGCCAATTGTTTTTACATTTGACATGAAATATTACCTCCAACTAGGATATTTATATAATAAATTACAAAAATTTGCGAAAAATCTAAATCAGACTTATTCTACCTCTTTTCTTGTCGCTTTTCAATACTTTTTTCAACAAGTTTAATATTTTCGGGCGAAAACATTTGACCCAGCTTCTCTATCAAACCTTTTTCTGCCTTAATATTTTTACTTTTCGGTAGTCGTTTTATTGCTTTTTCACACTCCAAGAAAATACAAACTTCATCATTACCGTCATAATCGCACAAAACTTGGTATAGTTTTTGTTCATTACTCATAAAGTTTTCTTTGTCCGAAAACTTTATCCATAATTCCCTAGAAACCTGATCGAACGGAGTAATTTCCTGGCAAATTAGCTTAGCGGGCTTGTCCTCTTCTACTGTTACTTTGCCTTTGATAAAAACTTTGTTATCTTCAATAAGCATATTCTTACTTTTTTCGTAATCCCTTGGGAATATAATAACCTCAACAACTCCGGTTAAGTCTTCTATTGTAATAAATGCCATCATACTGTTGTTTCTTGTTGTTTTAATGGTTTTGGATGTAATGATTCCGCCAATAACTGCCATTTCACCATCTGCCACATTTACGGAATCTGACTCTTCCTCAATTGCAAAATCCATACTAGTTCGAGTTATATTATTACGCCACATTTGCTCATATTCACCCATAGGATGTCCACTTACATAGATTCCTAGTACTTCTTTTTCAAAGGCCAAAAGAAGTTCATTATCAAATTCTCCTACATCTGGCATTCTTACTTCAAAGTCTTCTTTTTCTTCCTCACTGGCGAAATCGAATAGACTCATCTGACCACTCATATTCTTTTTCTTTTCTTGGTTGATTCCATCCAATACCTGAACATAGACCTCCATTTTCTGGCGTCTTGTTCCTGGCAAACTGTCCATGGCACCAGACTTAATAAAACTTTCAATGGTTCTCTTATTCACTTCTTTTCCGGATAATCTAGATGCAAAATCTTTCAGAGTAGTATATCTTCCATTTAGTTCTCGTTCTAGAACGATTCCATCAATTACCGGCTTACCAAGACCTTTTATCGCAGATAAGCCATAACGTATAGACTGTTCCGATACAGAGAACTTTGCCTCACCTTCATTAATATCTGGAGGCAAGATGTTAATCCCCATCTGTCGACAGTTCATAATATATTCTGATACTTTTCCTGTATTATCAATAACAGAAGTCATTAAAGCTGCCATAAATTCCACTGGATAATAGCATTTTAAATAGGCAGTCTGATAAGATACCACTGCATACGCTGCTGCATGAGATTTATTAAACGCATATTTTGCAAAATCAGTCATTTCATCAAAGATATGGTTAGCCACTTCCTCTGAAATACCTTTCTTCATGCACCCATCTACGCCTTCGTCTGGGTTCCCATATACGAAATTCTGTCTTTCCTTCTCCATAACAGATGCTTTTTTCTTAGACATAGCACGACGCACCAAGTCACTTCGTCCATAACTGTAACCTGCTAAGTCTCGAACAATCTGCATAACCTGTTCTTGGTATACAATACATCCATAGGTAGGAGCTAAAATTGGTTCTAATTCTGCGCATTCATATTTAATACTACCCTGATTATTTTTTCCTTTAATATACTTTGGTATGAAATCCATAGGACCTGGACGGTATAGAGAGATACCGGCTATGATATCTTCTAAGTTTTCTGGCTTTAATTCTTTCATAAAGCTCTTCATCCCAGCACTTTCTAACTGGAACACGCCTTCTGTCTTTCCGGAACCAATTAGATCAAATACATTCTTATCATTATAATCTATGGAATCCATATTAAGATTTCCATTATTTTTATTAATAATCTCTACGGCACTCTGGATAACGGTTAAGGTTCTAAGTCCAAGGAAATCCATTTTCAAAAGCCCAAGTTCCTCTAATGTAGTCATAGTAAACTGGGTAGTTATGGTTTCATCCGAAGCACGTGAGAGTGGTACATATTCTACCACTGGTTCTTTACTAATTACAACTCCAGCCGCATGCATGGAGGTATGTCTTGGTAGACCTTCCAAACGCATGGACATATCTAATAAATACTTCGCTTGCTCATCGTTATTATATAAACTTGCTAGTTCTTGATTGAGTTTTAACGCCTTTTCAATGGTGATACCTAGCTCAGTTGGTATCATTTTGGCAATGGTATCTACATAGGCATAACCTAAATCCAAGGCTCTTCCTACATCACGAATAACCGCCTTGGCTGCCATAGTTCCAAAGGTAACAATTTGAACAACGCGTTCTTTTCCATATTTTTCAACAACATAATCGATGACCTCCTGTCTTCTCTCGAAGCAGAAGTCAATATCGATATCGGGCATCGTAAGTCGTTCTGGGTTAAGGAAACGCTCAAACAGTAAGTTGTATTTGATGGGATCAATATCGGTAATCTCTAAACTATAAGCAACAATACTGCCTGCTGCCGATCCTCTACCAGGACCAACCATTATGTTATGATCTTTGGCATATTTAATAAAATCCCAAGTAATCAAGAAATAATCCACAAATCCCATGTCATGAATGGTTTCTAATTCATACTCTAATCTTTGTTTTAGCTCATCTGGTGTATCTGGATATCGTTTCTCCAGTCCTTCAAAACAAAGCTTACGCAGATAATCCCAGGCAGTATAGCCTTCTGGAACATCATATCTTGGTAATTTATATTCCCCAAATTCAATTTCAACATTGCATCGTTTGGCAATCTCATATGTATTTTCCAATGCTTCCTTGGCATATGGAAATAAAGCCAGCATTTCTTCTGGCGATTTCAGAAAATATTGACCACCTTCATAGCGCATTCGATTCTCATCAGTGACTTTCTTCTGAGTCTGAATACAGAGTAAAATATCATGTGCTTGTTCATCGGTTGCAAAAGTATAGTGGATATCATTGGTAGCTACTAGTTTGATTCCTGTCTCACTACTCATGCGGATCAAACCTTGATTTACAGTTGCTTGTTCTGGAATCCCATGATCTTGTAATTCTAAAAAGAAATGATCCGGACCAAAGATGTCTCTAAGTCTAAGTGCTGCCTTCTTACCTTCTTCATAGAAGCCTCGTCGAATCTGCATGGCTACTTCTCCTGCTAAACAGGCACTTAATGCTATAATTCCCTCGCTGTGTTCCTTTAACACTTCATAATCTACACGTGGTTTATAATAAAATCCTTCTGTAAAACCTTTGGATACTATTTTCATCAAATTGTTGTATCCCGTATTATTCTCTGCCAGAAGGACTAAATGATTATATCGTTCATCAGAAGATCCAGTTTCTCGATCAAATCTGGAATTAGGTGCTACATATACTTCACAACCTATAATTGGTTTAATGCCAACTGCCATGGCAGCTCGATAAAACTCAATTACTCCAAACATGACACCGTGGTCAGTAATTGCAATGCTATCCATACCCAATTCCTTGGTTCTGGCCACTAATTCTTTAATTTTACTAGATCCATCTAACAGGCTGAATTCAGTATGAACGTGTAAGTGTGTAAAATTCATGTTTGGCTCCTATCTGTCCGGTGTGATGGACGTTGTTGTGTTTCATTCATTTACTCTTTAATATAACATTTTTTGAGGGAATTTGCTAGGGTGAATTTTTGACAAAGCAGCCCGCCTATACAAATAAAAAGAAGAATCAAAGCTTATGCAAGCATGCTTTGATTCTCCTCTTTATTTGTGCAGGCAATACTTGCCTGCGCGATTATTTGCTACTACTTAAGTATTTTTCTATATTTTCCATGGCAACTTCTTCGTCATGGCCGTTTGCTGAAACAGTTACTTCTTCGCCAGCTGCAAGACCTAAACTCATCATTCCCATAATACTTTTGGCATTTACTTTTTTCTCTTCACATTCCACATAGATATTACTATCGTATTGACTAGCTACCTGTACGAGTAATGCAACCGGTCTTGCCTCTAAACCAGTTGGAATCTTAATTGTTATCTTTTTTGTTACCATAACCTATTCCTCCTTTTGTTCCCTTAAATTATCGGCAATAATGCTTAGTTTTCTCAATCTATGATTTACACCTGATTTCCCTATAGGCGGATTAAGCAATGCTCCTAATTCTTTTAGTGATGCCTCAGGATGCTCGATTCGAAGCCTTGCAACGTCCTCTAAGCCCTCTGATAAGTCACTTAAACCAATAGTATCTCTAATATATTCGATATCATCCATTTGCTTTGATGCCGCCAATACGGTCTTCCCAATATTTGCTGTCTCACAATTCACTTTTCGATTGATTGAATTACGCATTTCTTTTAATATGCGCACATTTTCCAGATTCATTAGGGAAACATGTGCTTCCATTATATTCAGTAAATCAACGATTTGTGAACCTTCTTTTACATAGACTACAAAGTATCTTTTCCGAATTACAATTTTAGCATCAATATCGAATGAATTGATTATATCCTGTAGTTGCTTGGCCTTTGGTTTGGCAACCGTTACAATTTCAAAATGATAAGTTTTTTCCGGATCACTGATAGAACCGGTGGCCAAGAATGCTCCTCTGATAAATGCTCTCTTACAACAAGTATTCTGTATCACTAGATTACTAACGATCGAAAGATTTTCTTTAATCTCTCCTAACTCATCGATTAGCTTGGTTGCCTTAAGGATTCGTAAGGATGCTTCCGCATCTTTGATGAGTAATGTATACGTTTTACTTCTTTTCAGACTTACATTCTGTTTGACAACAACTTCCACTTGTGTATGAAACGTTGTCTTTATTAAAATAAAGTATTTTCTTGCAACTGTCAAGTTTTCTGTATGAATTTTAATAAAATAATTATTCTCATCTGTAATGGAAATACTACCACACATACTTATAATCGCTGCAATTTCTGCTATCTGGCAATGCCTGGCTGTGCTAATCTGTTTCGATAATTCATCTTTCACATCTCTTGAAAATGACATGTTAACTCCCTCTAAAAACTTCCATTTTTCCGGATCGCATCCTTCTCAATATCCCTATGTTCCACTTTAATGCCAAAATCCAGTCCCGTTAAACGACCAACTATAGCATTTGATAAGGTAACAGAACGATGTTTTCCACCGGTACAACCAATACTTACTACCAATTGATTTTTGCCCTCAATAATGTAATTTGGTATTAAGAATTTTAACATATCTTCTAGTTTACCAAGAAATAATTCAGCTGCCTCTGATTTCATTACGAAATCAAATACATCTTTGTCATTTCCTGTCTTGGATTTTAGCTCTGGTATATAATAGGGATTTGGTAAAAATCTAACATCAAATACCAGGTCGGAATCAGTAGGAATTCCGTATTTATATCCAAACGAGAGTACCGTAACATAAAAATTATTATATTTTTCATGGTTCACAAATATTTTATCAATCTGTGCTTTTAATTCCCTTATTAACAGCTGACTCGTATCAATGATATAGTCC
>JAEZUR010000123.1 GCA_023420935.1 Bacillota bacterium | reverse complement strand
ATATCGTATGCTTTTGCTCTTACTCTACCTGGATCAGAATCAAGATACTGTAAATCTTCTTCCATTGGCATGGTAAATGGATGATGCATAGCGGTAAATCTGCCTTGTTCTTCTGACCATTCTAATAATGGGAATTCTGTCACCCATAAGAAGTTATATAGATTCTTATCAATTAATTCTAACTGGTTTGCTATCTCAATACGTAGCGCGCCTAATACATCAAATACCACTTTATTCTTATCTGCTGCAAATAATAATAAGTCTCCTGCTTTTCCATCCATTGCAGTAACTAAAGCACTTAATTCTTCCTCAGTCATAAACTTAGCAAAAGAGGATTTATAGGTTCCATCTTCATTTACTGCAAGATATGCTAATCCTTTTGCACCATATCCTTTTGCAAATTCAACCAATGCATCAATCTTCTTACGTGGCATTCCTGCTTGGCCTGTTACGTTAATACCGCGAACGCTTCCACCGTTTTCAAGCGCAGTCTTAAATACTGCAAATTCGCTGTTTTTTACAGTCTCAGATACATTTTTAAGCTCTAGACCAAAACGAGTATCTGGTTTATCAGAACCATAGCGATCCATTGCTTCTGCCCATGTCATTCTCTGAATTGGTAATGTTATATCTTGGCCAATGACATCTTTAAATAATTTTGTTAACAAACGTTCATTTACTTCAAGAACATCATCCACATCAACAAAGGATAATTCCATATCAATCTGAGTAAATTCTGGTTGTCTATCTGCACGAAGATCTTCATCACGGAAGCATTTTGCTATCTGGAAGTAACGATCATATCCAGATACCATTAATAACTGCTTAAATAACTGTGGTGACTGTGGTAATGCATAGAAATTGCCTGGATGAACACGGCTTGGAACTAAATAATCTCTTGCACCTTCTGGAGTACTCTTATTTAAGATTGGTGTCTCAATTTCAAGGAAACCTTCTTCAGCTAGAAATAGTCTAGTTAAAGTAGCCACTTTACTTCTCATAATAATATTACTTTGAAGATCAGGTCTTCTAAGATCTAAATAACGATATTTTAAACGTAATTCTTCTTTTGTTTTGCTTCCTTCTTCAATTGGGAACGGTGGTGTATCTGATTCTGAAAGAATGCGCATCTGAGTCGCACGTAATTCAATTTCACCAGTTGCAAGATTTTCATTTACTGCACCTGCACGAGCTGTTACTTTACCAACTACTGCAATAACAAATTCACTTCGAAGTTTTTCAGCTTTTCCAAATCCTTCTTCTCCAATATCACTCGCTTCAAAAATAATCTGTAAAAGACCAGAACGATCTCTTAAGTCTACGAAAATAATTCCGCCCTTATTTCTACTTTTTTGTACCCATCCCATAACGGTAACTTCTTCACCGATATTCGCCTTGGATAATTCTGTACATCTGTGGCTTCTATGCAAGCCCTTCATTGATTCTGCCATGGTATATCCTCCAATTAATTATCATTCATTATTTTATAAAATAAACTGCAATCTGATCTAAACCGACCTCAGTCTGTTCATGACTATCCATGTTTTTAATGGTTGCTTTTTTATTGGCAAGCTCATCTGCACCGATAATAACGGTATTCTTAGCACCAATTTTATTGGCATATTTCATCTGTGCTTTTACGCTTCGATCCATATAATCTGTCTCTACTACAACGCCTGCTGTTCTTAACTGATTCACCAAACGGTAGGCTTCTGCTTTCGCTTCTGCTCCTAAAATACCTACATATAATTCAACCGCTGGTTCTGGTTCTAACTGTACATTTTCTTTTTCCAAGAAATAAATAATACGCTCAATTCCCATCCCGAAGCCAACAGAAGGAATATTCTGCTTTTCATCTATCTCATGCACTAAATTATCATAACGTCCACCACCACAAAGTGTAAATCCTTCTGCATTTACAAATTCAAACACCGTTTTCGTATAATAATCTAGTCCTCTTACAATTCCGGTATCAATCTCATATGGGATGTTCAACTGAGTTAATAAACTCTGTAATTCATCAAAATGATTCTGACATTCTTCATCCAGATACTCAATGGTTCTTGGAGCATTCTTAACGATTTCCTTACAAGATGGAACCTTACAGTCAATTACTCGAAGTGGATTCTTCTGCATTCTTTCACGACAGGTTGGACACAACTTATCTTCATGCTGTTTTAGGTAAGAAAGCAACGCTTCGTTATAAGTCTTTCTACAATCGGAGCATCCAATACTATTTATGTGAAGATTCGCATCGTTTAGTCCAATTTCTTTAATAAATGTAGTTACTAAAGTAATTAATTCCACTTCTGCTAAAGGACTCTTAGATCCTACAAACTCCACACCAAATTGATGATGCTGTCTTAATCTTCCGCTTTGAGGTTGTTCATAACGAAATGCTTGGGTCATATAGAACAATTTCGTTGGTTGACTTTCTGCATATAAATTATTCTCCAAGTAAGCTCGTATGGCACCAGCTGTTCCTTCTGGCTTTAGAGTAATACTTCGATCGCCTTTATCTTGAAAGGTATACATTTCTTTTTGAACCACATCTGTTGTTTCACCTACACTTCTCTGAAAGAGAACGGTATGTTCAAAGGCTGGTGTAATGACTTCTTTTATATTATAAACTTTACAGAGATTGCGGGCTAATTTTTCAATCACAGTACGTTTGTGCATATTCTCGCCGTACCAGTCCTGGGTTCCTTTTGGTCTTTGTGTAATCATGATAACTCCTCCTGTGCCTCTTTTTCAAATACTTGAATTCCAACTGGTTTTGCTGCATTAACTTGATTTACAAATTGCTGAATAGTAGCAAAGTGCTCCGAATGCACTACCCTTTGAAATGCTAAAAATATCTCCATATCAAAATTCTTCACTTCATCAATCATTAGTTCCATGGCAGTTTCTACATCAAATGCTGCACGATATGGTCTTTGGGAAACCAATGCTGCAAATACATCACAGGTTCTTATTATCCTTGCTTGCCATGGGATTGCTCTTCCCTTCAAATTGGATGGGTATCCTGAGCCATCGTAATTTTCGTGATGATGATATACTGCCTGTAATATTTGTTCTGAAAAACTTTCTTTTTTTAGTATATCATAACTGAAAGTGGAATGCATACGAACATATTTCATTTCCTCTATAACAAGAACATCTTTTTTTCTTCCGTAAAGGTATTTACTTAATTTTAATTTACCAATATCATGAAGCATGCCTGCCATCGCAATATTTTGGCAGAATTCTTCTGACTCATTTAACTCCTTTGACAGAAGAACAGCCAGATTGCTCACAAGGATACCATGATCTATGGCATCTGCTAAATCTTCCTTTATTGCATCTTCAATCTCCTCTTTATCGAGAAGCCCTGGAATAAATGTCTCTACCATACTTTCCTCTTTCTCCCTATTCTAAACCATTTCCTTCTCCAAAAAGCTACGTTTTCGAAGAATCATTTCATCAATTCTAGCAATATAGTCTTCCAGGCTTTTCACATTTTCAATGCGCTCAACTCTACCTTCGTCCAGAAAAACAAATTTGGAGGAGGCCCCAGCCCCTAACGCTAAAATTGTTTGCATCTCTTCCATGATTAAAATATTATAAATGCCTTCTTTTCCAGGTCTTGCATAACCAACATTTTCTTGATTTGCACTTTTGGCATTTCCAGTCGTATTCTTTTGTCGATACATATAATAAGGTTCATATCCTTCTTGATAGGCAAATTCTGCTCCATGTTCTAACATTTCATCCATAGATACTGAAACACTATCCTCGTATTCGTCTTTACGGATATTCAACATAGCCGCGCGTTTCATTACTAAGGAATGTATGGTTAAACTGTCCGGATTAAGTTGGCCAATTGCTTTAAGTGTCTTGTCCACTTCTTCCAGGGTTTCTCCCGGTAATCCCACAATCAAATCCATATTGATATTATCATGTCCTGCATCTCTTGCCAACCAAAATGCTTCTATTACCTGTTCCACGGTATGCTTTCTTCCTATAATATCAAGGGTCTTTTGATTCATCGTCTGTGGATTAATTGAGATTCTAGTGACTCCTTCATTCTTTAGAACTTTTAATTTTTCTAATGTAATACTATCAGGTCTACCTGCTTCCACTGTAAATTCCTTTACATAAGTGAGTGGAAAATGACTCTTAATTTTACGCAACAGTCGCTCCAGCTGCTCTGCACTTAAGGTAGTAGGAGTACCACCTCCAACATAAATAGTATTTAATTTTTTGTTTGGAAAGCAAGTGGATGCGTACTCTATTTCTTTAAACAAAGCCTCAAGATACTGTTCTACTAAGTTCTTATATTTACCGACCGAGTATGAAGTAAAGGAGCAATATAAACAGGTTGTTGGACAAAATGGTATACCAATATATAGGCTATATCCATTTTTATAATCCAAATCTTCTAAAATTGCAACCTCTTTTGTCACAATGGTAATTCCTAAATCAATCTTTTCCTGGGAACACAAATACTGTTCTTTCATATATTGTCTGATCCAATCCACAGGATCACCTAACATAAAGTGTTCCATCGCTATCTTGGTTGGTCGAACTCCGGTTAACGTACCCCAAGGGAGGTTTCTACCAGATGTTTTGGACAACACATGATATAACAAATGTTTTAACTGATTTTTATAATGTTTACGCTTTGCATTGGATAAGTCCGGATTCATTCTCCTCCAATAGTTATCTTCTCCAAATGCTGTGGTTTCTTTAAAAATATCAGTGCTTGATTCTTCTAATATAGGTATTTCATTCTGATAAAATGAAATACCTATGCTGTCATCTTCTAGATTTACTTTTATATGAATCTCTTTGGAAATACTATTGTTTCCTTCTTGAACGTGAATATCTTCACTTGGATAAAATGCTTTTGTTAATGATTGTATATCATAGGCAAAATCATTTTTTGATAATTCTATGGTTATCATGATTTTCTCTTTCTATTATTATTCCCATCCAGTTAAATAGGGGTTATTCTCTCGCTCATAAGCAATTGAAGTTGCATCCCCATGACCTGGGTAAACAATTATATTGTCATCTAATACCATTAATTTCTCATTAATCGACTGTACTATTTTAGCACCATTTCCTGTCGGTAAGTCAGTTCTTCCAACTGATTCTAAAAACAGAGTATCTCCACTTAGCAATACACCATGATTCATAATATGATAGCATACACTTCCAGCTGTGTGGCCTGGCGTATGAATTACTTTTAGTTGCATCCCAGCTAGATGAATCAACTCTTGATCGGTAAGGTATACATCTGCTTCCAATGTAAATGGTCTTCCTACACCAGCCGAGCAGTTCATGTTGGCATCATTTAAAAGACTTTTTTCTTCCTTAGATGCATAAAGCTTTGAATGATAGTAAGAAGTCAATTCTGTTGCAGCAAATATATGATCAAAGTGGCCATGAGTCAAAAAGATACCAACTATATTTAATCCTGCTTCTGTGATATATTGTTTAATTCGATCGAATTTATCTGCTGGGTCAATAATAATCGCTTCTTTGGTTTTATGATTACTTATGATATAGCAATTGGTACTTACCATTCCAAGGACCAAAATCTTGATATCCATATCACCTTTTTGGATTAAATCATTCATTCTCATGCCTCCTCCTTCATTCATTTAGGAAATCAATAATAATATAACGTCTTTCATTTACAATAATTATACTTAACTAGATGTTCTTTCTATATCTAGTACGCTTTCTACACTACGAATCTTTGCAACAATGGTATGAAGTTGTTCCACTCCATGTATCTCAAAACCTATACTAATGGTTGCTTTCCCTTGTTTACTAGTTCGAACTAACATAGATGAAACATCTACTTTATTCTCTGTAAATACTTTTGAAATATCTACTAAAATACCATTTCTATTATTAGCATAAATCTTAATCTCTGCAGTATAAAGCTCTCCATGAGATTTTGAAGAAGTTCCCACTTGCCATTCTGCATCAATGAGTCTTGCACGATCTTCCTCTGGTAGATGAATTACGTTTATGCAATCTGTTCTATGAATTGATACGCCTCTTCCTCTTGTTACAAATCCAACTATCTCATCCCCTGGCACTGGACTGCAACACTTGGAGAACCGAACTGCAACATCATGGATTCCCTCAACCACAATACCACTCTTAGATTTGGCAATGGAAGCCGGTTTATTTTCTTTCACTCCTGAAACGGTCTCAAGTACCTTTTCATCGGTAATCTCTTTCTTATGCTTCTTAACATACTCTTCTTGTAATTTATTAATTACCTGACCTTCTTTTAGACCACCATGACCTACGGCAGCATAAATAGAATCCCAATCACGGAATCCATATTTGGCCATGCATGCATTCATATATTCTGACTTTAATAGGTCGCTTAAAACTATATTCTTACCTTTACAGTAAGCAATAATCATTTCTTTGCCTTTTAATATATTGTCATCTTTTAATTCCGTCTTAAACCATTGGTTAATCTTATTTTTAGCCTGTGTACTCTTAACCAGGGATAACCAATCTCGGCTAGGACCTTTCGAATTCTGTGAAGTGATGATCTCTATTCTATCACCATTTTGTATCACATAATCAATGGTAACTAACTTACCATTGACTCTTGCTCCCACCATTTTATTACCAACAGCACTATGAATGCTATATGCAAAATCAATTGGCGTAGATCCATTTGGAAGATTCTTCACATCTCCGGAAGGAGTAAAGCAATAAACACTTTCAGAGAATAAATCTAAATCACTCTTTAATAAACTTAAAAATTCCTTATTGTCAGACATATCACGTTGCCATTCTAAAATCTGACGAAGCCAAGTAAGTTTTGCTTCCTCACTATCTCTGGAATTTTTACCATCTTGGCCTTCTTTATACTTCCAATGTGCAGCGATACCGTATTCTGCAGTACGATGCATGTCAAAGGTACGAATCTGTATCTCAAATGGCTGACCAGATGGCCCTATCAAAGTTGTATGAAGGGATTGGTACATATTTGGTTTTGGCATAGCAATATAATCTTTGAATCTTCCAGGTATCGGTTTATACATTTCATGTATCACTCCGAGTGCAGCATAGCAATCCTTTACAGAATCTACGACAATTCGAACAGCAAATAAGTCATAAATCTGTTCTAAAGTTTTGTTCTGATTTACCATTTTTTTATAGATACTAAAGAAATGCTTTACTCGACCATCTATCTTAGCTTCAATATTGGCGGAATGAACATGGTAGCTAACTTCCTCCACAATACTCTTGATAAAGGATTCTCTTTCACTTTTCTTAGAAGCTATTTTGTCAGTTAAGTCCTTATAGACCTCTGGTTCTAAATACTTTAATGATAAATCATCTAATTCTATCTTAATCTTTGAGATACCAAGTCGTTGTGCAATAGGCGCATAAATATCCATGGTCTCACGTGCTTTTTCTCTTTGTTTCTCTGGCTTCATATATTGAAGGGTTCTCATATTATGAAGTCGATCGGCAAGTTTAATCAGAATAACACGAATATCCTTTGCCATTGCTAAAAACATTTTTCTAAGATTTTCCGCTTGGATTTCTATTTTATCAGAGGAGTAATTTAACTGAGTCAGTTTGGTAACTCCATCAACTAATAATGCAATTTCTTCACTAAATTCTTTCTTAATCTCATCCGAACTAAGGACTGTGTCCTCTACAACATCATGTAGCAGTCCTGCAACAATTGTCTCTTTATCGAGTTCTAATTCTGCCAATATGATACAAACACATAATGGATGAATAATGTATGGCTCTCCTGATTTTCTGCGTTGATCTTTATGGGCATTATAAGCTATATGGTATGCTTTCTCTATCATTGAAAGATCTGCAGAGGGATGGTAATTCTTAACGGTTTCAATTAATTTCTGATATAATTCTTCTGGTTCCGTAAAATCCTCTGGTATTGTTTTCTCAGCAAAATCCTCGCTTACCAGTTCTATTTCGTTGTCCTCTATCCCATTCTTATGAATTCCCATGAAATCACCACCTAGTCTTGAATATTCTACTATTATAATTACTTTATATAAAAAAATCAATTCATTTATCGACAAAATAGTTTTATACGCAAAAATAGCCTGCAGATTTTATATCTGCAAGCCATCTTCCATTTCAGCTTATTAACTGATCATTCCCCCTAGCATACCACCTAGTGTACACATTACGAATACAGTAAAGGTACTTCCCACTTGCCCGAACACTGCCTTATTCAGGATCATAGATACTAGTAGAATTACTACAAAATAGAGTATTCCGTTGACTATTCCCCATAGAAATCTTTTTTCCGATGCACTTTTTCCAACAATAAATCCACCTATAAAAGATGAAAAGATATAAGAAAACACAATCCCAACGCGTATCACTCCACTAGGTGGCTGGGCTTTATACATAAGCAGTGCCAGTAGCAGTAACAAGATTCCAGTAATTACATAAGAAGCCAGTAACGCCTTAATTATTGTCAATGCCTTTGATTGTTTTCTGATCAACTGGTTCATGGTACCCCTCCATAACTTTTTATCATACTGTAATATATTAGAAACGTGTCCTAAGTATGCATTTATTCTGTAATAATTATTTTAAATGTGATATACTAAGTGTGGTTAGTAGCATGTGGCAGAATGAAGGTTGTGTTCATGAATGTACTTGCCGGTCGACTTAAGGAAGGTTGTGTTCATGAATGTACTTGCCGATGAATTCATTTGGTCGCCTTACCTTCCTAGGCATGTTCGCTTTTAAGCCTCAAAGCGTAGAAAAAGCGCCGCATAAGCTGGCGTCGCTTTTTCCTGAGTCTTAAGTCGAACATAAACAGCCGTCGTCAGTCGGTCTGACCAAATGATTTCATCGGCAAGCACATTCATGGCTTTTACTTCGTTGAGTTGAAAACTAGAAATAATGTCCGTAAGAGATTTTACAAAGATAATTCTAAAGTAGTTATAGAAATTGTCTTTCAAATTTATACTAAGATATTAGATATGAAATAATTATTCAACCACTTAATATCATCAAAAATAATATTAAACAAGTTCAAGTAGTATAATCAACATTATAAAATAAAGTTTTTGAACAACGTAAATAAATCAATTTGCACATCCACCAACTAGAATGAAGTGATACAAATCATAGTTTGATGAGCAACTGTTATGAAGTCGTTGGTACTTAGATCCTGTACTTTAGGATCTTACGTACCACTACGTACTTCATCCAAGCGAGAGCGTGTTGCGAATCAAACTATGCTTTGTAACACTTACCACAGTATGTATCTTTGAGCAAATTGATCTCCACAGTCTTTCAAATAACTTTAAAATCACATTACTAGAGACAATAACCCTTTGAACAACGTAGATCAATCAATTTGCACATTCACAATCTAAACCGAAGTGATACAAAGCATAGTTTGGTAAGCAACTGTTATGAAGTCGTTGGTACTTTGGCTCTGTATTTTAGAGCCTTACGTACCATTACGAACTTCATCCAAGCGAGAGCGTGTTGCGAAACAAACTATGCTTTGTATCACTTCCTAAGAATACGTATCTTGTGCAAATTGATTACCAACCACAGTCTCACAATTGATTCATAATTAGAATAGAAAGGTACGAATGATATGAAATATATTGACTTACATGTACACTCCAATGCTTCGGATGGCACTTTGACTCCCTCTGAGGTTGTTGATTTAGCCGTGGAGAAAGACTTGGCGGCGATTGCATTAACAGACCATGACACCATTAAGGGCTTGGCTTGTGCTATGAAAAAAGCGAAAGAATATCAAGATCAAGGCAAGGAGATTCAGATTATTCCTGGTGTTGAATTATCAGTGGAATATGGTAAAAAAGATATTCATATGCTGGGACTGTTTATTGATTACGAGAGTGATATCTTAAAGAATTCATTGAATGCTGCCCAGGAAGAACGTGAACAGAGAAATCTTAAAATGATTGAAAATCTAGCTGGCGCAGGGATTGATATTAGTATGGAAAAATTACGAGCGCGTGAAGGTGAATCTGTGCTGACAAGAGCACATTTTGCCAAATATCTTACAGAGACCGGATATACAAAAACACCGAAACATGCCTTTGAGCGGTATCTGGATTCCAATGGGCCATATTATGTCCCGAGAAAATATTTAAGTCCCATAAAGGCAATCGAATTAATTCAGCAATCACATGGCCTTCCCGTTCTTGCACATCCACTTCTCTATCATTTATCCAACACTGAATTGGATCATTTAGTATCTGATTTAAAAGAAGAAGGCTTGGTGGGGATTGAAACTATATACTCTTCCAACATGGGTTTCCAAGAAAGTGAAGTTCGAAAACTTGCGAGAAAGTATGATTTGTTGATTACAGGAGGTTCTGATTTTCATGGAGCCAATAAACCTCTTATTCAAATTGGAACTGGAAAAGGAAATCTAAAAATTCCTTATTCAATACTAGAAGATTTAGAAGCAAAACGGCAACTCCTTTACTAATGGAGTTGCCGTTAATTCATGTCAACAGAAAGATCGCAGAACGTACTTTCTATTGATAATCGCTTATTCTAAACTTTATGAAAAAGATCTATTCTGGTTTATTTGCTTTTTCAATTTCAGTAATTGCTTCACGTTTCATTGGAATTCTACAATTTTTATTGTTACCAAATTCAACAATTACGATTTCATCCATGACATCAATTACAACACCATAGAAACCACCTGAAGTTAAAATACTGTCTCCTGTCTCTAATGTAGCAAGTAATGCTGCATGTTGTTTTTGTTGTTTCTTCTGAGGGCGAATTGCTATAAAATAAAATGCTCCAATGATTAATGCAAAATATGCAACCATTCCTAAAGCTCCTGCGGTTCCACCTGCTCCTGTTAATAAAACTGGTAAATTCATTCCTAAATCCTCCTAAAATTTATTTCATCCGATGTATCGGACTATTTTTCTTCTCTTTCAAAACCTTCTAGTTTTGCCTTCTTATATGCTTGATATCGTTTTTGCTCAATGGCCTCTCTAATCTCTTCCATCATATTATTATAGAAGTAAAGATTATGCATAACCAACAGTCTTAGACCAAGCATTTCTTTTGCTTTTAATAAATGTCTTATATAAGCTCTACTATAATGCTTACATGCTGGGCACTGACACCCTTCTTCGATTGGTCTATCATCTAATTCAAATTTTGCATTTAACAGATTCATCTTACCAAAATTCGTATAAGCATGTCCATGTCTACCATTTCTTGCAGGGTATACACAATCAAAGAAATCAACACCACGATCTACTGCTTCTAATATATTAGCAGGAGTACCCACACCCATAAGATACGTTGGTTTCTCCAATGGTAGATACGGTACTGTTTCTTCTAATATACGATACATTTCCTCATGGGATTCACCTACGGCAAGTCCACCCAGTGCATAACCATCCAGCTCCATCTCGGAGATACGTTTGGCATGTTCAATACGGATATCAGCAAAAGTTCCACCTTGATTAATACCAAACAACATCTGATTCTTATTAATAGTATCCTCCAGGGAGTTCAATCGATTCATTTCAATTTTACAACGTTTTAACCATCTTGTGGTTCGATCTACAGAATTCTGCATATATTCTCTAGTGGCAGGATGCGGTGGACATTCATCGAATGCCATAGCAATTGTTGATGCCAAATTAGATTGTATCTGCATACTCTCCTCAGGTCCCATAAAAATCTTTCTTCCGTCTATATGAGAGTTAAAATAAACTCCTTCTTCCTTTATCTTACGAAGTCCAGCTAGTGAAAAAACTTGAAATCCACCAGAATCCGTTAATATTGGTTTGTCCCAAACCATAAATTTATGCAAGCCTCCAAGCTGCTTTATCACTCTATCCCCTGTTCTAACATGTAGGTGATACGTATTGGATAATTCAACCTGTGTCTTAAGCTCCTGTAAATCCATTGTAGAAACTGCACCCTTGATAGCTGCAACGGTTCCAACATTCATAAATACTGGAGTTTGAATGGTTCCATGTACAGTCTCAAACTGTCCTCTCTTAGCACCATTGTCCCGACAAAGCAATTTATACATATATATCTCCATTTCATACCTATTCATTCAATAGTATCAGTATAACGTTAAATATTATTATTTTCAACAACTTTATAAATATTTCACTATTCCAACAATGTATTCCTATTTTTATTGCATAAAGAATCAAATATTGGTAAAATAAATATAGCCATAAACATATGGAATCAGCATAATTTGGTTAAACAACATAATAAAATCAATTCGTCATACATTTTTATTACATAAATTAAGCTTTCATGTGATTACAAAAGTGAAAAGGGGTTTGAAGATGTCTATCAAAAAATCATTGCGTATTATGTTAATCATATTTTCAGTGCTGCCTTTGGTGATTGGTAGTATATTTACTTACTCTTATAGTACCGAGAAAATGTTGTCCATACAAAAACAGAATCTGTTACAAGTTGCTGACAATTGTGGAAATAGCCTTAATTCCCTTATTGAAGCACAAAAAGCAGAAGTTTCTCTATTAGTTTCTCAGCGATCAATTTCATCGTTACTCCAAACGAATTCAACTGATTATAATAACTATATATCTTATTACGACATTGTACGGGATTTATTAAATGATAGAAGAAGTTTATATACTTCTTGTGATAGGATCACAATCTATAACAAAGACCATGAGATTATTGTCTGTTCTGATAAAGATTTCAAAGCAACTCATCAACCCTATAAAGTAATGCAATATAAGATGGAAGCATACTCTTCCACTTGTCAAATAGTTGAGATTCCTATGTCTTTTGATAGTAGCAATTCCAGGTATTCTATTGAAGTTGGAATGGCTGTATTAAACAAGACAAATACTGATATCATCGGTTATATTGTCACTACCTTAGACCTATCTTTTTATCAGGATTATTTTAAGTCTCTGGATGAAAACTCATATGGTATGATCGTTAATAATAGTGGAAAGATAATTAATCATTCCGATGCACATTTAGTTGGTAAGAATATTAATTCTAAGAATTTGCGAACAGAAGCAATAGCACATGCCAATATTACAACAATGGAATCTGGATTCTTATCGAATTCATTAACCAAATCCAACTATATTTATACATATAGTACCATTCCCGATTTAGACTGGGCGATTATAGTCGCCCAAAATGTATCATCTATTAATGAGTTTGCAACCTTTAATCTTTTTATTATAACAATCACTACCATCGCCATTTCCCTATTAGCCTTTTTTACAAGCTCACTGTTTAGTAAGATCTACACCAAACCGATTTTAAACTTACGTGATACTATGCGAGCTGCATCCGATGGTAACCTTGATGTTCAATGTCATATCACTTCAAAGAATGAGATTGGGGAACTATCCAAGAATTTTAATCGAATGCTCCATATTATTAAGACGAATTACGATGACCTTACCTCCATGCATGAATTGCTCATTGCTAACGAAGAGGAACTTCGCTCTAATTATAACCATATTGAATACCTTGCATACCACGATGTACTTACAAGTCTGCCTAATAAATTAGCATTTTATGATAAAGTTGATTCTGCTTTGTCTGCTGAACCTGGTATAAGTAAGAGACATGCTATCTTCTTTGTTGACCTTGATAATTTTAAAACGATTAACGATACTTTAGGTCATGATTACGGCGATGCACTTCTTACACAAACTGCTGAGAAGCTGAACTCATTAATTGATACAGAAGATATTCTAGCAAGAGCTGGTGGAGATGAATTCTTACTATTTAAATATGGTGTATCTGATGATGAGGAAGCCATTCATTTTGCCTCTGCCATCATAGAGGCCTTCCAATCTCCATTTAAATTAAACGGGGAAGTTGTATATGTGTCAATGAGTATTGGAATATCCATCTATCCCAAAAACGGGCTTACTCATAATATTCTAGTTAAAAATGCAGATATTGCCATGTACAAGTCGAAAGATACTGGAAAAAACAAATCTACATTATTTGATAAAACCATGGAAGATGAATTAAATCGTAATACTGAGATTGTGGAAGTTCTGCGACATGCAGTTGAATCAAAAGAAGTATACTTAATGTATCAACCACAAATTGATACCACTACAAAAAACATCATAGGATATGAAGCATTAATGCGTATTAATAGTGAAAAACTTGGGCTCTTATCACCAAGCGAATTTATCCCTATTGCAGAAGAAAGCGGCTTAATCACTTCTCTTGGTACATGGGCGTTAGAAGAAGCATGCTCTTTTAATCAATCGCTCATTGAAAAGGGATATCCAGCCCGCACAATTTCGGTTAATATATCTTCCATTCAGTTAAACCAGAGTGGATTTATCCAGACCTTAGAGGAAATACTAGAACGAACTGGTTTAAAACCAGAATATCTTGAGTTAGAAATAACAGAAAGCACCTTACTTTCTTCCTTTGTGGATGCAACTGAATTAGTCAAAAAATTCCAGTCAATTGGTGTTCATATCTCTCTTGATGATTTTGGAACAGGGTACTCCTCCTTAAATTACTTAACTAACTTACCAATTAACACATTAAAGATTGACAAGTCTTTTATTGATAATATTTGTAGTAACGGAAGAGATATCGTAGTTGCAGAGTCTATTATAACACTGGCTCATCAATTACATATAAAAGTAGTTGCAGAAGGAGTTGAAAACGAGACACAATTCACCTTGCTAGAATCAAAAGGTTGTGATTGTATTCAAGGATATGTATTTAGTAGACCTTTACTCCCAGAATTTCTGATTGCATTACTCGATTACAGATCATAAAAAGTCTCGGCAAAATTGCCGAGACTTTTTTATGATAAATTCAATGTTGCCCTTAGGCAATGGCGTATTTTTTTAATGTGTATTCAAACTCTGGGTTATAACCTCTACAAGATACAAATAAATTTTTTGATAAATCCAAGCTAAATACACCTAATAATGATTTCGCATCGACAATGACTCTATTATACCAAATATCAATATCAAAATCACATTTTGATGCTTCTCGTACAAATTCTTTCACTTCATCAGCAGCTTGCAATTTAATTATGGTTGTTTCCATGGTTTCACATCCTCTAATTCAATAATATACATTTTGGTTACTTTCATTTTACTTAACAATAAAAACATATTAACTTAATACTTCTATGTTATATCATGCTTTTCAAAATTCGTCAATCATGACACTTTTAGTATTATTCTTTACTATTTTTTCGTTTTTCCAGCAATAATATATAGTATTTTCTATAATAGTTTTGTTATTTTTGTGGAATATATCGTTTAATCTCCTATTTTGTAGTAAGAAAACTAGAAACTCGCTTTGTCTAATAAATAATTTTTATGCAATTTAGTTAAATAATAATTTATTTCAACATGCTATATCTACAGTATATGTACATAAATGGATTATGGAATGTATTATTAAGATAATTCCATGAACCTCTAATGAGATTTACAAAAATAACTTGACTTTTACATAAAATCATATTATACTATCTAAGCGTGGTCAAACAGTACAAGTTATTGAGATCATATTTATAGTTTAGGGGTATAGTTCAGCTGGTAGAATAACGGTCTCCAAAACCGCAGGTCGTGGGTTCAAATCCTACTGCCCCTGGTCATAAAAAAGCCTTACAATCCAAAGATTGTAGGGCTTTTTCTGTAGCTAGTAGTTTTACATACTGCGAATACTTTGTCGATAAAGGATTGCCATGAGTTACTTTTTCCATGTATTGGGGTTGAATAATAATATTAGTGGAAATATTTCAAGCCTTCCAGCAAGCATATCTATCATCATAACTAATTTTGATAAATTTGAAAAGGAACCAAAATTCCCAATTGGCCCAACAATTTCAAGACCTGGACCTATATTATTCAGAGTAGCTGCTATTGCAGTAAAATTAGTTGTAAAATCAAAATTGTCTAAAGATATAAGTATCACAGAAGCTGTAAATAAAAACACATATGTGATGAAATACATATTGATTGAACGCATAACTTCATGTTCAATTTTATGACCGTCAAATTTTAATACTTTTACACTTCGTGTATGAATGAGATAGGATAATTCTTTACCTATTGCCTTGAATAAAATAACAATACGGGAAACTTTCATACCACCTCCTGTACTACCCGCACAGGCACCGATAAACATAATAAATACGAGTATTGCTTTTGAAAACGAAGGCCATTTATTAAAATCTACGGTGGCATATCCAGTAGTAGTAATAATTGAAGAAACTTGAAATGCTACAACCTGAATAGAATCAATGAAGTGGTCAATACCTCCAAGGTTAAAGGAAATCAGAACAATAGCAGTGAAAACAATGAGAAAGTAGAACCGCAACTCCTCACTTTTTAATACAATTTTAAATTTACGAAATAATAGCAAGTAATAAACATTAAAATTTACTCCAAACAGAAACATGAATATGGTTATGATAACTTGGATATATGTGGAGTATGATCCAACACTTGGATTTTTGATTGCGAATCCACCGGTTCCGGCAGTTCCGAAGGTTAGTGTTATTGCATCAAACACTGGCATATTACCAATTAACAGTAGAATGATTTGTAATAAAGTCATCCCGATATATATAACATATAGCATTATAGCAGTAGACTTTATCCTTGGTACAAGCTTTTCTATGGAGGGTCCGGGGCTTTCAGCACGTAGTATATGAATACGCTCGCCTCCGGTCATTGGCAGAATGGCAAGAATGAATACAAGGATACCCATACCTCCAATCCAATGAGTAAAACTTCTCCAGAATAGCATACAATAAGAGAGTACCTCCACATCACTTAGTATACTGGAACCCGTCGTTGTAAAACCAGAAATAACTTCAAATAGCGCATCAATATAGCTAGAAATTTCACCGCTGATATAAAATGGTAATGCACCTATTATACTAAGAATAATCCAACCTAAAGATACACTTACAAAACCTTCCCTCGAAAAGAAGATTTTGCTCTTCGGTTTATGAAGTAATAAAGGAACACCAACTAATAAGCATATTCCAAGTGTAATTAGAAATGCAAAACCACTTTTTTCTCTGTATATAACTGCCACAATTACTGGGAGAGTTAATAATGCAGCTTCAACTACTAAAATCCACCCAATAATATGTAGTATTATCGATTTGTTCATAAATAGGCACCTTTTCTATTTTAATATATCGTTTATGTCGTTTAATCCTGTATCTGTGGTTACAACAATAACAGAATCACCAACATGCAGGGAAACTTGTCCATTTGGAATAATAATTTTGTTCTTACGGTTAATGCAGCTCAATAACAGGTTTTCCTTTAGTGTTAATTCAGATAGAGGAATACCTACTAGTTTTGAGTTGCTTTTAACACGAAATTCTAAAGCTTCAGCTTTATTATTAATGATTTTATATAGTGTCTCTACATTACTTCCCTTCGGATTTTGCATTGCACGTATGTGCTGAACTATACGGTCGGCAGTGATAAGTTTTGGTTTTACAATTGTTCCCAGGGGCATATCCTTTATGATTTCATCAAAAGTCAATCTGGTTATCTTAGTGAATACCCTTGCTTTTGAATTCTTCTGTGCATATAAAGAAAACAGAATGTTTTCTTCATCCAAATTTGTAAGTGAAATAAAAGCATCCATATTCTGAATCCCTTCTTCAAGGAGTACATTATGATCAGAGGCATTGGCATGAATGATCAAAGCATCGGGTAACATTTCACTTAGTTGCTCGCAACGTTCCCATACTTGCTCTATTATTTTTACTTTTATGCCCATTTCTATAAATATTTTTGCAAGATAGACGGATATATTACTTCCACCGATAATCATAACATTTTTCGACAGAGTAGTTTTGATACCTATTTTATGAAAGAATTCAATTACACTCTTCGGTGCTGCAACAATCGATATTTCATCACCGGATTGTAGAAGTGAATTTCCGGATGGAATAAAGACTTGTTCACCACGAACCACTGCACATACAAGAATATTACAGTGTAATTGAGCTGAAATGTCCTTAATTTGCATATTATCTAGAATAGAATCTGTGGGAATTTGTAGATGGAGTAATTCTACCCTTCCTTTTGCAAAAACGTCAATATCTATTGCGGAGGGTAGTCTTATTAAGCGAGCAATATCAGTTGCTGTTTCCAACTCAGGATTAATTATCATGGAAAGCCCCATTCCCTCCTTGATAAAATCAATTTCACTATGGTATTGAGGATTGCGAACCCTTGCGATGGTATGGCAATTACCAGCCTTTTTTGCAATAAGGCAACAGAGCAGGTTCAACTCATCTGATCCCGTTACAGCAATGAGCAAATCAGATGTTTCAATTCCGGCAGATATTTGTATGCTGTAACTGGCTCCGTTTCCAATTACGCCCCTAACATCAAGAGTCTTGGTGATATTATTGATTGCAGACGCTTTATTATCTATTAATGTAATTTCATGTCCCTCTCGATCAAGCTGTTCGGCAAGAGCAGATCCAACTTTACCACAGCCTAAAATAATAATTTTCATTTATACTAGATACACTCCTTCGCTGAATTTCTATTTGAGTATTATAACATGTTATCCTTGTTTTATCATCAGATATTAACAATAAATCAAAAGTATGTGACAAAGTTATTCATATGAGCCAAATCGGTTATGATTACACTCTATGTTTTAAGATAGTTTTCCTTATATTACTGGTTTCATAATATAGATAGTTAGATAGAATATATTAAGCTTGATGGTTTACCATCTGGGTC
>JAEZUR010000115.1 GCA_023420935.1 Bacillota bacterium | reverse complement strand
TCCTTTTAATGTTTGTTTTGGACGACGCGCATTTGGTTAGAGGCTTCTTATAGATGCATTTTACTATAAAAAAATAATTGTTGAAATATGTTTTTCAACACACCCCAACAATTATTATAGAACCTTATTTTATTTAATTTGTTATTATTCAGTCATGTGGTAAAAAATGAGCTTAACCAAAGAGAGATGTTGCATAGTAGAATTAAGCTGACATGACATATATTAAGTAGTAGCATATAGTTGGAGGATTAGAATGAATAAAAGATATCATTTAGTATTATTGTTTGTAATGATATTAATCATAAATGTTTTCACAGGGTGTCAGATAAACAATCAAGATAATATAACGAACGATCAAACGACAATTGATCAAGCAACACGCAATCAAGTCAAAAATAAAGCTGCTACAAGCCATGAAGATAAACCTATAAATGTAAATGCGGATACCTTAGAAGTTCATTTTATCGATGTTGGACAGGGAGATAGTACCTTAATTATTAGCGATGGCCATGCCATGTTGATCGATGCAGGTAATAATAATAAAGGAATAGAAGTGCAGCAATATTTAGAATATCAGGGAGTTCAGAGTTTAGATTATGTCATAGGAACGCATCCAGATACCGACCACATCGGTGGATTAGATATTGTCCTAAATCAAGTTCCCTGTGAAACAGTTATCCTTCCCGATTATAGTAAGGATACAAAGACGTATGAAGAGATTATTCATACTGTAAAAGATAAGGAATATAATATAACCAATCCAATGGTAGGAGATTCTTACACTCTAGGAGAAGCTACCTTTACCATTGTATCGCCCAGTGGCTCCGAATACGATGATGCAAATGATTGTTCCGTTGGTATTCTACTAGAACACGGAGAAAAGAGATTTTTATTAACTGGTGATGCAGAAGAAGCATCAGAAACAGAAATGCTTCATAGTGGTATTAATATTAATGCTGACGTTTATAAAGCAGCACATCATGGCAGCAAAACAGCCTCTACAAATTCTTTTTTGGATACAGTGAATCCAGCTTATGCAGTTATTAGTTGTGGAGAAAACAACTCATATGGTCACCCACATGCAGAAGTATTAAATGCATTTCGAACGAGAGGAATCAAAGTTTTTCGAACCGATGAACAAGGTAGTATTATTGCCATATCCGATGGAAAAACAATAACATGGAACGGTTCCCCATCTGACACATGGAAGGCAGGAGAGCCAAAGGGAACGGAGAATTCTAATAAGACATCGATTAATCCAAACATTGGAATGGATAGCTCTAGCAAAATTGTATTTATTATTAATAGGAATACAAAGAAATTTCATATTCCAACCTGTAGTAGTGTTGATGATATATTGGATAAAAACAAAGCACAATCTACATTAACCAAGGACGAATTAATAGAGAAAGGATATGATCCTTGCAAGCGATGTATCGACAAATGATAATATGTTTTATTGACATGTTATTTATTTAGTGATAGACTTGCACTAACAATTTAAATTTTAAAGGTGCTTGTTGCAATATTTTATAATATTGTGGTACAAGATAATAGGGAAATGGGTGAAAAGCCCATACGGTCGCGCCGCTGTAAAGGAAGAGTTATATTCTGCATATCACTGTGCAAATGGGAAGATAGAATATAATGTTGATGCCTGAGTCAGAAGACCTGCCTTGAAATGGGTTCTACACTTATTTACGAACGATGGCTAGGTGTAATAATGATATCGAGAGATATCATTATTTTTGCATCTTTTACAACTTTGTTTGTAGAGGATGCTTTTTTTATTTTAGCTCGATTGGAGATTTATACAGGATGGAAGTTGTTACAGGATTAGAAAATGAATTTGTTATAAAAAACAATAAGAAGTTAAAGTTGGGATTTACCACAGGGACATGCGCTGCAGCAGCAGCAAAAGCAGCAACGATAATGCTATTAACTGGAAAGTCAGTTTCTGCTGTAGATATTATGACACCCAAAGGAATGAAATTACATCTTCCCATTCAAGATATTACAAAATCTAATGAGTATGTAAGTTGTGGTATAAAAAAAGACAGTGGGGATGATCCAGATGTAACAAATGGTATTTTGGTTTTCGCAAAAGTATCAAAGAATTCCAATGGAGTTATTACAATTGATGGAGGTACTGGTGTTGGAAGAATAACAAAATCAGGCTTGGAACAGCCTATCGGTAGTGCTGCTATTAATAAAATACCGAGACAGATGATACACGATGCAGTCAATGAAATATGTGAAGACAATGATTACGTAGGTGGAGTAGATGTTGAAATTATGATTCCGCAAGGTATGGAAATAGCAAAAAAAACCTTTAATCCCAAGCTTGGAATTGTAGGAGGAATTTCAGTACTTGGAACCAGTGGAATCGTGGAACCAATGAGCGAAGCTGCTTTAATCGAAAGCATTAGAGTTGAAGTTAGAATGAGGGTAGCAAATGGATCAGAATATTTGCTTATTTCCCCAGGGAATTATGGAGTCAATTTTACGAAAGAAGTGTTATCTATTTCTTTGGAGCATTCTATAAAATGTAGTAACTATATAGGTGAAACTATTGATATTGCGGTGGAACTTGGAGTAAAAGGAATTTTATTTATCAGTCATATTGGAAAGTTTATCAAAGTAGCAGGTGGAATTATGAATACTCACTCTAGGTTCGCAGATGCTAGAATGGAAATTATAGCTTCGAATGCAGTGAAGGCGAGTGCATCTATTGAGACATTAAAGGCTATCTTAAACAGCTCCACAACAGACGAGGCAATTGGAATCCTAGAGGAAGCAGGACTAACACAAGAAACGATGAACTATGTTATGGAACGAATACAATATTATTTAAGTAATAGAGGTCACGATGAACTGAAATTAGGAGCTATTGTTTTTTCCAATCAATACGGGCTATTGGGACAAACTGAAAATACAAAGGAGTTAATAAAATGTTTGGAAAATTATACGGTGTAGGAGTGGGTCCAGGCGATCCGGAACTATTAACATTAAAAGCAGTAAGAATAATAAAAGAGGCAGAGATTATTGCAATACCCGGAGAGGAAAAAGAAAAAAGTGTGGCATATCATATCGCAGAGCAGGCAATCGTTAATCTTGATACAAAAATTATTCTGTCTATTTCAATGCCTATGACAAAAGATGCAAAAAAATTGGAAGATTATCATAACGCAGGA
This sequence comes from Bacillota bacterium, assembly GCA_023420935.1. Lineage (GTDB taxonomy): Bacteria > Bacillota > Clostridia > Lachnospirales > Lachnospiraceae > Mobilisporobacter. The sequence continues at coordinate 8,411 of JAEZUR010000115.1, read as the reverse complement.
GCAGATAAAATTATTGAATACTTACAACAAGGAAAAGATGTTGTATTTTTAACATTAGGTGATCCTACTATCTATTCTACTTACCTGTATCTGCATAAAAAAATAAGAGAGAAAGGTTATGCAACAGAAATCATTAATGGAATTCCATCTTTTTGTGCAGTATCTGCTCGATTAAATCAAGGATTAGTGGAGAAAAAGGAGATGTTGCATATTATTCCTGCGTCTTATGAAATTGAGGAAGCATTACAACTTTCGGGTACGAAAGTTTTAATGAAAGCAGGACAAAAGATCAAACTGGTATGTGAAATACTGAAAAAGCGTAGTTGCCAAGTGTCAATGATAGAAAATTGTGGAATGGATAACGAAAAGATATATGAAAGTATAGATGATATTCCACAGGATGCAGGATACTACTCTTTATTGATTGTGAAGGAATAATTCGTGAAAATAAGGCACATTCACGTATTAAGTATGCACGCCAAAGCTGGCAGATAGGAGCATAGATGGTACATTTTGTAGGAGCAGGTTCGGGAGCACCAGATTTAATCACAGTGCGCGGACAAAAATATATTCAGACGGCAGATATTATCATATATGCAGGTTCTTTAGTAAATCCTGACATATTGAAAGAAGCAAAAAAAACATGCAAGATTTTTAATAGTGCAATCATGACGTTAGAAGAAGTGGTAGCCGTGATGGAGCAGGGAAATGCAGAGGGCAAGATGATGGTACGTTTACATACGGGAGATCCTTGTTTATACGGTGCAATTCGAGAACAAATGGATTTATTAGAGGAACGAAAGATTGATTACGATGTGTGTCCAGGAGTTAGTTCTTTTTGTGGTGCGGCATCTTCATTGAATCTGGAATACACCTTACCAGGTATCTCGCAAAGTGTCGTCATTACTAGGATGGCTGGTAAAACATCAGTTCCAGAGAAGGAGCAAATTGAGACTTTTGCAGCACACCAGACAACCATGGTAGTATTTTTAAGTACAGGTATGCTAGGAGAATTATCACAAAGGCTTATAACAGGCGGGTATAAGAAGGATACACCAGCGGCAATTGTTTACAAAGCTACTTGGGAAGAAGAAAAAAAGATAGTTGGTACGGTAGAGAATCTTTTAAACATGGCTAAAGAAAATCAAATTACAAAAACAGCCCTTATCATTGTGGGGGATGTAATATCTCATAGTAATTATCAGCGTTCGGAATTATATCATCCTGATTTTACTACAGAATTTAGACAGCCTAAGAAATGATTTGGTTCTAGGAGTGGCGGAGAAAAATATGACGATTAGTTTAATTAGTTTTACCTTAAATGGAAGCAGGCTCAATCAGGCACTTTCTATTGGAATGAAAAAATCTGGATACTGTGTATGCTCTTATGCGGTAGAGATGTATGCACAGAAATTGGGTCTAATTCCATTAACAGAATCACTAAACCAATGGACGGCAAAGCAGTTTACACAAGTGGGTGCAATTATTTTCATTGGCGCAGCAGGGATAGCGGTACGAGCCATTGCACCATTTTTAAATCATAAAACAACAGATCCAGCGGTTATAGTTCTTGATGAGAGAGGGGAGTTTGTAATTCCGATACTGTCAGGACATATTGGAGGTGCCAATGAGTTGGTGGGAGTGATAGCCAACATCCTTGGGTCTACTCCTGTGATTACTACGGCAACGGATATTAACCATAAATTTGCTGTGGATGTGTTTGCGAAGAGGAATGAATTACATATCTCTAATATGATATATGCAAAAGAAATATCAGCAGCAATATTAAATAATTTACAGGTTGGTGTAAGTAGCGACTTCCCAATTGAAGGTGCTCTGCCAGATAATTTAGATCCTAATTTAGATCACCACTATGGTATATGCATCTCTTTTGATGGAGATAAGAAACCGTTTTTGAAAACATTGAACCTAATTCCCCAGGTACTAACGTTAGGGATTGGTTGTAGAAAAGGTAAATCTATGGATGAGATTGAACGTGCTGTTTTGAATGTATTGGAAACCCGTTTTATCTCTATCAAAGCGGTGAAAAATGTGGCTACTATTGATTTAAAGAAAAATGAAAGAGGCCTTTTAGAATTTTGTGAGAAATATAATTTAGAAATACAAGATTACTCAGCTGAAATCTTAGAAAAAGTGCAAGGAGATTTTGTAGAATCAGATTATGTGAAATCTATTACAGGGATTGGAAATGTCTGTGAAAGGGCAGCCATATTAGGAAGCAAGAAAGGGACTTTAATACAGAAGAAAATAGCAGGAAGTGGTGTTACAGTAGCCCTAGCCATGAAAGATTGGAGTATGAAATTTGAATAAAATATATGTAATTGGAATAGGACCTGGAGCTTATGAACAAATGACGTTGAAAGCAATCAAAGCGATGGAAATAAGTGATACCATTATCGGATATACGGTTTATGTTGAACTGGTGAAAAATCATTTTCCAGGCAAGGAATTTTTAACTACCCCTATGACAAAGGAGGAAGAGCGCTGTATTTTAGCATTCGAAGAAGCCAAAAAGGGAAATGTAGTTTCTATGATCTGTAGTGGAGATGCAGGTGTATATGGAATGGCAGGACTTATGTTGGAAATAGGGAAACAATATCCAGAGATAAAGATTGAGGTTATTCCGGGTGTTACGGCAGCCTTGGCTGGAGCGGCCATCCTTGGAGCTCCGCTGATGCATGATTTTGCTGTTATCAGTCTTAGTGATCTGTTAACTCCTTGGGAAAAGATTGAGCAAAGATTACGGAGTGCAGCACTAGCAGATTTCGCAATTTGTCTCTATAATCCATCTAGTAAAAAAAGAATTGATTATCTACAAAGGGCTTGCGACCTTGTTTTGGAATACGCGAATGAAGATACCATCTGTGGTATTGTGAAAAACATTGGGCGAGATGGAGAAGAGCAAAGTATTCTGACTTTAAGAGAACTTAGAAATCAAAAGGTGGATATGTTTACGACAGTCTTTATTGGAAACTCACAGACAAAGACGTCCGATAGACAGATGATAACACCTAGGGGCTATGAGATATGTTGTGGAGGGGGACATGTGTAGAATTCTGATTTTTGCAGGGACGGTAGAAGGAAGAAAACTTGCAGAATATTTAAATGAACATGATATTAAAATACATGTTTGTGTGGCAACGGAATATGGAGAAAAGTTACTTCCCAAAGGGGATGGTATATCAATAACAACAAAAAGATTAGAAATGCTTGAGATGAAAGCACTTATGTTGGAGGAGAGTATAGATGTTGTTATAGATGCTACGCATCCTTATGCAGTTTTGGTATCTCAAAATATACAACAGGCATGTAAGGAAAATAAGATAGAATATATGAGAGTGCTTCGAGATAGTAGTATTATAGATACAGAATCCTGTATCTATGTTGAATCCATAGAGGAAGCGGTACACTATCTAAAGAATACAAAGGGTAATGTATTAATCACAACCGGAAGCAAAGAGCTAGGCAAATATACTAGTGTTCCCAATTACCAGAAACGTTTTTTTGCTAGAGTTTTATCTACTGTAAAGGTAGTAGAAGAATGCAATCAGCTTGGTTTTGAAGGAGAAAATCTAATATGTATGCAAGGTCCTTTTAGTGAAGAGTTTAATTATGCATTATTAAAGCAAATCAATGCAACCTATATGGTTACAAAAGAATCCGGGAATGCAGGAGGATTTGAAGAAAAGATAAGGGCTGCAGTTCGAGCAAAGGTAAAGCCCATTGTAATTGGCCGACCGGAAGAAAAGGATGGTACTACTTATGATGAATGTTTGGCCATATTACGTAATCGACTACATTTGAAATACAAGAGAAAAATTACGTTACTGGGAATTGGTATGGGTGCCTATGAGAACATGACTTTGGAAGGTGTAAAAGCGTGTGAAGATGCAGATATAGTGATAGGTGCGAAACGAATCATTGAAACACTTGACTGCTTTCATAAACCGTCGATTATCTCTTATAAACCAGAAGAAATTCTGGAGTTTATCATAACGCATATGGAATATGAAAAGGTGGTAATTGGATTATCTGGAGATACTGGATTCTATAGCGGAGCAAAAAAATTAATTGCAGTATTAAAAGATTATGAAATACAGGTTTTACCAGGGATTTCATCTGTTGTTGCTCTCAGTGCCAAATTACAAACGTCGTGGGAGGATATAAAGTTCATTAGTACACATGGAAGAGAAGAAAATATAATAGCGGCAGTTAAAACACATACCAAAGTCTTTTCCTTGCTAGGTGGAGAACATGGTGTGAAGCAACTGTGCCAGAAGCTGATGGAATATGGTTTAGAAGATGTAATCCTTAATATTGGTGAACAGTTATCTTATGAAAATGAAATAATTACAAGAGGAACCCCGGCAGAGTTACAAAATGCTGTATTTTCTGAACTTTGTGCAGTGTTCATTGAAAACAGCAAAGCAAGAAACACTGTAATAACACATGGATTATCCGACTCAGAGTTCATTCGTGGACAAGTACCTATGACAAAAGAAGAGGTCAGAAGTATTACTGTTTCGAAACTGAAACTAAACAAAGATTCTGTGATTTATGACATAGGTGCTGGTACAGGCTCTGTATCAGTTGAAATGGCATTGCAAGCAGTAGACGGCATTGTTTATGCGATCGAAAAAAATGTCGAAGCGATAAAACTAATCGAGGAAAATAAAAGAAAGTTTGGAGCAGCGAATCTCTTTGCTGTTTTAGGGGAGGCACCAAAAGCATTGGAGATACTTCCTGCACCAACCCATGCATTTATCGGAGGAAGCCAAGGAAATCTAAAGGAAATTATCCTTGCATTGTTAAGTAAAAATTCAGGAATTCGAATGGTAATCAATGCAATTTCGTTGGAAACGATAGCAGAAGTCATAGCTATCCTAAAAACTATGGAAATTCGTGAGAGTGAAATAGTCCAGGTGTTTGTTTCTAAATCGAAAACATTAGGTGCATATCATATGATGTTGGGAGAAAATCCGGTCTATATCATTTCTTGTACAGGAGGAAAAACAAATGGAAATGCCTAGAATAATGATTGCAGCGGCTTCTAGCGGCAGTGGTAAAACTATGATTACCTGTGGAATATTACAGGCATTGATAAATAGGGGACTAAAAACGGGTTCGTTTAAGTGTGGTCCTGATTACATTGATCCTATGTTTCATTCAAAAGTCATTGGAAGCAAGTCGAGGAATTTGGACACTTTTTTTAGTGATGAGAGAACCGTCAAATATTTATTCGGAAAAATAGCGAAAGATATGGATATATCGGTTATAGAAGGAGTAATGGGCTATTATGATGGATTAGCTGCCACCTCAACCCAGGCATCCTCCTATGAACTGGCAAATATGACAGATACCCCGGTAATTCTGGTGATTTCATGTAAAGGGATGAGCCGATCGGTAATTGCTGTGATTCAAGGTTTTCTGCAATATCAAAAAGACAGTCATATTGTTGGAGTTATCTTGAATCAGATGCATATGAGTATTTATCCAGAAATAAAGGAACAAATAGAAAAGGAATTATCTATAAAAGTGCTGGGATATGTGCCATTGGTAAAAGAATTTGTAATTGAAAGCAGACATTTGGGTCTTATAACACCAAATGAAATTGAACAGTTACAACAAAAATTAAATGGGTTAGCAACCGTATTGGAAGAAACGTTAGAAGTAGATACTATGTTAGAGATTGCTAGAAATACGTCTGATTTATTTTTTGAGGAACCGAAACTTCCTGTGATAGAAGGAAATCCTATCATAGCGGTCGCAAAAGATGATGCATTTTGTTTTTATTATGAAGATAATTTAGAACTTCTAAGTAAAATGGGAGCAAAGTTGGTTGAATTTTCACCTCTACACGATAAAAAATTACCGGATGATATACAGGGGCTTTTGCTAGGTGGAGGATATCCAGAATTATATGCAGCACAATTAAGTGAAAATATCAGTATGCGGGAGAGCATAAAAGAAGCGTTATTACAAGGACTGCCTTGCATGGCAGAATGTGGCGGTTTTATGTATCTGCACCGCGCCATGGAAGATATGCAAGGAACAAGCTATCCCATGGTGGGAGTGATTAATGCAGAAGTATATAAAACGAATCAATTAAAGAGGTTTGGTTATATCACCTTGACTGCCAATCAGAATCAATTGATAGCACAAAAGGGAGAAACCGTATATGGACATGAATTTCATTACTTTGAAAGCTCCTCTTGTGGAGAAAGTTTTACGGCCAGTAAGCCGTTAAAAGAAGTTCAATGGAATTGTATTCATGGAGATGATAATCTGGCAGCAGGATTTCCTCATTTATATTACTATTCGAATATAAAGATACCTTATGGGTTTTTAGAACGTGCAAGCAGATGGGGGCAAATATGAAGATTGAATTAGAGCAAGTTTTACCAATGGATATTGAGAAAAGAAGTTTTGAACTGATTACGCAAGAATTAGGAACGAGAGTCCTTGATGAGGACAAAGCCCCAATTATTAAACGTGTGATTCATACAACTGCTGATTTTGAATATGCAGATACGTTACTTTTTTCAGATAAAGTGTTGGAAGAAACATTAAGCGCTTTGAAAAGAGGAGCATGCATCATCACCGATACACAGATGGGTAGATCAGGAATAAATAAAAAATTGCTGGCTCAATATGGCGGAGAGGTATTTTGCTTTATGTCAGATGAAGATGTGGCAGAAGCAGCAAAAGCAAATGGTTCCACAAGAGCAAGTGCTAGCATGGATAAGGCGGCATTACTAGAAAAAGAGTTAATTTTTGCAATTGGGAATGCACCAACCGCCTTAATTCGACTTTATGAATTAATAAAAGAAGGGAAAATCAAACCATCCTTAATTATTGGTGTACCAGTGGGATTTGTAAATGTCATACAGTCGAAAGAACTAATTATGACAGCTGGAGTACCTTATATTGTGGCTAGAGGAAGAAAAGGTGGAAGCAATGTGGCTGCAGCCATATGTAATGCCTTTCTATATCTTCAGGAAGGTAAAAACAATTCTTAAGTAGTAATTATAAACTATGTTATTGAGTTGTTATGTAGTTATTATTATTAATTTAATATGAAAAGGTGCCTGATACAAATTTATTCAGGACAATGGAAAGCTCAAAAAGAGTGCATTCCATCGTTTTTGTGATCAGGATAATAGGGAAATGGGTGAAAGTCCCATACGGTCCCGCCGCTGTAAAGGTAGAGTTACATTCGAATCGTAAGTATGAAAAGCCACTGCATTTATTATGTGGGAAGGCTGAATGTAATGTGGAAGCCTGAGTCAGAAGACCTGCCTTTTGATACGTGATTATAAGGACTGCGGCGCACAGTCATTTATAATAGATTATCCTATATAGGATAGAGGTCTGTTTACGAATCACGTAATTTGTTCATTGTGATTGTAGATGGATTTTTTTGATTTAAATTTTAATTTATAAGGAGTGAGGAAATGAAAATATACGAAAAAAGATTTATAGTAGTGCTAGCATGCTTGTCAATTATGTTTTGCATAGCTCCAACTGTCAATGCAATGCACATTATGGAGGGATATTTACCAGCTAAATATTGCATTGCCTGGGGGATGATTTGTGTTCCGTTTCTAGTGGTAGGTATCATAAGTATTAAAAATGTGGTTAGGAATTACAGAAAGGCATTATTGGTTTTGGCAATGGTAGGAGCTTATGCCTTTGTATTGTCTTCATTAAAGTTTCCGAGTGTGACGGGATCATCTAGCCATCCCACTGGTACGGGACTAGGAGCAATTATTTTTGGTCCTGCAGCAATGGCAGTGATTGGAATGATTGTTTTATTATTTCAGGCAATATTACTGGCGCATGGCGGATTAACTACATTAGGCGCTAATACATTTAGCATGGCCATAGCAGGACCGCTATTAAGCTTTGTAATCTATAAGCTAAGCATTAAGCTAAAGGTAAATAAAAAAATTGCTATCTTTCTTGCCACGGCACTTGGAGATTTATTTACATACTGTATTACAAGTATTCAGTTAGGACTTGCTCATCCTAGTGCCACGGGAGGAGTTGGCGCATCTATAGTTGAATTCTTAGGAATCTTTGCAGTAACACAGATTCCATTAGCTATTATTGAAGGACTCTTAACGGTAGCTGTATTTATTGGGTTGGAAACGTATGCAAAACCTGAACTTGTAGAAATAGGATTTATAAAGGAGGCTTCCCGCAATGAGTAAAAATACAAAACTTATTATTGGTTTACTAGCATTATGTGTTTTATTAACCATTATACCATTTGTTGTATCGGCTGGCGCAGGATTTGGAGGAGCGGATGATGCGGCTGGAACTGCAATTGAAGAAATTTCGCCTGGTTATGAACCTTGGGCACAACCAATAGCAGAAGTAATTCTTGG
>JAEZUR010000005.1 GCA_023420935.1 Bacillota bacterium | reverse complement strand
AGGTAACTGTTATAATAATGATACTACCTAATAATAGAATGGATGCATTAGGGAACCACCGGCGAATTAATATTGAAACTGCAGTAGCCTCACTTGACATAGCAAGAGCCATACCAGTCCAATATACCCAGCCAACTACAAATCCGGCTCCTGGGCCAAAAGCATCCGTTGCATAGGTTCGAAATGAGCCTGGAGTTGGATTCGACACTGTCATTTCAGATAATGCAAACAAAATATAATATACTAAAATTCCTCCAAAAATAAAGGAAAGTAAAATTGATGGCCCTGCAGCCTCAATTGCTACTGAGGAACCTATAAAAAATGAACCACCAACAACGGTTCCTAATGCCATCATGGTTAACTGCCAAGCAGATAATCCACTGTGTTTTGAATGTGAATTTTTATCTTTCATGTCCGTTTCCTTATTAATTAAGATACTAGATCTATGAGTTACAAGACTATTATCTCTATATCTTAATAAAATATACGGTCATAAATACAGCTATTGTCACTTCGACCAAAAACTAGAATTCAATTTGTTGCAAAAAATTCCTAGCTTTATTATAATAGATACATATTACGCGTATTTCATACGCAGATAGGAGTTTATATGAAAAAAGTAAAACGCATTACTGCCTTAATCGGTGTCGTTCTTTTAGTAGGTCTCTATATTACAACTTTAATCTCTGCAATTTTTATTCCTGTTGCAACTGCAGGTCTGTTTAAAGCATGTGTATTTAGTACCATTACAGTACCTGTTATGCTCTATGCATACATCTTAGTTTATCGTGTTTTAAAAAATAGAAATACACCAAACATGGATGATATGAATGAAAAGAAGTAAAACAACAGAATCATTATTCTGCTTCTTTTTTTATCTTTTCAAAATAAGTTTTGATCTGATGTTCATAACCATTGCTGGAAGGTTCATAAAAAACAGCATCCTTTAATTCATCTGGCAAATATTGTTGTTTCACATAATGATTCGGATAATCATGCGCATATTTATATCCAATACCATGTCCAAGTTTCTTGGCTCCCTTATAGTGAGCATCCATAAGATAACTTGGAATAGACGCAGTTCTTCCACTTTGTACTTGTTCCAAAGCCTTATCAATGGCAAGTATGGAAGAATTGCTTTTCGGAGCGCAAGCCACGTAGGCGGCTGCCTGTGCTAATACGATTCTTGCCTCTGGCATTCCTAGTCGCTCCACAGCCTGTGCTGCTGCCGTTGCAACCACTAAAGCATTGGGATCTGCATTGGAAACATCTTCGGCTGCGCAAATCATAATTCTTCTAGCGATAAACGTTACACTTTCTCCAGCATATATCATTCTTGCCAGATAATAAATAGCCGCATCTGGATCTGATCCCCTCATGCTCTTAATAAAAGCAGAGATTGTATCATAATGATTGTCCCCTGTTTTATCATATCGAATTACTCTCTTTTGTATACATTCAGAGGCCACATCCAGTGTTATTCGAATCACTCCATCATTGGACCGTTCCGTCGTTAAAATGCCAAGCTCTATGGCATTTAAAGCTGACCTAGCATCTCCATTGGCAATATCAGCCAAAAACTCTAAGGCATCTTCCTCTATTTTAGCTCCATAGGCACCCAAACCCTTCTCCACATCCATCACTGCTCTTAAAATAAGTGTCTTGATATCATCTTTTTCTAATGGCTTTAATTCAAATACAATCGATCTAGATATTAACGCCCCATTTACTTCAAAGTATGGATTCTCCGTGGTGGCTCCAATTAAAATTATGGTTCCATCTTCAACAAAGGGCAGTAGATAATCCTGTTGAGCTTTATTAAATCGGTGAATCTCATCTACAAAAAGAATTGTCTTCTTGCTATACATACCAAGATTCTGTTTTGCTTTCTCCACAACCTCCTCCATATCTTTTTTACCAGCCGAGGTAGCATTAATCTGCTTAAATTCTGCACTTGTTGTATTGGCGATTACTTTTGCTAATGTAGTTTTTCCTGTTCCGGGAGGACCATAAAACAAGATAGAACTTAACTTATCAGCCTGAATCGCTCGGTATAACAATTTATCTTTACCAATAATATGACTTTGTCCAACCACTTCATCTAAAGTGGCTGGTCTTAATCTTGATGCTAATGGTGATTCTTTTTCTAATGTGTTACTTCTCATATATTCAAATAAATCCATAGATTTTAACCTCCTATATCGAACATTCTTTCTATATCATATCATAAACAGTAGATTTTTTGCAATATATAGACACTTTATAACCACCATGCTATAATGAAAGCAATGAGCCAAGCACGAAGCATTTGGTAAATGCAAATTTGATAAGGAGTAAACACATGTCCATCCCAAAAGATCCAGTAATTTTATTAAGTTATGTAAATACACAATTAAGAGACTTCTATCCATCCTTAGAGGAATTATGTAAATCTCTTTCCATTGATCTAGCAGAGCTGAATAAAACACTAGAAAATATTAATTATTTTTATGACACATCAAGAAATCAGTTTATATAAAAGAAGAAGGGGTTGCTATGTTGCAACCCCTTCTTCTTTTATATAAACATTATACGATTTTTAAGATAATATCTGTTCCTTTTCGTTTTGGCATTTCCGGCATCTCATCTGGATACCCCATGGCTATCACAGCATTTATCTCTTCTGTTTCTGGAATCTCTACAATCTGACGAATCATGTCTTCATCAAAGTAACCCATAATCACAGTACCAAGACCTTGCTCTGTGGCCTCTAAGCATAAAAGCATATTAGAAAGAGCACAATCATACATCTGCCATCCATTACCCTTTAAGGTCTCTGAACTTCCTTCTCTATTATAGCCAGAACGTTTTTTTAATGCAGTAACCACAAATACCACAGGTGCAGACTGTACTGCAGGTTGATTAAAATCTGGCATTGCATTCATTAATTCTTGTTTTTTTCCTTGATCCACTACTGCATAATATCTTGTAACCTGAGTATTTTTCCAGGAAGGCGCATATACTGCTGCTTCAACCACCCTTTGAATTATTTCATTTGAAACTTCCTTTTCCTGAAACTTTCTTACACTTCTTCTTTTCTTCATACTTTCTAGTAATTCCATTTTTACTCCTTTATAACACATAACTCTTTTTTATCATAGCGTTTATCTATGTAAACAAGATAATGTCATTTTCCTTTTGTGCGTAATATAATTCATCTAAAATCTCAATTTCTGCTCTTCCAGCAGATGCTTCTACCACTTTAGCTATAAAACTGTCCACTTGATCAAATGGTGCTAAAATATAGGCATCCACATTTTCGCCATATAAAGTATCTATAGTAACAAGCGACATTTGTCCTACGATATATTGCAACTTCCCAATCCCATTGTAATCTGTTACTATACGAATCTTTTTGCCCAAGCATTTTTCTACTATTACACTATTATCAAGTCCGTCCTGTGCTGCCTTTGAATAAGCCCTTACAAGGCCTCCGGTTCCAAGGAGAGTACCGCCAAAATACCTAGTTACAATTATCAATGCATTATGTATCCTTTCGCCCAGTAAAACATCTAAAATTGGTTTTCCTGCAGTTCCCGATGGTTCTCCGTCATCGCTACAGCGCTGAATTTCATTGTTTAACCCTAATACGTAAGCATAACAATTATGTTTTGCATCCCAATACTTTTTTCTAGTTTGTTCAATGAGTTGTAATGTCTCGTCTTCTGAATTAATTGGAAAAACAGTTGCTATAAATTGTGATTTCTTTTCTACGAATTTACCACAGCCGCCCTCATATACTATTTTATAATCAAGTACCATGTACTATTTCTTCCTTCGTCTCAAATTCAACAAACATTATTTCCCAAAAAACTATTCGTTCCTAATCTTGTTGCTCTAGCCTATCCATACGGATGGCTCGATGCCTATTATTATAGCATGACTTTGTTAAATTAGCTACATAATCTTGTAGTAACTAACTCGTCCACTACTTCAATCATAGAGATTGGAGTAATTGCCCCTTTTGCCAATGCGTGTAACATACCTTTAACCACTTCAGATGAATGAGAAACTCCCCCTGAATTCTCAATCTCAACACAAGAACCATCTTTTTTGACAATACTCATTCCATATACTGGTACTTGTGACTTTGTTTCACTCTTCTCTTCTGTTAGATAGTATTCTATCTTCATCCATCGAAGCATACTAATTTTTTTTCTTCTCTTTTCTGCAAGATATAGCTGTCTCATTATTCATACCTTCCCCTTCTATTACTTTATTTACTCTCCCTGAACCGGACTCCATTGTGTATAACCTTGTACATTTATGTTATTCATATTAGTGAAAATAATCAAGTAAAAATTATCGCATTTTATATCAATAAACTCCAATTTTCGCCTTTCCAATAAGCATATTTCGTCGAATTTTCAAACAGGGATAATGAATATAATTTCAATTTATTCTTTATTTCAAGGATTCAATTTGGTATAATACAAAGTAACGTGCAAAGGATGCACCGATTTTTTCCCTCACATATTCAAATACAATGTGTGTATGAGAAAGAAGGAGGATTAAAATGAATTTTAGTAAGAAAGGAACTGTGAATAAGCAAAGACAGTTAAAGTCTGTTTCTAGAAAATATGCATCAAAATTAGGTGTATCTATATTCCGGATTTTTATTGTCTGTCTTGTGACTATAACAATTGTAGGTACGGTATCTGGGCTAGGCTTGTTAAAAGGCTTAATTGATAATGCCCCTAGTATTGATTCTATTGATGTAGCTCCAAGCGGCTTCTCCACTACCATATACGATGCAAAAGGAAATGAGATTCAAAAACTGATAGGTTCCGATGCAAACCGTATTTATGCTGACTTAGATCATATACCAAAAGTAGTACAGAATGCATTTATTTCCATTGAAGATGAGCGTTTTTGGGATCATGACGGAATCGATGTGAAAGGTATTTTCCGAGCCTTTTTTAGTGGCCTTGCCAATGGAGATTTCGATGAGGGTGCTAGTACCCTAACACAACAGTTGTTAAAAAACCAGGTATTTAAAGGAGGTAACGAAGCAACTTTTGTAGCAAGAGCAGAGAGAAAAGTACAAGAACAATATCTTGCCATTCAGCTAGAAAATGAATTAACCAAAAAACAAATACTTGAATATTATTTAAATACGATTAATCTTGGTCAGAATACATTAGGGGTGCAAGCTGCATCAAACCGTTACTTTAGCAAAGACGTTTCTGATTTAACACTTTCTGAAGCTACAGTTATAGCAGGTATAACACAAAATCCAACTGGTCTTAATCCAATCAGCCATCCAAAGGAAAATGCTGCGAAACGCTTAATTATTCTTGGTTACATGAAAGAGCAAGGATATATTAACGAGGCTGAGTATGACGAAGCAGTTGCTGATGATGTATACAGCCGTATTCAATTGGTAAACGATGAGAAATATTCTTCCTCCACAGTTAACTCCTATTTTGTGGATGAGACGATTAATCAAGTCATAGCTGATTTACAAGAGAAACTTGGTTATACAGAAACACAAGCTACGAATCTCTTATATCGTGGTGGCTTACAGATTTATACAACGCAAAGCAAATCAATGCAAAAGATAGTAGATTCCACATTGAAAGACGAATCATTGTTTCCTGCTGACTCTGAATGGGCTCTCTCCTATCGTTTGTCAATTATGTCTGAAGACGGTGAGGAACACCATTATTCAGAACAAACACTTAAGAATTTCTTTATTGAAGAAAAACACAATAAAAACTTTGATATTTATTTTGACAATAAAAAGGATGCCAAGAAATATATTGAAGAATACAAAACATATCTTTTAAAAGATTCTGATGAGATTACTGGCGAAGTTACTTCATTTGTGATACAACCGCAGGTTTCCTTTGTTTTGATGAATCAATACAACGGTAAAGTTTTAGCAATAGCCGGAGGACGTGGAGAAAAATCAGCAAGTAGAACATTAAATCGTGCTACAGATTCTCCAAGACAGCCAGGTTCAACTTTTAAAATCTTATCAACTTACTTACCTGCACTAGATACAGCAGGCATGACATTGGCAACAGTTCAGGATGATGCAGAATACTATTATCCTGGTTCAAAGAAAAAAGTTAGTAACTGGAGCGGAGAGAATTATAAAGGACTTACTACTCTACGTCAAGGTATCTATAATTCCATGAATATTGTTACTGTTAAAACGCTAAATGAAGTTACACCAAAGGTTGGATATGATTACCTGATGAAACTTGGTTTTACAACATTAGTTGATAGCTACACAGATGACAACGGTCATGTTTTCTCTGATATACAACTTCCTACTGCGTTAGGTGGATTGACAAAAGGTGTAACTAATCTTGAATTAACTGCAGCCTTTGCTTCTATCGCCAATAGTGGAATCTACACGGAACCAATTTTCTACACGAAAATTGTAGATCATAATGGTAATGTATTAATTGATAATGAGCCAGATACTAAACAAGTAATGAAAGAATCTACCGCATGGCTTTTAACAAACGCTATGGAAGATGTTGTTAAGATTGGTACAGGAACAAGAACAAGATTTCAAAGTATCAATATGCCAGTTGCAGGTAAAACTGGTACAACCTCTAACGACTTAGACCTTTGGTTTGTGGGTTATACACCGTACTATACTGCAGGTATTTGGGGTGGTTATGATAATAATAAGGATCAAGTAGAAACCTCATACCACAAGATTATATGGCGTACCATTATGGAACAGATTCATATAAAAGCCAAGAAAGAAACCAAAGAGTTTGAACGACCTGATTCCATTGTCTCCAGAAAAATATGTACCAAATCAGGAAAGTTAGCAGTGGAAGGTTTATGTGACCATGCATTAGGTGGTTCTACCGTACGTACGGAGTATTTTGAAAAAGGAACAGAACCAACAGAACCTTGTGATTCCCATGTTAAGTACAAAGTTTGTAAGGCTTCTGGAAAACTTGCTGGGGAATTTTGCCCTGAGGATGAAGTGGAAGAAAAAATATACCTAATTAAAAAGGAAACTAGTAAAACAGCAGATACAAAAAATATCCTGCCTAAGAATTTAGAAGATTCTATTTGTAATGTTCATACAGAGTTTCCAATAGAAACAGTACCACCAATAGATAATACGATTCCTACACCACCAGCGAATCAAACTTCTCCAACTCCACAGTTTCCAGATCCGACACCAACTATACCACCAGTGAATGAAGCTAATCTACCTGGTAAATCAACAAAAATAAATAAACCTAAAAATTAATTTCAGAAGTTATACATTAAAAAAAGAGGATAATAAGTCCTCTTTTTTTGTCATCTATATTAAAAGCAGCCGGCTGCTTGAAATATTAACTTTTCATTTTTGGATTAAAAATTAGTGATGCTATATAACTAAAAATTAAAGCTGCAGAGATTCCTACTGCTCCTGCTGTAAATCCTCCTTTAAAAAGTCCAATAAATCCATCTTTATCAACTGCTTCTTTGATTCCTTTAAATAGTGTATTTCCAAACCCAACCAATGGAACACTGGCACCTGCGCCCGCCCATTTTACGAATGGTTCATATATTCCAATAGCTCCAAGTAGCGCTCCTAAACATACCAGAATAACCATAATTCTACCCGGCATTAATTTGGTATTATCCATAAAAATTTGAACAAGAGCACAAATTAATCCACCGATTAAAAATGCTTTCACATAATCCATTTTATAATCCCTCCAATACTACTCCATGGGCGATTCCCGGAACAGAATTACCTTCATTAAAACTTACCGTAGAAAGAAGTGCTCCGGTTGGAACAAATAATACACGTTTCCAAGCTCCACGTCTTAATTTATCCATAACATAACCTGTTAAGGTAATTGCACTACAACCACATCCGCTACCACCTGCATGGGTATCCTGCATGTCCCTATCAAAAATTTCTATCCCACAGTCCATGTGATTAGAACTAATATCATATCCTTTTTCTTTTAGCATATCAATCAGTATTTCTTTTCCTATATATCCAAGATCACCTGTAATAATTTGATCATAGTAATCTGGTTGAACAACAAAATCCACAAAGTTTTGATAAATCACATCATAGGCTGCTGGTGCCATACTAGCTCCCATGTTCATGGAATCTTTAATTCCATAATCCATAACTTTACCTGTTGTGATTCCTTTTATACATATCGATTTCTCATCATCTTTACCACTAGGTTGATCCGTTTTAGCAATGACTACTGCACCGCTTCCTGTAACAGTCCAGGATGCTGCAAGAGGACGCTGATTACCATAGGCTAATGGAAAGCGAAATTGTTTCTCTGCTCCTGCAAAATGACTCGATGTTAGGGATACTACTTTATCAGCATATCCACCTTCTACTAAAATCGCACCAATGGACATAGCTTCACCCATAGTAGAACATGCTCCATATACCCCGAACATGGGAATCTGAAGGCTCATAATACCAAAGGAAGTGGCAATGAGCTGCCCTAATAGATCTCCAGCTACTAAATATCTAATATCTTGTGTCCCTAGTCCCGCCTTCTTGATTGCAACTTCTGCAGCCTTTTTTTGCATTCTACTCTCTGCATCTTCCCAACTTGTACCTCCGAACATGGGATCATCTTCTGTATAATCAAAATAGCTACCAAGTGGTCCCTGTTTTTCTTTTTTCCCTGCTACAGAAGAGTAACCTATAATATAGGGTGGATTAATAAATTTTATACTTTGCTTACCAGCAATTTTAGTGTTTTGATCTTCCATTTTATTCTCCTTTATAGCAATGTAATAATGTAATAGATTAGTCCAAGAACCCAAGAAGAAAATATGCCATATAGAATTACTGGGCCAGCAATGGTAAAAATTTTGCATCCGATACCAAAGACTTGACCTTCTTTTTTATACTCAATAGCAGGTGCTGCAACTGAGTTAGCGAATCCAGTAATTGGAACAATGGTACCTGCTCCTCCAAATTTAGCAAGCTTCGGATATATGTTTAAACCTGTTAGCACAATACTTATAAATACTAAAGTAACCACATTAAAGAGAACTGCTATGTCTTCCTTCATACCTGCATTTTTATAAAGGTTTAGAATGACCTGACCAATACAACATATGATTCCTCCGATTAAAAAGGCCTTTAATGCATTGACAAACCAGTTATGTTTGGGTGTCATCTGCTCAACATATTGATTATATTTATCCGCTTGTTTCTGTTTGTCTTGCTCATTCATAACTTCTTTTATTGGCGGTTTATTCGCTTTCATACTTTACTCCTATCTGCCTTAATATGGCTGTAATAATATTATTTCCAATAGAGTTGATAAAATGCTCCAATGCACTTACCCAATGCGATTCCAAGTACAATAAACGGCATACCAACTACTAATTTTATTCTTTTTGCAAATACAGGTACCACTTTTGCTACCTCAGCCAAAGCCATTGCTAGACATCCAACAAAAACACCGCAAAAAAAACCATATACAAAAATTCCAGTTATACCAATTGGAACACGTATCGAGTAAACTATAATTACATTACCGATGGTTCCACCCAATATAATAGCATTTTCATATAATGCCAGGTATTTAGCTGTTTCCGTTCTTGACGCCAAGCGGTTAATTACACCTAACATAACGATAAAAGAAAAGATTCCAGCTGCTATCGTTACTCCTCCAGACAAGCCAATAAAGATTAGAATTATATTCTTAATTAATATCAATTGTTTTATTCTCCCTTGTGGAATCTTGTAATAACGCCTTATTTACATCTTCCTCATAATTTCTCATTTCAATTTGTAATGGTGTAGGATCATCATGTATCTTCATTTTAGAAAAGTGATTAAAAAACACAATAATACCTATCGGTAGCCCAACGCTATAAGCTATCTCCAGTACTCCTATATCATTTCTAGGATGACCTAAGATTAATTGATATACCTTGGTAAATACTTTATCTACAGCTACGTCAGTATTAAAGGTCATAATAGAAAACATTGATCCAAAGAAAACGGTTAATGTAACAAATACTGCTTTTACATATTCAAGTATCTGTTTGGATTTTTTCTTTTCTATACGAAATTCTATAACAAAATCAGTCTCACCAAGATTGACTATCTGTACTCCTGGATGCTCTTTTTGAATTAACTCAATAATTTTTAGAATGGAATAACAATATTTCGTATCTTTATCTTTTTTTAATGTGTATACCTCAAGATGATTTAATTGATCAACCAGATTTGTATCAACACAATAAATCTTGGCTATATCTTCTAAATGAACTTTTTTATTGGTAACCTTGATATTCTGATCAATTTTTAGATATACAATTTCCCTATTCATAAAAAGGTTCCTTCCCAAACTAGAGTACCTTCATACACTTCTTCTGTACTTTTAACATAATTGAAGTATACAACTACTAGAATAATTGCCATTAAAAAAACAACGGTCATTGTATAAATGCTTTTTCTTTTCATCGTATTCTCTCCTTATTAAAAAGGCATTAACCAGAATCAGATTCTAGCTAATGCCTTTCTTTTTCTTTAAAGCTATTATTTGCCTTTTCATCCTTTCTATTCTGGAAATTTTAATCAAATAATACACTTATTTCTACATTGTTATTTCTTGTCGCATTCGTAATAATATTTTTTTCTCCATTCTACTTACCTGAACTTGACTTATTCCTAATTTTCTTGCCACTTCCATTTGGGTTTTATCTTGAAAATATCGTAATGTGATTAATTCCCTTTCTGCTTCGCATAACCCCTCTAATAATTGTTCCAAAAGCATGTGATTTAGTAATCTCTCATTCTCATCTTTATTTTCAGGTAATTTATCTACTAAGTATATTTCATTTCCATCACTTTGATAAACAGATTTATAAATAGATTCAACTTCCACATTCGCTTCCATTGCCATAACAATCTCTTCTACCGAAAGCTCTGTAGCCTTGGCAATTTCTTCTAATGTTGCTTCTCTTCCTAATTCATGTCCTAAACGCTCTTCTGCTTGTTTTATCTTCCATCCGTTTTCTTTCAGTGATCGACTTACTTTCACCATTCCGTCATCTCTTAAAAATCGTTTCAGTTCTCCTGTTATCATAGGTACAGCATAGGTAGAAAATTTAACATCATAACTAGTATCAAACTTATCAATCGCTTTCATAAGACCAATACTACCAATCTGAAATAAATCTTCCATTTCATATCCACGATTAGAAAATCGTCTAACCATGCTCCAAACAAGGCCAATATTCTCAGTAACTACTCGGTTTCTAGCTTCTACGTCTCCCTCTCTGGCCTTTTTTATTAATTCTAATGTATCCATTGTTCACCTTCCCTTCCTATGACATAAACTCATTCGCCATTAGGTCGAAATCGTGTTCTTAATCACTTTCTTCATTTTTATGGTTGTCCCTTTCCCTAATTCAGAAATTACTTCTAGATGATCCATAAAAGCTTCCATAAAAGCAAATCCCATACCTGATCTTTCCCATTCTGGTCTCGTTGTATATAAAGGTTCCATTGCTTTTGGAATATCAGCAATACCTGTTCCTCTATCCGATACTTCGATTTCTACTTGTGTTCCATCCAATCTGCAATATAGGAATATAGTTCCAACCATATTCTCATAGCCATGAATAATTGCGTTGGTTACAGCCTCTGACACTGCCGTTTTTATATCAGCTATTTCCTCCATGGTGGGATCTAATTGTGCTACAAAAGCCGCAACTACTATTCTCGCGAAACTTTCATTTCTTGATTTGCTTTCAAATTCCAGTCTCATTTCGTTCGTATCATTCATTGTTATCCTCCTATTTCAAATCCCTTATAATTACTATCTTTCTGCTATCTATAATGCTTTTAATGCATCTTTTACGGTCTCATATTTATGAATAATTCGGTATAAACCAGATAAATGTAAAATTCTATCAATGGAATTTCCAACTCCAACAACGGCTACCTTACCCCCGGTAAATATAACTCTTTTGTATCTTCCCATAATAACTCCAATACCAGAGCTATCCATAAACCCAATACCTTCAAAATCAAAAATTACATTTTTGATATTTCCTTTTTCAATTAACTTGTCCGATTTTTCTCTTAATTTCAATGCACAGTGGTGATCTAATTCTTGATTTAAATGAATAATCAGACTTCGTTCCAGAACCTCAAATTCAGTTTCTGTAGTTTTTCTATTCGCTTTATTATTCTCCATTTTATCCCTTCTTTTTACATTATTTTACATCTCATATTTATAAAAAAAGACTTACTGCACTTTCCAAACGAATGGAAAGTGCAAGAAGTACTATCTTTAGTTAAGCTCTCTTAATTTAGATTTTGCTTCAGCTACACGAGCAGAATCTGGGAAATCATTAATTACTTTATTGTAGTAAATAATTGCATTTTCTTTATCTTCTAACCTATGATAAGTTCTACCAAGAAAGTAAATTGCATCTACATTTTCTGGATTCATCTCCACTGCTTTGTTTAATTTCTTAAGTGCTTCGTCATATTTTTGTGAGTTATATAAGTTTCTACCTTCTTTAAACAGATCATCTGACATGGATTCGAATGTATCATTTTTAATAAAATCATATAGACTCTTTGCTGCTGCATTATCTAATGCGCCTTCTTTTACTTTTAACAATGTTTCCGCAGCTTTGTCTTTATCCTTGTCTATATACTGTTTAGCTGCGGTGAAAAGATTATCATACAATGTTTCGTCAATCTCAATCTTTTCGAATTCATCTATCTGCTTCTGTAATTCAGCTACTTTAGTTTCAAGATCCGCTTTCTCTGTTTCTAAACCTTTTATCTTATTACTATTGGAGGATTGCTCGGAACTATATTTGCTGTACTCATTTTTATACTCATTGTTAATTCTTTTTTCTACTGTTGGAACAATTAGAAAATATACAACTGCTACTCCAATGATAACTCCTAAAATTAAATTTACAAATGCGAAGATATTCGGTTTATCCTCTTTATAAGTAGAAACTGGAATGATATTTTTAATATCTTCTCTAACATTCTTTTCTGCACTAGGTTCTGGAATGCTTGTATGTGCTGCTCCTGATTCACCGAGCTCACTTAAATATCTAAGAGTTATTATATTATTTATATCAATTTTACTAGCCTTCATCAGACTCTTATAAGCTTTATCTTTTTCTCCATTTTGTAAATAAAGCAAGGCAATTAACTGGTGCGCCCTAATAAATCTTGGATTTAAGTTTAATACTTTCTTAAGCTGTATAATTGCCAAATCTCCACTTCCCTGCTTAGCAGATAACAAAGCGGAATTATATTTCTTGATTGCTTGGTTAATGGAATCTAATTTGGTTGGATTTGATTGTACTGATTCCATATAGGAATCGGCTATATTTTTTTCACTTTGAAAATGCTTACTTAACACCCATTCACTAAGTGCTGCAACTGTTTCTCCCATTTCATAATATACTAAGCCAAGAAGATTTCTTGCATCGGTATTTTTTTTATTTAACTGAAGACTCCTTTTCAAAGAAATCACAGCACCAGAAAGATCTCTGATTTTAGCTCTTGTTAAGCCATCATTATAATATATATTAGAAGCACTGATTACACGCTTATAAATTGTAAGATCTTGACCACATCTATCACAAGTAATTTTTTTAAATGATAACGATGCGTCACAATTTGGACAATTCATCATATCTCCACCCGTATTTTTCTTTCTTTATCGTTCTTTGATTTCTTTTAAAATATCTTTGATGATATCTGTGGCATCTGTTAAATCATTTTTATATATGGCTTCTTCCGCCTGGTCTACTTCTAAACTTGGCTGAAATTTTTCTAATTCATCCTCAAAATTAATCATATTAATCCTCCGTAAGTCATACACTAATTACTTTTCTTTCCTTTACAATAATACTCATTATAGAATGAAAAATCAATAGTTTCTTTCATTTTATCCGAATAAAACATCGCAATTCTCGACTTAAAACCTATCCTATACATTTGGAACAGCGATAATTTCCATTCCTCTATTTTGATACGTTACATTATAATCCTCTTGAATAATATTTTTTAGGTAGCCATTCATATTAATTCTTACCCCTGGATAAATACTCTTGCGGATTACAAGCTTACTATGCACTGCCTTATCTAGATCAGCAACTAACTCTTCTTTTCTTCCATTTGCCGCAAATAATTCTGATTCTTTCGAAATCTTGGCGCGTACTAAGTAGAGTTTTTTATCAACGAGATCTTGTTTTTTACTCTTTTCAATTAATTGATTCATCTGCTCAATTCCATGATTAAGCTTTTGCACTTCTTTTGATAGCAAGTCTATTTCATTATCTATCTTCATAATTTCAGGAACTAAATCCTTATCTGAACCAATAATTAATTTTGTTTTTAGCTCAGATAGATTACCAATTATGGTTGCACTAATTCCTTTCTTAGCGAAGACAGAACCACCTATTATAATTCCTAATTTACCAGAGATGATTACTTCACCATCCGATACCACCTCACAATTTAATATGGCATTGGCATTGAGGTTTTCTTTACACTGAATAACTGTTTGTTCAAAAAACTTACCCGAAACACTTCCTCCAGCTATCACTTTTCCTTTACCAGCCCCTTGCATACCGCCTTTTAGTATTACATCCTTCCCAGCAATGATCTCTGCTCCCTCAACATGACCATCCACTGAAATATTACCGTAAGCTTTGACAATCATACCAGTATATATTCCACCTTTAATCTGAACATCACCTGAGAATTCCACATTACCAGTCGCGTGAGTGATATCATCATTAATTACTAACAGATTAGACACATTAAGCTTACCGCTTTTATATTCCACCTTACCTGTAACACTGGCCGAATAAATCTGCTTGTCCTCAGATAGATTAAATCCTTTTCCCTTTAACGGTACCAGTTCTTTTCCATTTTTACAATAGATAGCCATACCTTTTACATTGATACCATTCTCTCCCTTGGTAGCTGCATGGTATCTTACAATCTCCGCCCCTGCTTCCACCACTTCAAAATCACCAATGCTACTGTAATCAACTGAGCCATCTTCAAGTATCTTAGGTTTCTTATCTACTACTGTATTGAATAAAAATTCAAAATATCCATCCGTGCCATTTATACAAGGCGTTCCTTCCGCTACTTGTATATCTTGATAATATAGTTTCTTCTCTATCATTTCTCTTAACTTATTCTCATCTATACCATATACAACTTTGTTGGCAAATAACATTTCATTTAACTCTACCATTGAATACTCCAGATCGGACGTCAAAGGACATAAGTTAATGAAAACTCGCATATTGTCTTCTGAAATTTTAACAACTGAGTTGTCCTTAGCCACATTTTTTTGGTTTTCTTCCACAGCCATCACGCTCACCCCTTGTCAACCAATTTTGTAAGTATTTCCTATAATCTATTATAAATTGTTTTTCGAAAGATTGCAACAATTGTAATCGATAGTTAATAATTCTTTGCTAACAAAAAATCGGTGGCAGAATACTAAAAAGTTATCTGCTCACCGATTCTATTATATTACTTTAAATTGTTTAATCGTTCTACAACTTGTTCCATCATACTTGAATATTTCTCTAATTTTGCTCTTTCTTCATTGAGTTTCGCTTCTGGTGCTTTGCTTACGAATTTCTCGTTACTTAGCATTCCCTTAACACGATTTAACTCGCCTTCCAATCTATTCTTTTCTTTTTCCAAGCGTTCGATTTCTTTATCAATATCAACAAGTTCAGCAAATGGAATATAAATTACTGCATCTTCAATCACAGCAGAAACTGCATCCGCAGGTATTCCCTCTTTTGTTTCTTTCACAACAACTTCACTGGCATATCCAAGTGTAGCAAAGAACACTTTACTGCTTTCAAAAATACTACGTACCTTTTCCTGTTCAGAAACAACAATCACCGTTGCTTTCTTACTTGGTGGCACATTCATTTCTGTTCTAACATTACGGATACCCTTAACTGCTTCCTTAATCTTCTCCACGGCTGCTTCTTCTGTTGCAAATGAATATTCTGGCTTATAAACCGGCCACTGTGATACCATGATAGACTCGTCAATTCCTTCCTCACCATCATGTAAAGTACAGAAGATTTCCTCGGTAATAAATGGCATATAAGGATGTAGTAATTTTAATGAATCTGTTAATACTGCTTTCAGCGTCCACATAGCCGCAGCTTTTGTTTCATCCTCGTCATTATATAATCTTGGTTTAACCATCTCAATATACCAGTCACAGAATTCTTCCCAG
>JAEZUR010000143.1 GCA_023420935.1 Bacillota bacterium | reverse complement strand
CTTATACCATAAGTCTATTTAGTTTATCATTTTTTCATAGAAAAATAAAGCAATTTCACTATTCAATTTTCAAAGTTCATAAATTAGTCTAAGATTCGTTTAAATTTTCTTAAGTTGACCACATTGGCCTAAGTACCAACGACTTCATAACAGTTGCTATTCATATTATATTGTGTCTCACTTCGATATAGGTTGTGGAGTGCAAATTGACAAATGAAGGTTTTTCAAAGGGCATTTTAACATCTCATTATAATTAATAAGTAAAGTAAAAAAAGAGATTTAATAAAATGTATAGAAAAAGTGGCTGATGATTCAGCCACTTTTTGCTTAACATAATTAATAAAGTTCATTGTAGCCAGGAGTTCGTGTAACGAACTCCCAAAGTCTCGCTACGCAAGACTATTTTAAAGTTTGAATGTTTCTACTACATCTTTTAGGTGGTTGGAGTAGGACATACTTTCTTGAGCCATATTGTATGTGTTTGAGGTGAGTTCTACAATATCAGAAGTACGTGCTGCGATATCGGTTACGCCACTTGCGGCTTCCCCAATTGTGATGTTAATGCCGGAGATTGCTTGTGCGATCTGTGCGGTTACATCGTTTAATTTTGAGATGGCAGCGTGGATATCATTCATCGTTTTCTGAACTGATTTGGCATCGGAATCATATTGGCCACTGACATCAATAAAGTGCTCATAATCTCTGGATACGGTATCTTCTAAGAAATGTAAGGTTTCTTCTAGGCACTTAGACATATTCTCTACTGCAACATTTACCTCACTTACAATCTCTGTGATACCACCAACGGTTTGTGAGGATTGTGTTGCAAGGTTACTGATTTCTTTGGCAACAACTGCAAATCCTTTTCCAGATTCACCAGCTCTTGCAGCTTCAATAGAGGCATTTAATGCCAGCAAGCTGGTTTGATCTGCGATGGATTTAATAGTATCAGTTAATACATTGATTTTTTCTACTGCTTTGGATTGCTCGATTGCCAGATTGGACTGGTCTTTCACGGAATGATACATCTCATTGGTTTTTGAGCGTGCTTCCATTGTGGTTATTTTTAGCATCTCAGCACGTTTTATAATCTCAGTTGAAAGTGTTGAGCCATCTATCGTTTTTTGATTAATATCTTTGGTGTTGGATTCTATAAATGCTATGTTTTCATCGATCGTTTCAGTGGTAGCAGACGTTTCTTCCATACTTGCAGCCAATTCTTCGGATGTAGCCGAATTATCACTGGAATGCTCATTTACAGATTGTGAGATTTGATTTAGTTCAATTGCATTGTGATTAATCTGATCGGATGCTATATTAATTTTTTCAATGATAGATCTCATGTTATCACGCATTGCTAAAATTGCTCTGCTCATTTCACCGGTCTCGTCGGAGCGTTTTGATAATGCATTATGGGTGCTATCAATAGAAAAGTCAAACTCTGAAATCTTGATAATAAGCCCCGTTAGTTTTTTGATTGGATTTGTTATAGTAGAAGCGAAGAAATAACTAAAAATACCTAAGATAATAGTGATAACAATACAGGATAGTATTGAATTTAGTTGTACTTTTGTAAGTGGGGCAAGTACTTCTTTTTCGTCTGCTGAAATAACAAGAATCCAGTTGTTCGTTTTTGAAACGGTATAGCTAGCATATTTGTCTACCCCTTTGAAATTATACTGAACTACATCCGATTCTGGTACAGTACCACCTTTGATTTGTGCCACTAGCCCAGTTACAACTTCGTTTTCTACTGGGGTGCCAATCTTTTCAGCAGTTGGGTGATATAACATAGTTCCTGAAGCATCAACTAGATAAGTATAACTGGATTTAATTCCTTCTAATGATACATTTTGTAGCAAAGAAGTAAGAGTTTCTGTACTAACAGTACCATCTGCTGAAGAACCGACTGCTTCATCAATTAATAGACTGTAAGCAGAACTTAAATCTAGCATATTTCGCTCAGTTGCTGTTGATAAGGAATTTTTAAATCCGGGAACTAATGTAAAAAAGTTGATTACTAATGCAATAACAACACATAATAAAATTTCCAATGCTACTTTTGTTTTAATCGATGATAACATTGATGTTTGTTTCTTATTCTGTCCCATAATTTTTCTCCTTTGAGTTTATGAAAATTTTATAAATTTGATAAGTTTATTTTAGCATATTCGACCAATAAATACAATAAATGCTAAAATAAATTGTAGAAAAATGTATATAAATATTGAATATTGATACTAATTGTTTTCTACAATGACGTTACCATTTATTTTCAACTTTTTCAGCAAACCCAAAGAAGTCTTTGATATAAATTCTTGTTCCATTATCTAGGATAACACAACCTGTGAATTTACCAAATACTTGATGTTGATTGGTAGAAAATAAAAGTAGATTGATACAAACAGACCGATCTATGATTGGTTGGAACAATAAGTCTACTCGGTTATCAGAGGAGGTAATGTGCCATGTTTTCATATATTCATATTTATTGTCTATATTCCTAGGTATATGAATGGTTACATCCTCTAATTTATTCGCTAATCCTTTATAAAATAACATGTTTTCTGTAGCTACAGAGGTATCGCCGAATCCATATCCAAAATTAAATCCAAAGCTATGGTTGCAGATCAAACCACAAGCAGCACTCCAGTACCAAGTTGTTTTATATGGCCATACACCACGTCCCCAATCAAGAATACCGAAAGAATGATTGGAATCAAAGACATAATTAGCGTCTTTTAGAGTTACTGTTCCGTCTGCTGTCAGTCCAATAATTTTCTGATTATAATAAAAATAAGTAGGGTTTTCCTTAAATGGCGTAGCAATTACCATAGAATCTCGAGGTTCATCAGATAAATCAAAGCATGCATCCAAACTGGAACCGAGATCAAAGTTTTTCATGAATAAAGATATATGACGTTGTGTTTCCTGATGGGAGATCGTAACTCGTACTTTAGAGTCTTTATAGCAGATATCGCCTGTCTTAGAGCTTTCAGGCATTTTTAAACATGGTGCAAAGCGAATTACCGTTTTCGTTTTTTGTGTCTTTTCTTTTAGATTAATAACGGTAGCACTGAGCAATAAGAACCCCATGCTTTTTCCAACTGTCAGAGCAAATACAATCTGTTTATTATGAATAAGATAATAATCCCATTCTTTTAATCGTAGTTTTATAGCCACATCCTTCCGACGATAGGCTAATATTGGTGAGGTTGCATAACCTTTTTGCTTTAATTCACCACGTTTATTTAGTAATCTGGAAGGCTTTGTTAGTTTAATTTGCATTCTCCTTCTCCATTCCTATTTATTGGATACTATATGTTATTATGGTAAACAAGAATAGTTCCTAGGGAACATAGTTTAAAGATTAGAATATATTAATAGTTAGAAAGAAGTTCTTAGTTGGAGGATGCTATGAGGAGAAAAGGAATTGGAGTAATCATTTTTACTTTATTGTTTGGGTTATTGTTTGGCGGATGCAATAAAAAAAGCGACTTAACCCCTGTTACTTTAAATGAAGTTGCACATTCTATTTTCTATGCACCACAATATGTTGCACTGGAAAAAGGTTATTTTGAAGAGGAAGGTTTGAAAGTAGAATTAGTAAACGGCCTTGGAGCAGACAAAACAATGACAGCATTACTTGCTGGTGATTGTGATATTGGATTTATGGGTTCCGAAGCGTCAATCTATGTTTATGTACAGGGATCGGAAGATTATGCCGTGAATTTTGCTCAGTTAACCCAACGTGCAGGAAACTTTTTAGTATCAAAAGACGTAAATGAGAATTTCAAGTGGGATAACGTGAAAGGTAAGACGGTTCTTGGTGGAAGAGTAGGCGGTATGCCTGAAATGGTATTTGAATATGTGTTAAAGAAACAAGGAATTGATCCTAAGAAAGATTTAACCATCATTCAAAATATTGATTTTGGTTTAACTGCAGAAGCATTTGCATCTGGAAAAGGTGACTACACCATCGAGTTTGAGCCAGCAGCAGAAGCCCTGGAACGGGAAGGAAAAGGTAAAGTAGTCGCTTCTATCGGAGTAGAGAGTGGAATGGTACCATATACGGCTTATTCTGCTAAGAAGAGCTATATAACAGAGCATCCAGAAGTAGTTCAAGGATTTACCAATGCCATTCAAAAAGGCTTGAATTTTGTGAATTCACATACGCCAGAAGAGATTGCTGAAGTTATTGCACCTCAATTCCCTGAGACAGAAAAACAAGCATTAATCAATATCGTAACTAGATATTACGAGCAAGATACTTGGAAAGCAAATGCTGTGTTTGAGGAAGAAAGTTTCATTTTATTACAAAAAATATTAGAAGAAGCTGGAGAATTAACGGAAAAAGTGCCTTATGAAGATTTAATTAATACGGATTATGCAAAAAAAGCAGCAGAATAATTAAGAATATTCCATTACAGTTAACCAAAATGTAAAAAAATATTGTAATACAAAAAGGAGCTGTCTATGATCGACAGCTCCTTATGACATTATAATTCTTCTTTTACGTCTGCAACTGGAGTTTCTAATTCATCATCATCATCAAAATCATCATCAAAATCATCGTCAAAATCATCATCAAAATCTTCTAAATAATCCGGTGTAAAATACTTATAAACTGCATAAGCGATTGCAGCTACCGCAGCTACAGCACCGATAATTGCTAAAACCCAAATGAGTGTTGATTTCTTTTCCTCTTCAATTTGTTTTCTGTGAAGGAGTTCATTTAGTTTTGCAACATTTAATATTTCTTCGAGCTTATTGTTCAAATGTAACACACCCTTTCTTTTCAAATAATACATCATTATTATACCACCGAATGTATTATTTTACTATATTTTTATAGAAAAACATAATTTATTGAGATTATGCTTTATTTAATTTCGCGAAGGATGCCTTCATTTTTTTGGTACCTGCTGTCAAAAATTCTACGGTAACCTCATAATCATTGCTAATTTGATCAATTTTCGAAACCACACCAGTTCCAAATTTTATATGAGAAACGGTATCACCAACTTCATAGGATGGTTTTACCGATGTTCCTGTGGAAGTAATTGCTTTCAGCGTAGAGTAAGATTTATCAAACGCAGTGTTACTCATAGTACGATTATTGGAGAATCCCTTTTGAATCAATGGGTTGTTGGCAAAAGGATTGCTACTATTATTACGAGGACCAGGTGATTTATACGTAGAAGAAGTAGAACCGCTACGAAGATCCGTACCATATGATTTGGTCTTAAAGGAAACGGTTTGTGTATCGTCGTCAATACTTCTTGGAAAACGAGGCTGTAATGAATCAGAGCTTTGTTTTAACAAATATCTTGGTATCTCGTAGATAAATCTGGATGGTTTATTAAATTGTGTTTCACCATGTTGCATACGTTGTCTAGCTGCACTTAATGAAAGCTTTTTCATAGCTCGTGTGATACCTACATAGCAAAGCCGTCTTTCTTCTTCAATCTCAGTTTGATCATCCGAAGTGATTGACATATATCCAGGGAAGATGCCATCCTCCATACCACACATATAAACATATGGAAATTCTAAGCCTTTGGCACTATGTAATGTCATAAGAACAACAACGTTATTACTTTCGTTTAAGTTATCAATATCAGCAACAAGTGCAACTTCTTCTAAGAAACCGCTTAAGGTTGGTTCTTCTGCAGTTTCTTGATAAGCAACTACTTTATTAATTAATTCGTCAATATTCTCAATTCTTCCTTTGGCTTCTTCTGTGTCTTCAGCCTCTAGATCTCTTACATATCCAGTTGCGTCAATAATTTCTCGAATAAGGTCTTCAAGTGAATAGGAAGGATTCATTAATTTAGACTTAAGGACTTCAATCAGACTGATAAATGGACTAATCTTGGCAGTACCTCGTCCAAGTCCTGGTATATATTCTGCACGTTTTAGAGATTCATAAAAACTAATATCATTTCCTAGGGCATGATCACTGACGCGGTCAATGGTTGTAAGTCCGATACCACGTCTTGGAACATTAATAATTCGTTTTACCGCTATATCATCAGAACCATTGTCGATGGTTTTCAGATAGCAGAGTAAATCTTTAATTTCTTTACGCTGATAGAAGTTAACTGCACCAACTATTTTGTAAGGAATATTCGCTCGAACTAGCTTCTCCTCAAAGATACGAGATTGTGCATTGGTTCTGTAGAGAATAGCAAACTCATTATAATCAGCTCCATATTTATCCACAGCATTTCGAATATCACTTACCACATGTTCTGCTTCATAATACTCCGTATCAAATTGAGTAAAGTAGATTGGATCACCATCTTCATTATCGGTCCAAAGAGCCTTGTCTTTACGTTCCGTATTATTTTGAATGACTTCGTTGGCAGCCTGTAAAATATTTTTGGTAGAACGATAATTTTGCTCTAATTTGATAACTTTGGCATCTGGATATTGGGTTTCAAAGTTTAGTATATTATAAATATTAGCTCCACGGAATTTGTAGATAGACTGGTCATCATCACCAACAACGCAGAGGTTGTGTTCGATCTCGTTCTGTTCATTTCTTGTGGAAGCCATTATACTGATTAATTTAAACTGAGCTGTATTGGTATCTTGATATTCATCTACCATAATGTACTTAAATCGTCTCTGGTAATATTCTAATATGTCCGTATTATTCTGGAATAACTCTACCGTTTTGCAGATAAGATCATCAAAATCCAATGCATTATTGCTCTTTAAGCGTTTCTGATATTCGGTATATACCTGGGAATATTTTTCTCTTACAAAATCACCATGCACGGTAAGCGCAAATGCTTCTGGTGTCACCAATTCATCTTTGGCTTTGGATATGACAGAAAGGAGTGTTCGCTCTTTCATGCGCTTGGTATCAATATCAAGATGCTTACAGATATCTCTCATAAGCGTCTTTTGATCATCTGAGTCGTAGATGGTAAAACTACGGTCATAACCAAGTGCTTCAATGTAACGACGAAGGATTCGTACACAGGTTGAGTGGAACGTACTAACCCAGATATTCTCTGAACCATAACCAACAATTTTATCAACACGCTCCCGCATTTCAGCAGCCGCTTTATTGGTAAAGGTTAATGCAAGGATATTAAATGGATTTACATCACATTCATCGATTAGATATGCAATTCGATGAGTTAATACTCTTGTCTTACCAGACCCTGCACCTGCTAGAAGCAGCAGTGGTCCTTTATTGTGTTTAACAGCTTCTTGCTGCTGTGGGTTCAATCCTTCAAAGATGTTCATGTTGTACCTCTTTCTTTTATATCTGTTATTGTATTATCTATAGGAATCATTTGTTTTTAATCAAAATTGCAAACGTATGTTTATTATAGCATTTTAGAATAGTAGATACAATACGATATTATGGAAAAGTGATTAGGTGGAAATATATGCTGTAGAATAAGCAGATTTTGGTATGAAATCTATGTTAAACTATCGTAAAATCAAAAATTAACCCTTGCTATTTCGAATCCATATCCTCTATAATTAAAAATATGATATAAAGTTTAACTTGGAAGGAAGTGAAAAAACTTGTGCTGGAAGTCTGAAATTCATGTAATTTTGGAGGTAAGCTCAAGTTTGTATATATGAAA
Source organism: Bacillota bacterium (assembly GCA_023420935.1). GTDB lineage: Bacteria > Bacillota > Clostridia > Lachnospirales > Lachnospiraceae > Mobilisporobacter. The sequence goes on along the minus strand of JAEZUR010000143.1, from coordinate 2,277 downwards.
TTTGTATTAGATACCCACACTCATACCATTGCCAGTGGGCATGCGTATAGTACCATAAGTGAAATGGTACAAGAAGCAAAGAATCAGAATCTAGAGTTATTAGCAATTACGGAACATGCAACAGCAATGCCAGGAACTTGCGGTGAATTCTATTTTCATAATTTTAGAGTTATTCGAAGAGTCCAACAAGGCGTTGAATTACTTATGGGAGCAGAGTTAAATATCATAGATTATAACGGAACCGTAGATATGGATGAATACGGGTTATCTAACCTTGATATTGCAATTGCGAGTCTGCATCTACCATGTATCAAAGCAGGTACCATGGAAGAGAATACCAACGCCTATCTAGGTGCCATGAAGAATAAAGCAGTGCGTATCATAGGCCATGCAGATGATAGTAGGTTTCCAGTTGATTATCCCCGTCTGGTGAAAGCAGCCAAAGAGCATAAGGTTGCATTGGAGATTAATAATAGTTCCCTTAATCCGAAAGGTTTTCGAATGAATTCTAGGGAAAATGTACTTACTTTGCTTGAACTGTGTAAAGAATACCAAGTACCAGTGACACTTGGTAGTGATGCACATGTAGCAGATGATGTAGGGAATTTCTGCTATATAAAAGAGCTTTTAGATCTTGCCCAGTTCCCAGAAGAACTGATCCTAAATACTTCAGTTGAGAGATTTAAAACATACCTTGGATTGAAATAGAATTGTATAAATATTCATTTGACTTACAAAGAAAAAAATTGCTAGACTTTAAAACTTTATCGTGATAAAATTGTGCTGTAAACTGAGATGATTGGGTTACCCAATTGGACAAGGAGCGGAGTACAATGAATAAGAAAATTAAAACCCCAGCGGTTGATTATTTATTTCAAGCAATACTTAGTTTAAAGAATCCAGAAGAATGTTATGTTTTTTTTGAAGATATTTGTACGATTAATGAATTATTGTCACTTTCTCAACGATTTGAAGTTGCAAGAATGTTAAGAGAGCATAAAACATATCTTGAGATTGCAGAAAAGACCGGAGCTTCAACAGCTACGATTAGTCGTGTAAATCGATCTTTAAACTATGGAAATGATGGATACGATATGGTATTCGAACGTATTGATGAAAAAGAAGAGATTAAAGAATAAGTAATAAAGAATAAGCAAGAAAGAAGGGCAGCCTAATAAGGGCTGCTTTTTTTATTCATGCAACCTGTTAACGCTAGGTACTAAACTTATGAAAAGTATTCATTTTTACTCCTTTACTCACACTCATATACTATGTTTAATAGGTGTATGCTATAATTATAACTAGAAATTAGCAAACTATAGCTTGTCGTTTCGTTGGATACGAAAGGGGAAAACATGAAGTTTATAGAAGAAAAGAGAATACCAATACCAGCTAAAACAGAATATATTAAAAGAAAATTTCTTGATATTCAGTATGCTAGAGGGAGTGAAAGAAGGCGATTGGATATATACCTTCCAAATGAAGGAGAGAAACCATATCCTGTTGTTATAGATATATATGGTGGTGGGTGGTTCTTTGGAGATAAAAGTTCGTACAAACTTGAACCAGCGCTCAACTTAAACCGTAGGGGTTATGCAGTAGTTAGTATAAACTATTCCCTCAGTTACCAACAAGCTTTTCCCGTTCAGATAGATGAAATTAAGGCGGCCATTCGTTTTGTTAAGGCTCATGCAGCTAAGTATCATTTAGACGCTGATAAAGTGGCATTAATGGGAGAATCTGCAGGAGCACATTATGCAGCTCTCTGTGCTATTTCCTCATCCTGTAATGCATTAGAAGATAAGGAAGCGTGGGGTAATACAGAAGTTAACAGTGAGGTTCAAGCAGTGATTGCGGTCTACTGCCCTAGTAATTTAAGTATTCTTAAGGAGCAACTGGATGTACTTGGACTAGAACCTACGTTTAAAGAGGTGGGAGAAGCTGATTCCATGGAAGGAGTATTATTTGGTGGAAAAAGGCCATCTGAGGTGCCAGAACTTGTAAAAGTAGCAGATCCTCACACTTATGTCAACAAACATTGCCCGCCATTTCTATTTCTTCATGGAGATAAGGATCAATGTATCCCGATTCTTCAAAGTATGACATTGGCAACAGCAATTAAACAAGTGGCAGGTCTTGATCGGGTGGAGTATCACCTTATTAAGGATGCAAGACATAGTCTTGCAGATTTTGAGACAGAAGAAATCTATGATATAGAAGAAGCTTTTTTAAAGAGAGTGTTTAAAGATAAGGAGAGGTAGTATGTATCGTTTGGTG
>JAEZUR010000140.1 GCA_023420935.1 Bacillota bacterium | reverse complement strand
CTTATACCATAAGTCTATTTAGTTTATCATTTTTTCATAGAAAAATAAAGCAATTTCACTATTCAATTTTCAAAGTTCATAAATTAGTCTAAGATTCGTTTAAATTTTCTTAAGTTGACCACATTGGGTACTTAGGCTCTGTACTTTAGAGCCTTACGTACCACTACGAACTTCATCCAAGCGAGAGCGTGTTGCGAATCAGATTATATGTTGTATCACTTGAATAAATATGTGACTATTGCAAATTGATACACTAACTTATGTAAAAGAACTTTTGACCCACCATCATTGAATTACTTCAAATGCGATTCCTTCTTGTTTTGCATATTTTTCTGTTTCTGAGTCTTTGTAGCTTTTTAGGACTCCGTTATAGTCGCAACCACCAAAATCTACGGTGACCGATGGCTCTAGTACGATTATTTCTTCTATCGTTGGTATCTCATTATCTCCACTGGGATTCCATAAAAACTGTTCATCAATCCATTCTACGTTTTTGGGTATGGTGAGACTATGAAATGTTAGGTATTCTTGTAGAATACCATCTGGTAATGTTTTGGTTCCTTCTGGAATGATAACGTCTGAATCTGGTTTGGGATTTCCGTTGTATTTTATTAATACTCCATCACCTACAATCATGAACTCTTCCGTGTTATCCTCATACCATGGGGTTCCACTAAATGCATTCTTTCTTATGTATTGTATTGATTTTGGGATCTCTAGCTGTTTTAACTTAGTACAATCTGCAAACGCTTCGTATCCAATCTGGGTGGTACTACCTGGAATTTTTATCGTTTCTATACTAGTGCATCCGTTGAACATTTTGTATCCTATGAATTCTATATCATTTGGTAATATGATGTCTTTTAGACTTTCACATCCCATGAACAGGGAATCTCCTATTTCATCCACTCCATTGGGAATTTTAATTGTTTCTAATCCTCTGCAATATGAAAATGCTCCGTCACCAATGTGTGTGATTCCTTCCGGTAAATTTATCTCCTTAAGCTCTACACAAGAAGAAAATGCTTCTTTTCCTATACTAGATATGTTGTCATGTAATACAATCTTTTTGATATGCAAATAATTATCATTAGGTCTCTCGTTATCTCCATAGTTTCCAAATGCTTTATTTCCTATTTTTTTGACTTCATCTGGTACGTCTATTATTTCTTTATTACCTGTATATCTTAATAGAATTCCATCTCCTATGATAAGAAATTCGTCTTTTTGATTATCCATCCAAGGTGTATTTAGAAACGAATTACAATATATATCAGAAATCTTGTCTGGTAATTTGACCTCTTCTAATTTACTACAATTCATAAATGCTGATTCACCAATGGATGATAGGCTCAGAGGTAATCTTACTGTTTCCAATGCTTCACAACCATAAAAGACTGCCTTGTCTATCTGTTCTACGCCTTCTTCCATTATTACTTCTTCTAAACTACGGCATCCCAAAAATGCATGTTCTTCAATGACTTTAACTGTACCAGGTATGGTAAGACGTCTTAAAGATGTTGATAGAAAAGTTATTGATTCAATACTCTGAAGGTTTTTTGGCAATTCTAATTCTTCTAAGCAATAACAGAGTTCAAACGCTGCATCGCCAATCGATACTACACTTTCTGGAATATCGACTTCGTTTAGATAGTATGCTCCGCTGAATGCATCATATCCTATACAACTGATTCCTTCTTCTATTTTTATTTTTCTTATGCTCGTATTATTTTTAAAAATTGCTTCTCCTATTTTTACAACTTTTTTCCCATCTATTTCAGCAGGTATTACAATATTTTTTCTATCTCCTGTATATTTTGTTAATGTAATTAAATTATCCGCTGTAATATCTATCTTTGATTCCTTATTTAATTCATTATAAGCCTGGATACCATCGTATGGATCTTCCACATATGCTTCATATTCAAAATCGTATTTATCCGAATAATTAGCAACTGCAAGCATACTTAATATGCTAATCCCAATCAGCAATACTGTACATATGAACCCTAATTTCGCTCCTATATTTCGTATTGACCATAATCTTACATTTTTCTGTATGTCTTGCTGTTTTATCAAGCTCTTTTGCTTCATCATATGTAACAGGACTCTTATCAACACTGAATACATTAAGATACCTAGAACGATTTCAAGTCCGAGCATTGCGTAGTTAACTGTTGCTGTACTTTTAGATTGTCCCGTATACTGAAGGACTCCTCCTATTATAACAATTAATATGTTAGTTATGACAAATAATACCCATGACTTACTACAAGTGTTCATCATCCACATATCTTCATTATTTAATGCAATTAGGTATAATCCTTTATGCAACAAATAGATCCCCATAAAAAACCATATGGTAAAAACCAAAAGTAATGCTAAGACACAGATCGTTAACCCATTACTTGAGCCTGCTGCAATCAAAAAGATACAACATATAAATGCGCCCGCAATACATACAATGCAAACAATAAATTTATTACCTGCTTTATTTAATGTTGGTGCATCATAACAAAGATCTGATAAGCTATAATAAATGGCTCCAAACCCAAATCCATAAAAACATACAATAGCTAATAGATAACTGATTAATGTATTTAGGTCTTTTAATTGTAGTCCAGATTCTATAATTCCTATGCAATAAGCTAATACAATTAATATAATTCCTATAATTACACTTTTGATTTTTTTCAAAATAAGCTCCCCTTAATTCCTTTGAATTTCCCACATAATATTTATTTTATATTAGTACAAATCTCCCACATTTATTTCATCTAATCCATCTTTTACTCTACGTTTATTCAATACCATCCATAGTTCTATATATTGCTTATCCTCTGCTACTGGATTATCTGTTAGATTAGCATAATTAAGATTTTTCAAATCTCTAAGTGCTGATATGTCCTCAATTTTATTATCACTTGCTCGCAGTTCATTTAAATTAGATAGTGTAGCTAGCACACTGATGTCTTCCACCTGATTGTACTCGATATATAGAAAAGATAATGTAGTCATATCTTTTAAACCACTAATATCTTTCAAACCGCAATCTTTCATGATAATTTGTTTTAGCATCCTCATTCGTCAAATTTTCATTTTCGCTATACCCCAATTCATTACGAACTAATTTCTCTATTTGTTTATTATCAAATGTTACCGTGTTCTCATTCATTGGCTTAAAATAACTTTTATACGAAAGAATACTTTTAAGTATAATTAAAACCAGTATTATTATAGTTCCAAAAAATAAAATTTTCCTTTTCATTAACACAATTCTCCCCAATGTCTTTGTGTCTTTTTTGTATAAATTCCATATTTATTATTCCTCTTATAAGTTTTATATCTTTATATCAACTCTTATCTCTTGTATCTGCACTTACTGAATACCTACATCTTCATTACTCATAATTTCTAGTCCCTTTTTTTCCCTGCGTTCATTCAATATTTTCCACAATTCTTTATATGACACATCCTTCGTTACTGGATTATCTTTTAGACCAGCATACACTAAATGTTCAAGACACATTAATGGTGTAATATCAGATATGTTATTATTCCTTGCCTCTAACGTTTCAAGATTGGATAAAGAAGCCAAAATACTTATATCTTTAAGTTCACCACCCCAGATATCTAAATGTTTTAAAGTCTTCATATCTTTTAATGCACTTATATCTTCCCCCTTAAATGAAACAACTAATTTTTCCAGACTGGGTGCTCCAGATAAAAAGTTTAAATTCTCAATTGGTATCTCGATCCATTCTCCTTGATCATTTTGTTTCACCATTTTATTAATATTTAACTTTTTTAGTTTTGGTAGTTCAGCAAGAATATTTAGATTTTTAGTTTCGCTGTTAAGAGAATGTATTGATAATCTCTCTAAATTCTTTAATTTCTTTAAGTCACTAATATCCTCTGGCAATGGCACAATTTCATCGAATTCTACAAAACCTAATTTTTTTATTTTATCAACATCCCAAGTCATGATATTTTTATCATAAGATGCATTTCCTATGCGCCTTAGCTCTTGTCTAACCACCAACTCTACTTGGGCATTTCTAAAATGTACAATATGACTTTTTATGAATATGTATCTAAACGTTGCTAAACAACATAAAATTATTATCAAAAATACTACAATTATTATTACGACTTTGTGTTTATTTCTTATATAATGCATATTTTATCCCTCTTATATTTTTTTATTATTAGTTACACCTTTACAAATTATGATTTCTATTACTGCTGTGTGTTGTTATTATCCCAATACTCTTTGGTTAATCTATATCCTTGATCATACATAAAATCACTAAATTTGATTATACTATCTGAATCGTAATCCCCATTTACAAAATCATCATAGATTTGTTGAGCATCAAGTTGCTCGATATTGTTTTCGTTATATGCATCCACTTTTGTTTTCAGTGTATAACCACCAACAGGAGTGAGACTCCAATAATTTAGTACCATCTCACCATTAACAACACTAGTTGTTCCTTTCACACCTAAATATAAAGCTGCATCAATAAATGCTTGATTATCAATCTGCTTATTAGCTTCTTCTATCTGATCACAATTTTTTTGAATAGATGCAAATAAATCATAAACCGATTTTGCCTGCCCTACAAATGGAATTGCATCTAATGCTCCAGTTAGATCACCTACTAGAAGGGCAGTATTTGCAGTTAAGTCCGCATAGTCATTTACTCCTGGCATAGTAGATTTGATATATATTACTGCTATATCTGTTGCATTGTCTACAGCAGATGTACTATCTCCATAACGTTTTATTTGTATATCTAGTTTAGACCCACCCACATGATTCCAATCAGGTATTTGTGCATTAATTTTATATTCATAACTAAATTTTGATTTTTCCAAATGAATTAATGGCAAGTCATGAATATATTCTGCACTCGGATCACCATAAATTAGCTCTAGAGTTTGCATATTATATACTACATCTTGCATTATTGAACTAACTAATAATAATCTATCAACCTCTTTAATAGGATTATCCTTAGAATAAATTCCTCTAGCCATAGCATCATAAACTGTTTGCATATCATTCTTTAGAAAGCTGGCATACATCATCGTAAACAACGGACTTAAATTAGTCTGGCAAGTAGGCACACCTGTTGCCAGAAATTCCTCTGGAATTGGTTCTTCGCTTTTCACATAAAAACTCTGTATAAACTTCTCCATCTGCTCCGTATCAATATCTCCGTTATCCTCCACCAACCCACTAAATGCTGCCGTGAGAATCGCTAGCTCATCTTCCGACACCAATCTTGGATCCATCTCAAGAAGAGCCTTAAACCGCTCACTGTTATAGATATCCGGCACGGTTGTAGGTAACATATTGGCTTGCGTCACATAAACTCGATACGCTTCATAATTCTCTGCTGTAACTACTTTGGCATCTTCTGATGTAATCGTTTTCATGTAATCCGTTACCAACTCTTCAAATTCACCAACTGCTTTACTATACTTACCCAAGGCATTATCAAGGTCGCCTAACTGTTCTATCTTCTTTAAGATCTTTGCTCGATTCCAGCTAATTTCGTCTACGCCAATAAAAGAATCATAACATAGATTATAGACCAGACTTTCAATTTGATACGCACAATCTAGCTTTATATAATAAATATCTATTACCGTTTTGATTCGTTTCTGTATATCTGAGATTTCGGAATCTCCTAAGGAAATTATACTTTGCTTTGCCCATCCTAAGCCACTTGTTACATCTGTATTTTGAACCAATTCAAGTGCCATGGTATTGATATCATCCGCCGCTGGTACTACCTCGTTATAGAATTTATCTTTCAATGCCTGTAATGATTTAATATATTCATTCATGCGAACCATCCAACATTTGATAATTAAATTTGAAAATATATTGGCACTTACACCTTTCCAACTATCAAATAAAGGAATATTTACATTCGTATTTAATTGTTCCACAACTGCCTCTAATCGCTCTATCATTGCTTGGGTTCTACTGATATAGTTTGGAGAATCCTGTACTAATTTTCTAAGATTCAAACTAAAGTCAAAGTTTTGATTCATTTTACCCCCTCTTCCCGCTGCGTCCACATTAAAATCAGACGCGGAACACACTTTTAATCTATTTTATATAAGCTTTCAAATTTATACTTTATATAATCTTTTTTATTTATCCTTTCTATTTATCCTTTTTATTAATCCTTATCTCATTCCCTTTCTCTTTCTAATTCTTCATGATAGGATTGATCCTCTGATTGCATGGAACTAAGATCCCTTCTTAGTTTTGACAATTGATTCTCACATCGTATCACCATAGCATCAGCATTATCATCTAATACATCATTGAACTCTCGTATTCCTCTCGATAAATCTAAGATGTTATCCGGGGAAACTGCGTTTGATACGCTACCACTCATATTGCTTAACTCCAAATATATGTCACTATTATGGGATTGCAATACCCCGTAATACCCTTTTATTTGCGTTACTGTATCTATATCAGAATTACAACGTACAATATCAGAACATCTACATCCCATAATTTATTTCTCCCCCTTTGCTGCTATTCCATTGGACAAGAGCTCATCTGTATCTAGCATTTGTGTTTTTGTTCCTGCCATATGATTCCCTGCTTCTTGTAGATCCAACATTATATTAGATAGGGTTAGCCCTAGAGAATAGCTGGCCTTTGCAAACGCATCGGCTGAATCACCAATCCATCCTTCTAACATGGTTTGTGTATTATCCTCCATTTCTTTTAGCACATCAGATAATTCCTGAACCAAAGTATCAATGGTTTGTTTCGATGTATCCATTCCCGATGCGTTTACTCCAATGGCTGCATTCAATGCCATATCCATTCCTCCCATTCCTATATTTAAGAACTATTAAAATTCAATCTCGCAATCTGGTAGCTTCTTCTTGATTTGTTTTATCTGTGATTTCTTAATTGGATTACCAGTTAAGACTAATTGCTGTAGATTGCTTAATTCTCCTAAGCAAGTAATATCCTTAATCTCATTCTCACTAATATCTAAAAAGGTAAGTTGTTTTAGATTCTTTAGTACCGATATATCTGTAATTTTATTCTCTGCCACGTTCAGTGACTGAAGATTCGTCAATTCACCAATTACCGTAATGTCTTTAATCTTATTCCCATCTAAGGTTAACATGGTTAGGTTTCTTAAATTATGTATCGGCGTTATATCATTAAGTTCCTTGTTATTTGATATACTTAGATACATTAGCTTATTCATATTTCTAACTGGTGTTATATTCTGTATCTGATTATCACGTAGCTCAAGCGTAACAATTCCAAAAGAGTTTCTTAACAGATCAATATTTTTTAGTTTGCAGCCACCTGCATTCAGACCGGTTAAGAGCTCTGGATGTTCCATTTGGGCAAAAACTTTTTTCCCTTTCCCTTCAATATTGACTTCATAAGGAGTTAGGGTTGGTTCAATGGTTGGTGCAACCGTCGGTTCTACGGTTGGGGTTGGTAATACTTCTGCAACAGCCACAACAGGTTCCTCTTTATTGATTAGATAAAGAATAATATTAGTTGAAACTGCAATAACCAGAATAGATAACACACTGGCAAGTGTAGCAATCATTCTGCGACGTTTTTTCTTAGCTTGTCGTTCTCTATATGCTACCAATGCTTTTTCACGCTTGGGATTAAATGCTTTCTTCTGACCCTTGTTATATGAAATTTCTTCCATTGAATGAAAGCAAAAACATATCTCACGATCACTCTCTAGTTTTGTGATAGACTTCGTTCGTTCATCTTCCTGTGTTTTATATTCCGTTTTATTTTCCGTTTTATTTTCCGTTTTATTTTCTGTTTTATTTTCTGTTTTACTTTCCGTTCGATATTCCGTTTTATTTTTTATTACATTTTGAATATCGATCTTTTTGCTAAACTCTTTTTTGACTTCAACCTCTTTTTTCGCTTCGACCTTTTTTTTGACTTCTACCACTTTTGTGGCCTCAGCCTCTTCTTTAGCTTCTACTTCTTTTTTAGCTTCAGCCTCTTTATTAACTTCAACAATCGCTTTCGTTTCGGAATTTTTATCTAAGTCAACCTGATTCTCTATCAGATTTGTGTTAGCGTGACTATTTTTTTCTACACTTGTAGTAAATTGTTCCAACGCCATAATAAACTCTTCCGCTGAAGCATATCTATTCTCTGGTTTATAGGCACAGGCTTTGATAATCACTTTTCCCAATTCTTCCGATGCTGACACCGGCCTTGCAATCTCTTTCCCAGAGAGCCTAAGCTTCTGGGCACGGTTACGGTCTTCATACTTTACCATTCCACTAGTCGGCAAAAACGGAACTCTACGATTATTTAATAAGGTATATAAGGTCATCCCAAGAGAATAAATGTCTGCTCGTTTATCATACTCACAATCCTTTAGAATCTCTGGTGCCATATATTCATAAGAACCGCTGATGGTCATTGTTAATTCGGCACTTTCCATCTTTCTTGCGATTCCAAAATCACCAAGCTTATAATCACCATCCTTGGAAACGAAAATATTATCTGGTTTGATATCTCGATGGATAATATTGTGTTTCTCGCAAACTGTGAGTGCTTTGCAGATATCCTTTCCAATTGCGATTACTTCTTCATCCTGAATCTCATGTTTCATGGAATACTCAGAGAGACTCTGTAATAATTCCATTCGAATTAAAATATCATAACCAATACTATCTTTCTTGGCGATGATCTGATGATCCTCGTAACTAACTATATTCGTCTTTCCCTTTAACTCTGCCATAAATATGATTTCTTGATAGATTTCTTCGGCCAATTCCTTAAAGTATGTATCAATCTGTGTTTCATTCATTCCTTCCGAATAGGCTCTCTTGACTTCTTTCTCATTTCTAGGTATTGAGATAATCTTTAGGGCAGAATAGTATATGTTGTCAAAATCTTTCCGATATATCTTATATACACAACCATAAGTACCTTCTCCAATCAAACTATCGATAAACCAATTACCCCATAGCGGTTCATACTCATGTATTCTATTATCCATGTTTAACCTTATACTCCTTCCTGATCAATCCATTTATCCACGTTGTTCTTTCTATCGGAAATGCCTAATTCCTTTTGAACATACTAATCTTCCTAAGATATTAGTGGTATTTTTATACGAGTACTATCACTTTGTTTACACAGATATCCAAATTCAACTGGAAACTTTGTAGCTCTCGAATGAGGAATAGTATAGACACTTTGATCATTGGGATTCCCAAGAACCACACCTGCTATGGATTCTTTCAAAAACTTAGTAAATGAATCATAGCCTCTTAATTTATTATTGGAAGAGGTTCCGATAATGGTAATGTTTGCTCTCACTGCATCCATTAATAAACTCTCTGGTTTTAGGTCTTTATATTTATTTAATGATTCGATAAAACTGTCACAGTCTTCCATGATTAAAATAACTGGATCAAGCTTTGTATAAAAAGCTTTCGGCGACAAATACGGATCTTTCTGCTTCTCTTGACTGTACGCTTGTGTTCGTTTCTCCGTCTCTGCTTGTATTTCTTCAAACATGGATTGTACTGTTTCCTGACTGTCCAGATAAACGATATTCTCTCTAATGTGATAGCTAAATAATTCCATTCTTGGAGAGTCAAAGATATAAACTCTTGCTTCCTCTGGGATCTGCTCCAATATGATCTTTAACAGGTTTGTTTTACCAGTCAAACTACCTCCCATGATCAGTTGAACACCACTATTTAAATCCATATACTCTACTTCTACGTTATCTGTGTCCAATCCAATTGGAATCAACGTTTTACCAGTTTGTTTTTGTTTATATTCTTTCATTCCATTTAAATCCAATGTATCTGGTAACATAGGAATTCCTTTTACTTTCTCACCAGTATAAGTTTGATTCAATATAGACATAATCTGATCCACATTCTCTGTATACTCAAAAATGGTATTATAGTCCACACTGGTGTAAAGCTGCATATGATTCAAATTTTCTATCTTGATTAAACTTCTTCCTTTAATTTCTCCCAAATCATAGGACGGTCTTCCTGCTACATTTACAACATCTGATCTGTCATACATATAAAGAGGCAGTTTCAGCTTAAAATTATTCAGTATGCTAAATCGCATTACATTTACTCTAGAACCCGCAACTACAGTAAATAAGCCCAAACTTGCCCCATCTCTTGTTATCTTGGTGATAATCTCTTCTGTCTCCAGATTAATTTCTTTCATTACATCATAATTATCGATAAATAAAAATATAGCAGGAATGGTTTCCTCTGCTATCTGATTGTACATGGCAAAATTCATCGCATTGGTTTTTGCAAACAATCTTTTTCTCGTTTTCATTTCGTCTAGAAGTAATGCAAACATCTTCTGTAATTTAATTTGATCATCAAACCCAATATAATCTGCTGTATGAGGTAGTTTCTTCATCTGAATCAACCCTGAATTACCTAAATCCAATACAAAATAATGTAGATTTTGTGGGGAGTTTTTGATTGCCATAGTAGTCATCAGCAAGGATAGAAAGAAGGTTTTACCAAATCCGGACGCGCCAAAAATAGCTATGTTTCCATCGCTATTAAAATCAACCTTATATTCCATTTGCTGTTGTTTCTCTGGTATATCCACTAATCCAATCGGTGCCGTTAAATCAAGTTCTTTTATAGTATTCACATCGATAATCTGATCTAGCGTGATATAAGGACTTGAAATTTTATCAGAAAGGGACGGAAGCCATGGCCTTTCCACATCTGGAAGATTCATTTGGTCATATATGCTTCTAATGTATTTCACGATTACATCTAATTGTGTTTCCTTCACCTCATTTACACCACTATCGATTTTACTTAAGTCCTTATTAAGTAGTTGTCCCTGTCCTAGTTCATTGATGTAATATACCCGATTATCTTGTGCCTGTACAGTTTTTCCTTCTGAATATACCGCACCGCTCCATGCAGACTGGAACAATTCATAGATTTCATTGTTTCCAACCTGAAGATATGCACGCCCAGGCTGGGTAATATTCGCTGCATCCGGCGTTTTTAAAATCTCGTTACTATCTTGGGGATTGGCTACTTTAAGAGCCAATTTAAACTTGGAGTTAGTCCAGATCTGATCATCCACTACACCGGAAGGCTTTTGGGTTGCTAGTATTAAATGAATTCCTAAACTTCGCCCAACACGAGCTGTACTAACTAACTCTTTCATAAACTCAGGCTGCTCTTTCTTTAATTCAGCAAACTCATCGGATATAATAAATAAATGTGGAAGTGGATTATCTGCTTTTCCACTTTTAAATAGTTTGCTATATTGGTCTATATGATTTACATTATGTTGATTAAAGATTTGCTGTCGTCTAGCAAGTTCGCTCTTGATGGATGCCATAGCACGCATACTTTCTGCTCCATCTAGATTAGTGATGGTACCTAAGAGATGTGGTAAATCTTTAAATAAGCCCGCCATACCTCCACCTTTATAGTCGATTAACAGAAATCCAACTTCATATGGGTGAAAATTAACAGCTAAGGATAATATGTATGATTGAACAATTTCGCTCTTACCTGATCCTGTTGTACCTGCTACCAGTCCATGGGGTCCATGTGCTTTTTCATGTAGATTCAGATACACGTAATCATCTACACCTCTAACGCCAAGTGGCACAGCTAACGTTTTAAATGCCGTATTTTTATTCCAACGGTTTATCACGTCTAACTGTTGTGGATGTTGGACTTTATACATATCAAAGAAGGTAATACTATCGGGTATATAATTACCAGCTTCCTGCATAAAAATAATGCTGGATAAGTTTCTAGATATCTCTTCTAATTGGATTCCCTTGGTATGCTCTAGTCCTATTTGTAAATCACATGCTAATCCATTATTTAATACAATACGACCCGTTTCCGAATCTTCTAATAACAAGATTGTCTTTATCGTTTCAGGAAGATTCGCTTGATTTTTGTTTGTATAGATAATGGAGAAACCCAGATCCTCCTTACTCTGTATGTATTCCATGATAGAGTGTCCTTCTATCATATCTGGTTCATCAATAACAATAACAAAATGTGGTGAATATCTTACTTTCTTACTTTCTTTTTTTAGTTTACGTTCTTTCAACTCCTGCATCACATATTCAAGAACTTGATCCCTTATTCGATCATCACATACTAACCCAGTAACGTTAATTGCACGCAACTTAAAGTGGGAATACCACTTTAGCCAATCAAACTTTTTCTTATATGCTTGATCATACAGAAAAACCATCTCCACATCGGTATAACTATGTGCAAAGGTTAATTGTACAAAAATTGATTTTAGAAGTTCATGTATATTCGTTTTCTCACCAACAATACCTAGATGTGATTTTAATAATTCCGCCGTGATTGGCATATTCTCGATCACTTTATATTGATTACAGATATCTTCTGCTTCAATCATTAACTCATCCTTTTCCAGCTCTAAAGCTGAAAAATTAGCTTGAACTTGAAAACTAGGGGGTACATCAGCTTTTCCCACCATAACATTTAGAAAATCCTCGTCAAACATGGATCGTTCAAATATTCTACTGCTATAGTTTCTTACCATCTTTTCTATCTCTTTTAAACTAGGATTATTATAGCAGGTGGCTTCTACCTGTTCTTTCTTTTTCATAAATAAAGATTTTCTTAATTTCAATAGATAATCTGTATATACTTCATTTCTGGTTTTATTTTTTTGAATGGTTTCATTCTTATCCTCAAAAAAGGTAATGATCGAGAAAACAATACTTACCACCGTTCCAATTACACTGACAATAATATAAATACCTCTAGGCTGAATGATCGTAATCAGCAAAGTAGCACTCATGGTAAGAACAGGCGGAATAATTATTTTTGCTAACGTCTTTTTATCTCTTGAGGCTTTGGCTGGCGGATTAAGAACGGATACACTTTCCTTGGTATTCATTTTCATAATTCTTGGAGAACGTTTGTAGTATGGAAACCCGTCGAACTGAAACTTCCCCGCATCATAAGGAATGAGTGCTGTTTCATATAAAATCTCATCTCCAATTAACTCTATGTAATCCTTATCCATGATTATCTTAATATGCCCTACTAGAAACCAATCTCCTTCCTGCCATTTGATTGTTTCTTTGTTAGTCAATTTCCCATTTTGAAATACTGGCACATTACTTCCTAGATAGAAAATAGATTCTGGTTGTTTCTCAAGCAAAATAAGATTGTCCGTTTTGTTGATTCCAACCTGAAACTTATGTAACCCCTTTATACTAAACGCTCTAACTATCTTGGGCATAACAAAAAAATTATGTTTCTGATACGCATAATTTTTATTATTTTCTAACTCCATATCTAATTGCTCAAAATATATCTTGTCCTTTTGAACATGAAAAGATAAGGTTGCTTGTCTTTCATCCACAACCTGTAAATTATCGTTCAGATATATACCGTCTTCCAATAAAAACTCTTGATATCTATCATCGTTAAGAAAAATTATTATATGATTCATAGGCCCTATGTTCCTTTTCTACTTTGAATTTGTAACCGGGTTCTTACCTTTTTCAGATTCTTCTTTCATATCATCCTCCAGACCTTTCATGGAAGACTTTATAGTATCCAATTGTGTTTGCTTATCCTCGCCGTCCAAATTCGTGTCTTCAGCAACATGTTTATATTGCTGGGTGTATGCATACAGAAGATACTCATTATTCTGAATCTTTTTTGCGGTATCGATGGCATCAACAAACTTACCTTGGTACAGTTGTATCCAATAATGATAACGGTTCGTATCCGACGTTAAGGAAATATCAGAATCAACTGCTTTGGATTGATCAAATAGATTTTTATTGGTGTTATAATAAGATTGGACTAACATATACTTTGATGATATTGGTATTTGGTTAAGACTTGTGGTATTTAGGACAGTAATAACCTTGTCATATTCTTGATGGATAAAATGATTATCTGCCTCCAATAGCTTCTCTTGGTTTGGCATACTTACCAAGTGAGCATAGCCACTTATTCCACCAAGTATCAATACACCAATAATTGCAATTGTTTCCACTATCCAATGTACTAGCAATTTATTTTTACGTATGATTACACTTTTTATATATAAATTTGAGCTCTCTTTTTCATATTCTCTTTTTAAAAGTTCCACAATTTCTTCTACATTTGTAGAAGAATGGATTTCCTTTAAATTGGAATCCTTTTTCATTAAATCTAAGCCGCCCAAATAATAGTCTTCAAATTTATATCTATGTTGCAACGTACAGGCAATTAGACTTTTATACTGCATGATAAAATCTTCATAATCCGTATAGATATCCTCATTACATATATCTCTTTCTAACATCTTGGGTAAAAAGTTCATATCATAGTACATATTACTCGGAGATAAATCAATCAAATACTCTTTCGATAGTTCGAATAATTTTGCAATATTGATTAATGCTTTGACTATATTAACAGGTAGTTCTTTCTTAACCTCTGAAAACGGATATAAATTCTCCAGATGGTAACTTATCCATAACTCTTCTTTTCGCTCCTCCACACTGCAAGGAACCAATCCCTCCTGAAATGCTTGTAAACGTATTCTATCTCCATTAGTTTTAGCTATTAATTGTGATTTTTTAACTTCCTTCTTCATACTTTACAAATCCTTTCATTCCGTTATTTCTAAAATATCTCCTGTATAAATTTCTCCCTGCAGAAAGGTATCATTAATACTAATCCATCTTCTATTTTTGTTAGAACGAATAAAGTGAATCTGATCCAACTCCTTTTGTATTTTAAAACTCTTGAAAATAATCTCTAATGAACTTCTAATTCTCTGTTTTTGATCTACTTGAATATCATATTCAAGTTCTCGCCCATTCTGGTTTACTTTTAAGGTTACAATTATTTGCATATCATATCATCCTTTCCACAATTTATGGAGACATTGCAACTATTGGGCACACCCACAATACCCCCTCCATCCCAGATAGAATGGAAGGGGATACTTTTTATTTACCTGCTATTTTTGAAGAGATTTCACCATCAAGAGTCTCAAGAGCATGTGCTGTATCAACTAATTGTTCTGCAATATCATCAATCAACTCTCTTACTTTTTGGAATCCTGGTTTTAATGAATCAAATTGTTCTTTAAAGGATGCACTTGCCTGGCCTTCCCATTCTTCCTGAAGTATGTCCACTAAACTTGTCATTTTAGTAACTACATCTTGGAAATTCGTTCCTTCTGTATTAAACTCTTTTGCTCGATCCACCATTCTTTCTGGTGTTATTCTGATTTGTGATGCCATATTACTCTACCTCATCTTTCCTTTTTATTATTTATTATTAATCACTACTTATGTAGGAATAACAACCCTTCTTACGTTCTATAACTCTCCTTGTTACTATCTCTATTACTCTCCTTGTTACTATCTTTGTACAAGATAAAGATTGAATTAAGATAACTTACAATCAACCTTTATCGTTCCTAAGCGAGTAACAATATCCTCTTCCATGTCTTCTACCTTTTTCTTATATGTACCTAACTGAGTAACGAAATTATTTAGTGATCTATTCTGTCTTTCAATGGAAGCATAACAATCTTGTAACTCCTGACTAATATTTAATGAACTAAATCGTAGCTGAGAACATTTTAGTTCTGCTTGCTCCAGATAGCCTTTGACTTGCGGATTGTATTCAGTAACAATTAGATTCGCAAGGCTTGTGATCTTAGGAATTAAATCAAATTCTAATCCAACCCGTCCTGTTGCTTGCGTATATTTCAAATCCATGACCGAAAAGTCTTTGCCCTCTATGAAAGAACCTGTTTCAAGATACATACTATCCCCATTCATAGCAAAATTTGTGATAGCATTATTTGTTTGGAACAACAGTGAAATTTTTTGCAGTGCTACTTTACGCATCCAAGATAATTCATCTGGATTCGTAGCATCCCATATTTTCTTAAATAGTTCATTGGTAATCTCTCTACAATCTTCAATGGATAATGCTGCGAGTTTTTCTGTAGTATTACGAATTTGATCTAATCCAGTATTTATAAATTTCTGGCATGCTGTCGTGATATCTGTTAATGCGTTAATTTCTGCTTTTATCTTGTATTCAAATTCATTGACTTTATCTTTTACCTCTAAAGTAAGTGAATCTACTTTCTCTGTTACAGTCACTTTTATATCATCAATCATATTTGCTGCTTTCGAATGGAGAAAGTCTGCAAAATTATCAATTCCATCTTTTAAACCTTCTGCAAAATTCCTAACATTCTCTTGTATACTGTTGCAAAGAGTAGATAGATAGTTTTTAATTTTATTCATTTCAGAATCAATAAAATCTATTACTATATCAAATTGATTTTCTACTAGCACATTGATGATATCTACTTTATCTGCAGCTACCTCACTGACCTCACTAATCAAAATTGCTGCAAATGATGTTATTTTACCTGACACACTGTTCATTCCTGCAGATGATGTTGCAATGATATTAGCCATATCACTTAATTCATGTAATGAATCAGCTGCTTCACTAGTAAACTGGTTTACCGTATCTTCCACTTCTTTAATTCCAGTTACAATGGTAGCTTCAACAGTATTTAGAGCTATAAAGGCAATATTTTTAGCCTCTTCTACAGACTTAACAGTGATATTCTCAACTATTTCAATTGCACCATTTACTTTATTGGTAACATTATCTCTAAATTCCAATAGATCCTTTTGCAATTGATTTGTAAAGCTACAAATTGCTTCTTTCACCACTACGTCAACTTGATTCAAAAAATTCTGAATATCCTGGGTAGCATCCTCAACTAAGGTATTAATATCCACAAGTGCTTGCTTAACAGACGTGGTTACAAATGCAACATCTACTTTTGCCTCACTTGTTATATTGGTAACTACCGTGTTTATCTTTGTAAGAACTTCTTTCTCAAGTGATCCAAGACTTTGGCTTACTTGACCTATTATTAAGCGTCCTACTTCTTCATCAAACGTTGCACCGATGTAAGCTCCTAAATACAACGCTGCTATAGCAGCACTAGACCAGTTACACTTCTCTCCATTTACAATATTCTGTTCTTTACCAAGCGTACATTGTGCAATACTCATCAACCCTTCTGAAAGGATATTACGCTCACCTGGAGTTAAATCCATTACCTCATCCATTAAATGACTTAAATAATCGGTTAATGGACCTGGTCCATCTGCTTGTTCCTTAAAACCACCTGTAGTCGGATCAAATATAACATGTGGATAATGATTATTCTGTAATCCCCAACCACATCCAGCTTTGTAATAACTCCTGTGTTCATTGGGTATAATGGTTCTTACCCCTAATTCATTTACATAATCGTTATCAGCTGCTATTAAATACATCTTATTAATATATTCATCATATTTGTCACCTAAATATAACTTAAATTGCTCGATTGCTTCCGGAGAAAATCCTTGTCCATCATAATTGACACATACATCTATTAAGTCAGCGTAATTAGACATCAACGTCACATATTGAGCCTTATTACCTCCTTTTGAATGGCCGGTAATCGTGATATGATAGTCCCCATTATTATAACCATTTGCCTCCACCACATCTTCAAAATATCGCATCGCTTCTGCTTGTTGTTCACTATCTTTCTGTGATCCAACGTCTACAGCACCTAATCCCTTACCGTTATCAATCCACTCACCACTGCCAGTTCCGCGATATGCAACGGTTACATTATTCTTATCATCTGTGAAAACTGCAGCGTTGAGTCCGTTAGGACTGGTGTAGCCATCTTCTTTTGTTGCAATATTGGTTATTTCAAGTTTTTCAAAATCGGGATTGGATTTAGCATATGCCTGCAATACTTTTAGGTATTCTGGAGCATATTTATCATCCTCCGCAATATCATCAATTTTATCTTCTATCCTTTTTAACGCTTTACTGACAGTATATTGTGTTGTATTATTAGGTTTTAAACTATCTAAATCAAAATACATTAATAAATCTAGTATAGCAGCCTGATTCGTTCCGTCATTTTCAACTTGTTCTTTTAATGAATTATTAATCATTTCCATCACTCCATTCAATATCAGTTACTTCAAAATCATCTGACATTATCATACTACCATATAAATAACAACTTCCTTTTTGTCCTAGAATGTTTACCCTATTTTTATAAGTTAGCTTATTTAATATTGCTTCATCTACATAGCATATATCTACAGTTGTATCCCATCTTTTTTCTTTTAACATTAATCTCAACTGTTCCATCTGCTCTTCTTTTTTAGACTCATCATCTACCACATATGCACTTATGCAAATATTAACCTGATGATTACTTAATATATCTTCAATCTTAGTTTTTTTATCTATTTCTGTTGGTAAGGTTATATATGACGCTACTGAGTCTACATATGTTTTAGAATTCTTATATACCTCACTAACTAATTCCTGATACACTAAATTAAATTCATCTCGTCTAAGTATTGGTATATAACTATCCTCATATACTCTCTTTCCATCCTTACGATATGTTGATACAGTTATGATATCATTTGGAAATTTATATGATTTAATTTGAATTTTAGGTCGTGACGAAGTTTCAGTTTGTGTATTAACTGCTATAACTTCAAATTCTTCTCCATATTTTTCTTCCATGTAGTTCATCATTTTTTCTAATGTCGGAGCGGTTGCTTGTCTGTATACAATATAGCCGATGATTGCTAATAATAATGCTACTGAAATACTACAAACCACAAAAAATATAATCTTTGATTGTAATCTTTTTTTATTATGTTTTATATCATGCAAACTTTCCTCATTTATATATGTTGCTGCTTGGTATTTTTTCTTGTCTTCTTTTATATCCACAATCTAATCTCCAATCAAAATAAATTACTATGTCTATATATTCTATAAACATACATCGCGGTTATTTAGTCATAACTATACTTAATACACCTCCCATCTTAAACTTTTTATTTCAAAATCTCTTGCTATTATCATTTTTCCATACAAATAACAATTCTTATTTTTATTCATTATGTCATTTCGATTTTCCCATGATATATTATTTAATAAATCTTCTTTAACATAATATATAGTTATTGTACTCAACCATTTTTTTTCTTTTAAAAGTAATCTCAATTCATCAATCTGTTCATCCTTATTTTTTGAGTCATCTTCAACATATATACTAACACTTGCTCTTACATCAGGATTGCTTAAAATATCATTAATTTCTGTACTTTGATCAATCTCTGATGGTAACGTAAGATAAGCTGATATTGACGTAGCAAAAACCAATGATTTTTTATAAACCTTATTAACTTGATCCTGATAAGCTGCATTAAAATCATTCCTTCTTAGTATCGATATATAATTATCTTCATAGATTCTCTTAGTTCCATTTTTATATGTTATTACATTTATTACCTCTTCAGGAAATTTTGCAGACTTTACTTGTATTCCTGTATAAGTTGCTGTCCAAACTTGGGTATTCAACGCCTCTACCTCAAATTCTTCCCCATATTTTTCTTCCATATAGCTCATCATTTTTTCCAAAGACGGGCCTGTTACATGTCGATAAATAAAACATCCAATGATTGCTAGTATGAATGCTACTGAAACACTACAAACCACAAAAAATATTATTTTTGATTGTAATCGTTTTTTTATATATTTTTTATCTTGCAACCTATCCTCATTTATATAATTTGCTGCTTGGTATTTTTTCTTGTCCTCTTTTATATCCACAATCTATTCTCCAGTCTATTTATGCATTCCACACTTATATTAAGTTCTAAATGTAAGCTTGAAATCACCTCATATGGATCTAATATTTTTTCATTGCGAAACTCAACACCTACAGTAGTTTCTGCACCCCGGATACAATTCCGGAGCGGAAGTTAAGCGGATGGAGCGTTGGAGCGGAGGAATTGTATCCGGGGTGCAGAAACTTCAGTAAACTGTGCTGTTTCGCAATGTCACCATGAAATCAAAATATCTTCACTCCAACCAATCAATAAAATCATTACACAGCATCTGCATATCCACCGTCTCCTCATTTAAGGT
Organism: Bacillota bacterium; assembly: GCA_023420935.1. Taxonomy (GTDB): domain Bacteria; phylum Bacillota; class Clostridia; order Lachnospirales; family Lachnospiraceae; genus Mobilisporobacter. Next base: position 2,017 of record JAEZUR010000140.1, on the reverse strand, counting down.
ATCCGCTAACACTTTATTCACTAAGAATGCATCCTCTAGGAATTTCCCCATCTGGGATTGCCACTCTTTCATTCTTTTCTCGTACTCCACCGTTGCTGTTCCGCTCCAACTTTTATCCTTTAGATCTTCTGCAATGGAGCCAACCGATTTTGAAATTTCCGATATTTCATTTATCATCTTATTATAGGCGTTTATTTCTTCACAAACTGAATTCAAATCAACCTGAAATTCCATTACTCGCTCTCACTTTCTTCCCGTTCTCTTTCCTGTCTCGCTAATTCCTCGTGATAACTTTGATCTTCTGATTGCATACTACTTAATTGACTTTTTAGATTGCTTATCTCATTACTGCATTTTGATGAAATGTTAGGAATTAACTCCAACATATCTACATTCATACTTTTCTGTTTATTCATTAATCTTGTCATATCATCCACAATAAAGGACAGATTGGAATAAGTTGAAATACTGGTATAAGTTCCTGTAATATCACTCTCCCTCGTCTGAGCATTTCCTATGTAATTCTGCATATCTCCTATTGTACTAATATCTGCTTGGCAGTCTAATATATCCGTGCATCTGCATGACATAAAAGTAAATCCTCCTTGAATTTTATTATGCTATAAATAAATTGGAGTCTGTATCTACAAAAAGAAGCTTAGAATCTTCAAGCATATCAATTAATTTCTGTAATCCCTCAATTCTTCCTATTAAGTTTTTCTCCATTGCCTCGGAACAGCTAGAAAATGCCGTTCCACTATTACCTTTCCAGTTTGCCTTTAAGCTTGCATGGGCTGTCACAATCTGATCATAACTATTCTGCAGATTGGTTTTACAAGTTTTTAGCTTTTCAATACTGGTGGCCGCATCATTTAAATTTAATTTAATCTCTCCAGGTTCCTGCATAGAATAATAACTCCCTCTCTTTATTTAATATTCCAATTACCTTACTAAAACGGTGCAATATGCTTTTTTTCCATTAGAGGATTTCACCGTTATGACCGCACTACCTTTTGATACTCCAGTTACCTTACCACTTCCATTTACACGAGCGATACTTGAATTACTACTACTCCAGGTTATTTTCTTATTGGATGCATTCTTTGGCGAGCAGGTAGCGTGTAAGCTATAGGAAGCGTTTACTTCTAAGGAAATGGAACTCGCCACACTGATACTAGATACTGGTATACTATCTGATTCTGTATTAGATGGTTTTTCAGTCTCACTTGGTTTTGGGGTAGCTACCACGGGTGCTTTTACAATGATTCTGCATTTTGTCTTCTTTCCCCCTGATTGTGTTTTCGCAGTAATCGTACAAGTTCCAGTACCAATTGCAGTTATCTTTCCCTTTGAACTTACTGTTGCTACTGATTTGTTACTAGAAGACCACGCTATTTTTTTATTGGAAGCGTTAGATGGTTGAACAGATGCTTTTAATGTAACTATATTACCTTTTTTCAGAGTCAAACTGGTCTTATTTAATTTCACTTTCTTGACTGGAATATTCTTAACTGTAATAATACTTTTTGCTTCCACTTGATTGTTTTTTGCAATTAGGGTAATTGTTACTTTACCCGTTTTATGTGTCTTAACAACACCTTTACTAGAAACAGTTGCAATGGCTTTATTACTGGTAGTATAGGTTACCCCTTCATTGGCATAAGCTGGCGCAATGACTGGATAGATTGTAAATTTATCTCCCACACATACGGTTTTTTTGGGTTCTGAAGCAATCATTGCAGTAATTGAAATATCACATTGGGTTTTAAGTGAATATACCCCTGTCTGACTATCATCCTGTGTTTCTACTGTAATAAAATACTTACCCTTAGTAATTTCTTTTCGGTAAATATATTGGCTATTTTTAGCCGTAAGGGGATCGAATTTTGCGATTCCGGATTCCGTAAATTGACCATCTTCCTTTTCTACTTTCACCGAAACATTGTCTTTTATTTTAGAATTCAACTGAAGTTGTAGAGTGGTATCCTCCGGTATATTTATGGTATAGATATCCTTT
>JAEZUR010000055.1 GCA_023420935.1 Bacillota bacterium | reverse complement strand
TGCTAACATCATCCATATCCAAAGCCAGTTTTTTTAATGGTGTCCCATGCCAAGTCTGAATATAGGTTACACCACTTCTTTTCTTAATAAATGTTTGAAATCTGGAATCACTTACCCAAACACCTGCAATTGCCATAATATAAAAGTATTTTAATCTATTCTTTTTAATCTTATATGCACTGCCAGGAATCTCCGTATTCGTGTTTTCAAAGATATAGTAACAGTTATACTGTTTATCCAATCCCATGCGCACCATTTCTTCATAGATTGCTCTTGGATTTCCCGAATAATTTCTACCAATGCTACTTTCAAAAATGATAACATCCTCTTTTATCTTAAAGATCATTAAGAAGAAATGGTAGAACAATAGCATGATCTTCTTTGCAATTAGTTTAAATAAGATTTTCATAGATATCCCTCATTGAATTGCAATAATAAGTCGGTTTAAATTCTGTGGTTTCTAAATCCGCTAACTTCGCTTCTCCAGTAAATACCAACGCAGTATCCACTTCCCCGTTAATACCACACGCGATATCTGTGTACAACCGATCTCCTATTACAAGTGTTTCTTCCCTGGTAAATCCTGTACTGGCAATGGACAGATCTACCATACTTCTATTTGGTTTGCCAACATAATATGGTTGCTTCTTTACTGCTTTCTCAATCATATCGCAGATTGCGCCGCAATCAGGAATATAGCCAAATCCTACAGGACAAGCTAAATCTGGATTCGTCGCAATATAATCAACCGATGTGGTCTGAAGAAGTTGGCATATCTTCATAATCTTCTCATAGTTTAGTTCATTATCAAATCCAACCACCGCAGCTACGATTCCTGGTACTACTTCATTTGTTATATTTAACCCAAAGTTCTGTAATTCCAGTTCAAAGGACTTTGTTCCCAATACGAATAATAATTGTTCTTGATATTTTTCTTTCAGATATAATGCAGTAGCAAAGGAAGAAGTTAGAAAACTACTTTCGTCTACTGGTATTCCCAGGTTTGTAAACTTCACAACATAATCTTCAATACTTTTTGTTGAATTATTCGTGATAAAAATATATTTCCCTTGGATAGCATTTACATGCTTTACAAAATCCATTGTCCCATCGATTAAAGTACTATCTAGAGAAATCGTTCCATCTATATCCAACAAAAATAACTTTTTGTTCTTAATTGCTTTTGTTATTAACTCCATAATTACCTCTTCTCTGTGCTGTTCTTGCGCATATAAACTTGCGCCCAAACAAATCCTTCTCATTTGGTATTTCTGAAAAAAGGATACCTCCCCAGAGATACCCTAATTAATTTATATATGTTCTGACGGAATCTATTTATTACCTAAATTCAAGTCATTCTTAATCTTTGTAGTTGAAATACCTTGTGTTCTAGGGAGGTAAACTACTTCACAGTAATCCTTTAAAAAGTCAAATTGGCCTTCCCAATCGTTACCCATAACAAAAACATCAATCTGGTTATCTACCACATCACTAATCTTCTGTTCCCAAGTATATTCTGGTAATACTTCATCCACATATTTAATGGCTTCTAATATTTCTTTTCGATCACTATAGGAGTGATAAGCCGTTTTATGTTTTAACTCATTAAATTCATCCGATGACAATACTACTACTAGATAATCACCTAGTTCTTTTGCTCTTTTTAGTAAATTAATATGTCCAACATGTAATAAATCATAAGTTCCATAGGTAATTACTTTTTTCATCTCATATCTCTTCCTTTGTGTGTTAGTTTACTTACTTATTTATTTCTGGATGTTCCATGATATCAGAGATAAGTTTTACAACCTTCTCAGAAGCTTTACCATCATCCCAGGAATTAAATTTCTTCTGGAACGCATGATATTTCTCTTTATATTCACTAAAATCTGTACCACCATTTAATATTTCAATCAACTCATTGGTATTGTAAGCAAATGGTCCTGGTACTTCACCAATAAAGTCAAAATAAAATCCTCGGTTGTCTCCATAGGTATTTAAATCGTAGGTATAGAAAATCATTGGACGTCCTAATACACTATAGTCAAACATAACAGAAGAATAGTCTGTCATCATGATATCAGACATTAAATATAAATCTGCAATGTCCTCATTGATATCATATATGAAACCTTCAAATCTTCTCCAATCAATACTTGAAGCGATTAAATAATGATATTTAACGATAAAGACATACTCATCCTTTAGTGCACGTTTTAATATATCAAAGTTCAATTGAGGATTGAAGATATATTTACCACGTCCCTTTGATTCATAGTCTCTCCAGGTTGGAGCATATAATACTACTTTCTTATCCTTTGGAATACCATGTTTTGTCTTAATCTTATCAATATATTCTTTATTGTTACAGTTCACTAATTTATCATTTCTAGGATACCCAATATCTAGCATGGTTTTTCTAAAATCAAAGCAATCCTCAAAAATTTTGGATGAATATTCATTCTGAGCAATGAGATAGTCCCAGCTTCTTGTATCATTCCAAAAGTTAGCCTTATAGGATTCAATCCCGTTATTACCAGCCATTTGCACATCATCTAAATCAAGTGCCAACTTTTTAAGTGGAGTTCCATGCCATGTCATAATATAATGAGTTTTTGGATTTTTTACAATAAAGTTTGGTTGTCTTGTATCAAAGATCCACATCTGTGCTCGACTTAATAATTTTAAATGTTGTAAACTTCCTCGAACCACTTTACCTGCTTGTCCTGGAATTACAATACTTGTATCTTCAAATACCCAGTAAATTGTATATTTTTTATCTAAACCTGCTGCTAGCAATTGTTCATAGATAGCTTTGGGATTACCAGTATAATTTCTACCTAAACCACTTTCAAACAAAATTAAATTAGGATCAATTGTTTGTGATTGATATACATTTTTATAAATACTCTTCTTTATATTTTCTTTTTTAGCCCTTACTGATTTACTTATTTTTGCTCTACTTTTATTAAACATATTAATTCCTTTCACCTTGTAAATACAAGTTCTCCCTGACATGTATTTTATAAGTATACCTAAGTATACGCAGGTTAATCTCTTTAACCATTCATTTTTTTCTCATAAATCTCACTTACGTCCTCTACGGAACCGTGCGCAATTACTTGTCCATGTTCTAGCAGAATCGCTTTATTACATAGACGCTTTACCTGCTCTAAGGAATGGGATACAAAAAGTACCGTTACTCCGCGGTCAAACATATCTCGTATCTTTTTCTCACTTTTCTTCTTAAACTTCGCATCTCCAACGGATAATACTTCATCTAAAATCAAGATATCCGGCTCCACTACTGTAGCAATCGAAAAGCCTAATCTAGCTTTCATACCAGAAGAATAATTTTTAATTGGTACGTTAATAAAATCTCCGAGTTCCGAGAATTCAACAATCTCATTGTACTTTTCATTAATAAACTCTTTGGAGTAACCAAGGATTGCTCCATATAAAAATATATTTTCAGCACCGGTATATTGCTGGTCGAAGCCCGCACCTAACTCTAGCAATGGCACAATTTTACCTTTTGCCACAACAGAACCTTCGGTTGGCTTTAATACCCCAGCAATCACCTTAAGTAAGGTACTTTTACCGGCACCATTAAATCCTAATATTCCTAATCGTTCGCCTTCTTCCAATTGAAAATTGACATCCTTCAGTGCCCAAAACTCTTGAAATCTGATTTGTCTTTTCAATGTTTTAATTACAAATTCTTTTATATTATCTACTTTTTCGGCACTTAGATTAAATCTCATACTGACTTTATTTACTTTTAATACCACTTTACCCACAGCAAACCTCCTACTATATGTTTAGTATGAATTTATCTTGATTTTTATAGAAGATAAATAACCCAACGATTAAGGTAACCACACTAAATGAAAAGGAATACACCAAGGTAAATGTGTCTAGTACTTGATGATCCAAAATTGCATTTCTAAAATTATATATAATTGCAAACAGCGGATTTAACTTTAAATATGGTAAGAGCATTGCATTTTTTCCATCTACTGGATAAAAAATAGCACAACCATACATGATAAGCATCAATAAAACGCCCCATAAGTATTCTAAATCCCTAAAAAACACTGCTAAGGTAGATAATATTAACCCCGTGCCAAGTGCCATAATAAACAAAATGGTAAGAGGTATAATCATTTGCAATAAGTAAATTGTTATATCAACTCTAAAAAATAATATAGCGCCTGCTAACACAATTAAAGATAATAAAAATATAACATAAGTAGATATCACACTAGCTAATGGATAGATGTATTTTGGTACATAAACCTTCTTAATCATACCGGCATTTTTTCTAATTGATCTCATCGCAGCTTTTGTTGATTCAGCAAAAAAAGAATAAATTAGTCTACCACTTAAGATATATACTGGGAACGTTGGGTCATTACTTCTTTCAAATATAATACCAAAAATTAATGTTAGAACAACTGTTGTGAGTAGCGGTTCTAATAAAGTCCACATGATACCCAAATATGATCTTCTATATTTTAATTTAATATCTTTTTTTACTAGCTCAAATAACAAAAATCTATACTTATTAAAATTGCTGATGTGTGTTTTCAAAACATCCTCCTGATATCTTCATAGGGCTTTACATACTTTATCTTAATCGATTCATTGCACTAAAGATAGCGCGAATGGATGCCCTTGTAATATTAGAACTTACACCAACTCCGTATGTTACCTGGTTGGTATCCATATTCATCATATGAATGTACGCAGCTGCCTGAGCATTGGAGCCTTGCCCTAATGCATGCTCTGAGTAATCAAGTACCTTGACTCTCATATTAAGTTCTTCCTGTAATCCTGCTTGAACTGCATCAATAGGACCACTTCCTGTAGCAACAAATTTCTTCTCTACTCCATTATTAGTGTAGGTTACATTTGCCTTTGTATCATAAGCATCATCGGTATCAGATAAATCTTCTATCATACACTTTCTAAAGTGTAATGGTTCTTTTTTATCAAGATAGTTGGAGCGGAATTCTTCCATAATCTGATCTGGCGCAACTTCACCTTGTTTTTCAGATATTTTCTGAATAATGTCAGCAAATTCTTTGTGCATTCCTTTTGGAAGTTTGAATCCAAAATAGGTATCCATAACAAATGCAACTCCACCCTTACCGGATTGACTGTTAATGCGTACAATTGGTTCATACTGTCTTCCAACATCAGCTGGATCAATCGGAAGATACGGTACTTCCCAGTATGTTTGATTACGATCTGTCATTGCTTTGACACCTTTATTAATGGCATCCTGATGTGATCCTGAGAATGCTGTAAATACTAACTTACCTGCATATGGGTGTCTGATATGAACAGGTATCTTATTACAACGTTCATATACATCTATAATTTCATTTACATTTTCAACATCTAATTCTGGATTAATACCCTGTGAAAACATATTGTAAGCAATGTTTAAGATATCAACATTTCCAGTTCTTTCTCCATTACCAAATAAAGTACCTTCCACACGATCGCAACCTGCAAGCATAGCAAGTTCTGCTGCCGCTACTGCAGTTCCTCTATCGTTATGTGGGTGAATACTTAATATAACTGCATCTCTATTTTTAAAGTTTCTATGCATCCATTCAATCTGATCAGCGTAAACATTCGGAGTATTCATTTCAACAGTGGCTGGTAAATTGAATATCACTTTATTGTCTTTGGTAGCTCCCCAAGTATCTGCAACTGCTTCACAAACCTCTAAGGCATAATCAAGCTCAGTTCCAGTAAAGCTCTCTGGAGAATACTCTAAGATAATTTTGCCTGGGAAATCCTTGGCATACTTTTTAACTAACTCAGTTCCTTCTATTGCAATCTGTTTAATTTCATCTCTACCTTTTCCAAATACTACATCTCTTTGTAGCGTAGAAGTAGAGTTATAAATATGTACAATTGCCGTCTTAATTCCTTCTAAAGCTTCAAATGTTCTTGCAATTAAGTGTTCTCTACATTGAACTAAAACCTGAACCATAACATCATCAGGTATTAGTTTTCTATCTACTAATTGTCTTAAGAAATCAAATTCAATAGCCGAAGCAGATGGGAAACCAATTTCAATCTCTTTAAATCCCAATTTTACTAATAGATTGAAAAATTCAATTTTCTCTTCTACAACCATTGGCTCTATTAAGGCCTGATTACCATCCCTTAAATCCACACTACACCAAATAGGTGCTTTCTCTATTTCACGGTTAGGCCATTGTCTATCTCTTAATTCTACGACTGGTGCTTTTCTATATCTTTTATAATTTAACATATTATCGTCCTCCTGATTTTCAAACCATGAGCGTCATCTTTGCGAGACTACTCAACCTTCGTTTACTCTTTTTAAGCTATCATCTCTAATAGCAACGGAGTCGATAAATCACGCTATACATTTTAACAATAAATAATTTAATATTGTCTATTCTAGCCCCATCCTTATCACAATCCTTTTCTGATATTATTAGTAAATATATCTAGTTTCATGTCGTCCTACATTATAACACTGGGAAAATTATTTATCAATACCTATATTTTCAAGCTCATCGCCTAATCCCGAATGAATCAAAGCCATTAGTGTATCAAATGCTGCTTGTTCGTCTTCCCCTTCACATATTAACTCTATCTCATCTCCATGCTTTACACCTGCACCTAAGACACTAAGTACACTTTTTGCATTGGCGGTTGTGTTGCGAATACGAAAGCTTATACTGGATTTAAATTCCAACGCTTCTTGGCATAATATTCTCGCTGGACGTAAATGAAGTCCAATTGGATTCCTTATTATGACCTTCCCGCTAATCATAGCAGCACCTCCTATTATTTATTCCTCTGTATTAACTTCTGGAGTGGGATTTATGGTTGGCTCTGGGCTTTCTGTATCTGCTGGATCTGGAGATTCCTCCTCATTATCATTGGTTCCATCATTATTTGTTCCATCCTCATTCATCAATTCTATCACAATAGATGTATTAGAAGTGACTTCTAACGTTTCATCTAAACTGAATTGGATGGTTACCGTGTGCGTACCTTCAGACATATTATTCAAATCAATATATGCACCTAAGGAGTCCTTGGTTAAAGCCGTAACCTCATCTTCTGATCCCATTATTTTTACTGTAAATTGTTCCTCTTCCGATATATATTTTAACTTCATATTATCGGCCAAATTTTTCAGTTGTATCTCTTCTGCTCCAATAACAAACTCTTTGGTTACCAATTTTGCTATTGTAACTTTAATGGTTATATTCTGTGTATTTCCTGCAATGGTAACATTTTTTGGCACGTATTTTGTTTTTGATAAATCCACTGCTTGTTCTACATCTGCAACTGCACCCGTTATATCTACTGGGATGGTAATGGATTCTACTGAATCCAATGTTTCTTGATCGGATGCTATTTCAAGCTGCTTTGGCTCATAATCTTTATCTACATACTGATATCCATAAGCTGGTGTTCCTGTTACTTCAATAAATACAGGTACTGTTTTCGTATGTAATAGTTTTACTGTTACTGCAATCTCAGGAACACTAAACGTCATTTTGGAAGAATCAATCTCTTTTCCATATTCATCAAAAACCCGTGGAGTTAGTTTGGTTCTAGTATCCTCCGCCAATCCCGAAACATCCATAAATACTCTTACTTCTGCTATCTTTGCGATCTGTGATTTCGCACCAGATACTTCAACCATATTTGGCTTTGGAGTAATTGAACCAATCGCAAATCCGTCTTCTACCGTTCCATTTTCTTGAACAGTAACTTTAAACTGCTTTGTATCTATATCCTCTAAGGAAATCTTTAGTACCTGAGCAGCTCCTGTGATTCTTACATCCACTGCTGAAGTAGTGTATTTTGTACATATAGCATCAATGTGCACATTTAATGTTTTAGCACTTGGATCCGCTATATATCGATTGGCTAAATCTGCTGTTGCTTTAATGTCAGTATACTTTAACCGATCAATTATGCTTCTCTTACCACGAACAGTAATATCAACTGTTGCGCCTTCCACTATATCGTACACCTTATCTAATGATTGTATGTCGTCCTCATTCAGTATATCAACCGTAACCCCTTTAAATTCTCTTGATTTCATTGGGTCATCTAAATTCACTATTACAATCCACATTATAGAGGCAAGTACTAAAGATAAGAGTTTGATGCCTAAGTTTTTAGTCAACTTTTCTTTCATTCTTCTGTCTTCCCTTCCATAATTTAATTTTCTTCACTTCTGCAGATCTGCCTTGCAATTCAACGAGCTTTCTCTTTAAGTAATCTCCATCAATATTACGAACTAGAATACCATCAAATGCAACAGAAACTTTACCTGTTTCTTCTGAAACAATAATCGTAAGACTATCTGTTACTTCACTGATTCCTACACCAGCTCTATGTCTTGTTCCTAAATCTTTACTTAGTTCCATATTATCTGAAAGAGGTAGATAACAAGTTGCAGCAACAATACGATTACCGCGAAGTATTACTGCTCCGTCATGAAGTGGTGTATTATGTTCAAATATATTAATAAGAAGTTGACTGCTGATTACAGAATCTAATACAATTCCTGTTCTCTCATATTCATGAAGCAAGATATTCTGTTCCATAACAATCAATGCACCGGTTTTCGTTTTACCAAGTTCAAAGGAAGCCTTAACGATATCACTTACTGTTTTATCAGAAAAACGTTCATTTCTTTCTTTCTGCTCATCAAAAGGAATGATTGACATAAATAGTTTTTGTCTGCCTAATTGTTCTAACGCTTTTCTTAACTCTGGTTGGAATACAATGATGATAGCTGTAATACCAACTCCAATGGCATTCTTAAAAATCCACAATATAACCGTCATATCCAATATGGTGGCAATTAATGAAAATACTAGAAGCACAACAAGTCCCTTAACTAGCATCCATGCTCTTGTATTCTTTACCCAAATAATTATATGATATGTGGTAAATGCTATAATTAATATCTCCAATATGTCTATTATTCCGATTTTAGGAAGACTTAATCCAACAAGATAATCTTCAATAAACATTTTAATTGTTTCCATATTGCCTCCAAGGTAAACTGGTTATATTAGTTGCTACTATCTTTTGTTGCATCAAAAGGTTCAAACTCATCATAATCTATCTCAATTTCTGTATCACTCTCTCTACCTTGAGAACCACTAGATTTTTGCGGATTAATTCGCTTCACATTCTTCTCAGGAGCTGTTACATTAATCTTAGGTACTGCTTTCACATAATAATAGTAATCATCATCTTCAAATTGCACTCGTTCCACTCCAGTATAATCCAGTGTTAAACGGAAAAATTGTATGATATAGGCAAGCACCATGGATATCAAAGTACCTAATATCATAATTCCAACGTTATCAGAAACGTCAAGCCCTAAATCACCAATTAAGAATCCTAATATTGTAACAACGCCACCTGCTACAATTGCTATGTCAAATGCATGATCCATGTTAATCTTGCGAATTAAGTAAGTTATAATAAGTACAATAGCAAACATAACAAGAGTGAATATCATAATCTTATTTTGAAGTAAGCTGTCTATTACAAATTTATATAACGTTAGGGTATCTTCTACACTGGTATTGGTGTTTAACTCCGCGGCACTCTGAATAACCTCTAGCATGTAGTATACAACGACTCCACAACTCACTGGTATAATTGCGATTGGCGTAGATGCAACACCCAATGCAATTGGTACCAAATAAGGAACCTTTAAGAAAAACAAGATTGGGAGTGCTAAAATGATATATCCCTGCTTTGGTGTAAACCGAGCAAATAGAAAATATAGCACAAATAAAATCAAAATTACTAGAATTGATAATATTTTAGACACTGCGTAAACATGGCCTATAAATGCTACAGCAGCTAATAAAACTAAAACAGCTGATGGGGTAAATGCACAAAGTAGTGATAATAAAAGCACTACTGGTAAACTATTTAATTTAGGATTATAACCAAATTGTTGATTTATAACAAGAAATACAACCATTGCTACTAGAAATTTCGCCAATGGATCGATATAAAGTTCCGCCTTTTGATATAAAATTCTTATCTTTTCTTTTAAAACTAACAGATTCATCATTTTCCTATGTTCCTCCCGGCCTTTAGTCTGACTCTTCTTCATTATAAAACTTACGTAGCAATTTTAAATTATGAACATATTTGCTGAGTTTTTTTCTTGAAGAATTATATTTTATAGAATATGCAATTATAGACGCAAAGATATAGCAGGTTAGAATCATAATATAGATCCCTAGAGCTTTCATTCCAATTGCTTTATAGTCTAATTGAACTGCTTTGCTAATTAGATATTCAGCCTTATAAATTACCACCATGGCCAATATCAGCATATACCCTAGGGTTACACTGATTACTGTTTTTATGAGATTTAATCTCATATAATCTGTCTTATAATATTTGCTTAACTTTATATCTTGCTTGCCTTCTGAATCCTCAAATATTGCAAGCTTTGTCATTAGTTTTATTTTCTTTTCATTAAGCATATCTTCACCTCCAAAGGGTATCATTATTCATTATAACACATAGGATGGTCAATTTCGAGAATTTTTTGAAAATTATGTATATATTGGGTGGATTTCATTCGGATGATTGGCGAAGGGACGCCGATATGTGACCATGGGATGTTCCTACACACACAGATGAGAAGACAAATTGGGCGTATCGGATCGTCCTATTCGGACGCGAGGTCCGCATATGCCGGTCAGATACGCCCAGTTTGTCTTCCCAACAGTGCATTTCCGGAACATCCCATGGTCACATATCGGCTGGTTGTTGGCTAAGTCTTCGGATGTATGAACTGTAAGATTTTATTGATAAGTTGGAATTATATTAAGAAGTTGTAATAATAACATTGTTAATGTGAAACTTCACATAATAAGGGCCATATTACATCATTCTATCAAATCCTTCTAAAATATTTAGTCTAAATCTTAAAGATCCTTACAGCCGTCATGAGTGAATCAACCGCATCTTTAACTCTTCCTGTTTCGACAACTGTTTTGCTTGACTCTAATGCAGACTCACTAGCTCTTCCTGCTATAGTAGTGGTTCCCTGTGCACCTTCATTTGTCGCAGTTGCGACTTCAGTAATCGCTGATGTTATATTTTCAATAGAAGCCAATAATTCCTGTGATGTAGAGCTTAATTCAGTCACAATTTCATCCACCTTATTAGCATCATTCGTATAGTCATTGGTAGCTAGTAGCATCTTTTGATAATCATTCACAACATTTACTGAAACAAACTGCATCAATTCCTTAGCATTTTCAGATAAGTTAGCTACAGCATTGAATACTTGCAGATTGATTTGTTGCATCTGATTTACAGTTCTTGTTGATTCATCTGCGAGTTTACCTATTTCATCAGCAACTACTGCAAATCCTCTTCCAGCCTCGCCTGCTCTTGCCGCCTCGATCGATGCATTTAATGCCAAAAGATTTGTCTGACTGGCAATATTAAGGATTCCATTTGCAAGCTCATTGATTTTTTCTACTGCTCTTGATTCTTCTAATGATTTCTCTAGCTTATTCTGAACCTCAATACGAATATTATATGCTTCTTTCTGAGCATTTTCAAAATCTTTTCTAAGTACTGATGCACGCTGAGTAATTTCTTCAACGGTGACAGCGCCATCCTGTGCTTTCTGTGAAACAATATGCACTGCTGTATTAATTTCTTCCACTGTTGCTGTTATTTCTTCGCTTGACGCAGATGTCTCTTCCATTCCCGCAGATAATTCTTCTGTTGTTGCTGAGATATCTTCCATATATCCATTTAGACGATGTATATTCTCGTTTACAGACTCTACAGAATCATTTACTGAAAATGCACTATCTGATACTCCATGAAATGAATTTCTTATTTTCCCAATAAACTGGTTTAATGCATCAGCCATTGCTGCTATTTCATCATTGCTCTTAACATGAATCTGACATGTTAAATCGTTATTCTTCTCTGCCTCCAACAATCCCTCTTGCAATATTTTAACTGGCTGTATAATCATTTTTGAGATTAACAGACTGAGAACAACTGCAGCAATTGCAAATATTATAATTGCAAAAATTATAATTTTTTGTGTCATTTCAGCAGTCATTGACGAAGAATCAAGTAGTCCGGACATCTGCTGATATCGACGTTCTTGATATGGTGTCATTTTTTCCTGAAGAGCGATAGCCGCAGGTACCAATTCATTCTTCATTATATTAAGTACAGCATCACCATTTCCTTCTTTTACAGCCGGTATCAGTCTATCATTTGCTATTAGAGCATAAGCATCATCAAGTTTCTTCAATTCTTCCGTAAGCTTTCTACCCTCTTCCGTTTGCGAACCGCTGATTAGTTTATCATAGATTTTATTTGTCTCTTCCGTCAGCTTTATAAACTGATCAACAAATGACTGGTCTTCTGTTATCACGTATCCGCGTAGAGCAGCAATTTTTTTGTCAGAATAATCAATCACCATATTAGTATTCTGATACATTGGAAGATATATTTCATATATGTCACTTGCCGTAATTGCCATTGAATGAATTCTTAACAACGTAAATATGAATATTACTGTTGCTATTAAAGTAATACCCATAAATCCTCCAAATATTTTGACCATAATACTGCTTCTTTTTTTCACCATACTTTTCCTCACTCTCTAGTTTTCTCATGCTATGTAAATTGTCGATATCAATAAGAGACATCAAGTATTTCCTTGCCTAACTATTAAGTTTTCTTCTATTGATTCTCAATTAACCAATAATCTTTTTATGGAATCTAATACTTTTTTCGCCTGAAAAGGTTTGACTATAAAATCTTTCGCTCCAGCTTGAATGGATTCAATTACCATTTCCTGTTGCCCCATAGCAGAACACATAACAATCTTGGCTTCTGGATCAGCTTTTCTTATTTCTTTCAGTGCTTCAATTCCATCCATCTTTGGCATGGTAATATCCATCAGTACTAAATCTGGTTTACAATCTTTGTATTTGGAAAGAGCCACCTGTCCATTTTCGGCTTCTCCAGCAATTATATATCCATTCTTTGTCAGAATATCTTTTATTATCATCCTCATAAATGCTGCATCATCACAAACTAATATTTTACTAGCCACTATATTCCTCCTTTCAGATTACTTTCAAACTTATGTTTCAGGGTTTCCGTATCCTCTAGATAGTCTCTTTGCATAAAGCCCAATAGACCAGCTATCATGGAAACCGGGAACAGTCGGATTTCACGATTCAGCTTGTACACGCTGTCGTTGTAAATGAGCCGGCTGGTATGCGCCATGTTTTCAAAGGATTGCATCGCATCCATGGTTTTGATATAGGTTTGATTTAACTTTAATTCGGGGTATTGCTCCGTTACCATGGCAATTCTTCTTAAGACTTCCGAAATAATTCCTTCTTGGCGCAACACATCTTCCGGTTTAGCTTTTGCCGTAAATAAGCTTCTTCTTGAATTGATAGTTTCCATAAGTGTCTCGCTTTCGTGTTTGGCATAGTCC
>JAEZUR010000028.1 GCA_023420935.1 Bacillota bacterium | reverse complement strand
ACGTTAATACTTTACCAGAACTTTGAGCCAATAATGATACAAGCTTAAACTCTATTTGTGTCAGATGAATTTCTTCTTTATCAACGGTTACTTTTCGCTTTTCAAAGTCAATGACTAAGCCATTTATCTTAAATTTCGATAGGTTGTTAGTAAAACCAGTTTCCATTTTGGTGTTATGACGAATGGCGGTACGAATCCGCGCAAGTAATTCAGAAGATCCAAATGGCTTCGTAATATAGTCATCTGCGCCTAAGTCTAATGCTTGTACCTTTTCTGATTCTTTGTCTCTGGCAGATACAACCAAAATAGGAACGTTAGACCATTTACGTACCTCCTTTAAGACATCTAATCCATCCATATCAGGTAGTCCAAGGTCTAATAAGACGATATCTGGACAGTGAGATGGAATCATAGACAGCGCCTTTTTACCAGTTTCACATTTTATTGTTTTATAGTTATTGGTAGTTAATGTAGTTGCTATGATATTACAGATGTTTTGTTCATCTTCCACGATTAGTACAAGTGTTTTATGACTCATTTGGGGAATCTCCTTCTAATGGCAATGTAAAAGTAAACATGGCACCACCATGTTCTCGGTTTTGTGCGGTAATAGAACCTCCATGTGCATTAATAATTGTCTTACAGATGGAAAGACCAATTCCCATGCCCTTTGCAGTATCAGCACTGCGATTGCGATTCATAGAGTATCCATCAAAAATGGTTCCAATTTCGTCTTCTCGTAACCCAATTCCTTCATCCATAACATGAAATACAACTTCATTTTCTTCCTTGGTAACCCATAATTCTACTGGTTTTTCACTTTGGGAGTATTTGATAGAATTTTCAATTAAATTGAGCATAACTTGTTCAATTAATGTTGCATCCATAGGAACCATTAAAAATTCTTCTGGAACCTGAACTTGAATCTGTGCATCATGGTACCGATTCTTAATTCTTCCTATCACTTCCGAAACAACTTCCTCTAAAGGTTCAGGCATTTTGGTTACGGCGGTTGCACCTTCTCGGATTCTGGTAACAGATAGTAGATTTTCTACCATATGAAGCAACCAATTGGAATCCTCCTTTATATGACGTATTAAGGTATCTTTTTCGCTCTCACTTAACGTATCTTTGTTTTCTATTAGTATATTACTAGCTCCAATCATGCCAGTCAATGGCGTACGAAGGTCGTGAGAAACTGCTCGCAACAGATTGCTTCTTGTTTTCTCTTTTTCTGACTCAATGGCAAGAAGTCGTTGGTTATCCGAAAGATTTTGACGTTCAATTGCCATAGCGATCTGTGAAATCATAAGCTTTAGAAAAGTAATCATTTCTGGCTCTAATAAATGCTTGTACCCGCAAAATACACCAATAACACCAAGTGTTTTGTCATGTGCAATAATAGGAAAATAGATTGCACTTGATTTAATAGATCTAGGAGCACCTGCACCTGCACATTCCCCATGCTCAAATACCCAATGGGCAATAAACGTCTCATGATATGATCGAAGAATTCGAGTATGCTCTTCGTTCTTGCTTCTAATTACTGTATTTTTACCAGATTGAGAGTCTCCCTCATAGAAAATAGCACTACGCTCTGTCAAAGATACTACAAATTCAAGAGCTAGGTCAATTATATTTTCTATTCCTCGTGTAGTAAGAAGCTTTTCGTTGATTTCAAAGAGTTTTTTCGTTTTTTCTTCTCGAATATCCGCGAGCCTAGCATGCTGTTTTAAATGTGCGGTGGTCGTGCTTGTAATTAAGGAGATTAACAGCAGACCTATAAATGTAAGCGGTAAATCTTTTCTCGGAACATCCATTGTATGCAGGAAATAGATAAATAAGTAATTACTCACAATTACGCTCAAAATAGATGCTACAATGCCATAAATATATCCTGTCGTAATACGGGATATTAAAATAGTAGCCAAGATATAACTCATCAACACACTTGTAGTTGCTTCTGTATATTTATAAAAATAGAAAGAAATAATAGTCGCTACTATAAATATTAACAATGTTTTTAAACTATCTAAAATAATAGGTTCATTAAGCTTGCTTTTTTCCATTGGATACTCCTGAAAGTAAGGTGTTGTTACAACTCTTATATTTTTATACTATTATACTACAAATAGTGAGAAAAGCAAAAACGTATTTCATTGTAATTTCATTATAAAGAAAATGTTAAGATAAATGGATAAGCATTGTAAAATTGTAAATTCTATGTTAATCTTCAAATGTCTTTGCAAAAAACACACGAAATATGATAAAATATAGGAGGAAATTTTATGAATCTGTTTGAATTTCTGGGGGATCTAGTATCAAACCCAGCGCTATTTATAACAGTCATTCTCACGCTAGGAGTTATATTGGTAAATGGTTGGACTGATGCACCAAATGCAATTGCAACCTGTGTATCAACAAGATCCTTAGGACCAAAGAAGGCTATCTTGATGGCAGCAGTATTTAACTTTTTAGGTGTACTGGTTATGACAGTTGCTAATGCAACGGTAGCTCAAACTATCTATGGAATGGTTGATTTTGGAGGAGATCCCAAACAATCATTAATTGCACTTTGTGCCGCATTATTTGCTATCGTTACTTGGGCAACTGCAGCATGGGCATTTGGTATTCCTACCAGTGAAAGTCATGCCTTAATAGCTGGTCTTTCTGGTGCAGCCATTGCATTACAAGGTGGATTAAGTGGAATCAATCCAAGTGCATGGATGAAAGTTTTATATGGACTTGTTTTATCAACTATTATGGGATTCGTATTTGGCTATGGTTCTACCAAGATAACAGAACTAGTATGTAAACGTATCGACAGAAGAAAAACCACACCATTCTTCCAGAAAGCTCAAGTAGCCGGTGGTGCTGCTATGGCATTTATGCATGGTGCACAGGATGGACAGAAATTCATGGGTGTATTTATGTTGGGTATCTTCTTAGCAAATGGTCAAAGTGATGTAACTACATTTACGATACCAATATGGTTAATGGTTCTATGTTCAGGGGTTATGGCGCTAGGAACATCCATAGGTGGATATCGTATTATAAAAGCAGTTGGTATGGGTATGGTTAAAATGGAAACTTACCAAGGCTTCGCAGCAGACTTATCTGGAGCAGCAAGTTTATTAATTGCTTCAGTTACTGGTTTACCAGTTAGTACAACACATACAAAAACAACCGCAATTATGGGTGTGGGCGCTTCCAAACGTATCTCTTCCGTTAACTGGGGAGTTGTAGGTGAAATGGTAGTTGCTTGGGTATTAACCTTCCCAGGATGTGGCTTAATCGGATATATTATGGTAATGATATTTACAAAACTATTTTAATTTTTATTATAGAAAGGGAATAAACCATGGGTAAGAATGATTATAATTATTTTGAACAATTTGTTAATTTAGCAAAATATTCACAAGAATCAGCAGAGATTTTAAATGAAACATTAAGAAATTTTAATACAGAAGAATTACCAAAGAAAATATTAGCTATGCACAATATCGAGCATTCAGCAGACATTGCGAAACATGATATGATGGATCGTCTTGTGAAAGAATTTGTTCCACCAATTGAACGAGAAGATATTATTACGTTATCACAGAATATCGACGATGTTACAGATGCAGTAGAAGATATCTTAATTCGTATTGATATCTTTAATGTTAAAACAATCAGACCAGAGATTTTTGAATTTACTTCATTAATTGTGAATGCCTGTAAGTCTTTAACAGAAGCATTAGTAGAATTTAAATCATTTAAGAGATCATCTAAACTTCAATCTCTTATTATTGAAGTAAATCGTATAGAAGAAGAAGGTGATCATTTATATACGGATGCAGTACGTAACTTATATCGTACTTCTACAGATCCAGTTGAATTACTTGTTTGGTCTGAAATCTTAGATCGCTTTGAAAAATGTTGTGATGCTTGCGAAGCAGCAGCAAATGATATTGAAAGTATCGTAATGAAAAATTCATAATTAATTATGGGGAAAGCGCGTAGGGTATGTTATCTAGAAAAAAAATGAGCCCAGGAAGATTTATTGTAAGTGGGTTTGCAACTGTTATATTTATTGGGGCATTATTATTAATGCTCCCATTTGCGTCACATAAAGGTATTTCTATATCCTTTTTAGATGCATTGTTTACTTCAACAAGTGCAGTCTGTGTAACAGGTCTTATCGTTGTTGAAACAGCAGATACGTATACTATATTTGGACGTACTGTAATTGCTATCTTGATTCAGATAGGTGGGCTTGGTGTTGCATCTGTTGGAATTGGATTTATTATACTAACAGGTAAAAAAGTTGGTATTCGAGAGAGGGTTTTAGTAAAAGAAGCACTAAACCTAAACTCACTAAAAGGTATAGTAAAATTAATTCGGGCTATACTTTTAATTACGTTAAGTTTTGAATTGACTGGAGCAATACTAAGTTTCTTTGTATTTAGTAAAGATTATCCACCGTTAACAGCCATAGGTATTAGTATGTTTCATGCAGTATCGGCATTTAATAATGCTGGTTTTGATATTCTTGGAGGTTTTAAAAATCTGACAGAATATAAGGATAATATATTGCTTAATCTTACTACATGTGGTTTAATTATTTTTGGTGGTTTAGGTTTTTTAGTTATAAAAGAAATTATTCAAAAAAGATCCTTCCGCAAATTTAACTTACATGCAAAAGTGGTAATCGTTACGACCATTTTCTTGTTAACAGTGGGAACTATTTTGATAAAACTAACAGAAAAAACATCTTGGTTAGCTGCTTTTTTCCAAAGTACGTCTGCAAGAACAGCAGGATTTAATACATTACCAATCGGTGAAATTACAAGTGCTGGTTTATTTGTAATTGCTATTCTAATGTTTATTGGAGCATCTCCGGGTTCAACTGGTGGTGGTATTAAGACAACTACCGCATTTACATTATTACGATCTCTGATTAGTTCGGCCACAAATCAGCATTGTAAGGCGTTTAAAAGAAGAATACCAAACAGTGTAGTCATGAGTGCTTTTACACTTACGATTCTTGCTATTTGTGTTGTAGGTATGAATACATTTATGTTATGTTTACTAGAACCTGGATACACCTTTTTGCAACTGTTTTTTGAAGTTACTTCTGCTTTTGGTACGGTAGGATTATCAACGGGAATTACTCCTGAACTTGGTATATTTAGTAAGTTAATTCTTATACTTACTATGTTTATCGGACGTTTAGGCCCGATAACAATTGCTTGTATGTGGTCATATAAACCTGCTTCAAGTATATCATATTCGGAAGAATCATTTACAATAGGCTAGGAGGATAAATATGTTTCAAAATAAAGCAGTAATTGAATTTGGTGTAATCGGTCTGGGAAGATTTGGGTTCGCCTTGGCAAAAACCTTAGCAGATGCAGGGAAAGAAGTTTTAGTAATTGATAATAACGAGAGTAAAATAAAGCAAATTAGAACGGTTACAGATAATGCATTCTTTGTAGATCAATTGACAAAAGAAGCACTGGAGGAAGCCGGAGTCCAGAATTGTAGTACAGTTATTGTATGTATTGGTGAAAAGATTGATGTTTGTATTTTAACAACGTTAACCGTAATCAGTATGGGTGTGCCAAGAGTAATTGCCAAGGCAATTAGTGCAGAACAAGGTAGTATTCTAGAGAAGATAGGTGCTGAAGTAATTTATCCAGAAAGTGACATGGCAATTCGTCTTGCCAATAGCTTGATGTCATCTAGAGCGCTTGACTTTATCTCATTATGTGGGGATTTCACCATTGCAGAACTTAAATTAACAGATAGAATAGCAGGTCAAACCATAGAACAGGCTAATATCCGTAAGAAATACAATTTAAACATAATAGCATTAGAACATAATAATAAAACTTCCATAGAAGTAAATCCAGAAACCATGTTAGAAGAAAATGATTTAATCGTTGTTGTAGGTAAGAGTGATAGCATTAATCGTTTTGAGCAATTTCTTGTTGGACACCGCTAGGTGGGGATGTATGAAATGGAATACTGTAAAGGCTCGCTAACGCGAGCCTTGTGGCTATAAAGGAGGAGTTTAATGAAATTAGAAAAACAGAAAGCATTTGTAATACATGTAATTTATTTTGCATTTATTATTTTACTTGCGTATATTGGTCTAAAATATGTCCTTCCTCTTCTAACTCCATTTGTAATCGGGTTTATAGTAGCATTTTTGTTAAGACCAGTTATTGATTTAGTCACAAATAAAACATCAATGAAACGATCCATCATTGCTATTATAACGCTCATTGCATTGTATGGAATTTTAGTGCTCATTATTGGAATCTTTGGATCAAAGCTGGTTTCATTTTTGGAGAGTGTGTTCGCAGAAATTCCAAGTATATATACCAATACAATTCAGCCTGCATTTGATAAAGTTATGATTAATCTAGGATCCACATTTCCAGAGGCAAATCAATATTGGGATAGTATACTTGACAATATTAATGAGTCATTAAATGCTACCATATCATCTGTCTCAAAAACAGCATTAGGTGCAATTACTGGATTTGCTGGGCAAGTTCCATCTTTTTTGATACGATTTTTATTTACCATAGTTTCTTCCTTTTTCTTTACGATTGATTATTATAAAATTGTGAATTTTATTATGAAACAATTACCGGAAGAGAGAAAAGAAGCAATTCTAAGAATAAAAACCAATGGAATTGGTACGGTCGGCAAGTTCTTTCGCGCATATTTAACGTTAATCATAATTACATTTATCGAATTAGCGATAGGCTTCTCTATTCTACGAGTACCTAATGCAATGCTTGTAGCTGCGGCTGTTGCATTTATTGATATACTTCCGATTTTAGGAACAGGAGCAGTATTATTGCCATGGGTAATTATTTCATTCTTGTTTGGAAATACTCCTTTTGCTATTGGAATGTTGATATTATATGTAGTGATTACTGTAGTGAGACAAACATTAGAACCAAGAGTAGTTGGCGATCAGATTGGACTGCATCCAGTTATCACTTTAATCTGTATGTTTGTTGGTACCAATTTATTTGGTATACTTGGTTTGTTTTTATTCCCGATTACCGCAACAATAATCAAGCAAATGAATGATGAAGGGGCGATTCATCTATTTAAATAAATGACACCCCAACTTGTCTAAATAATAGTAAGGAGGTTTCATAATGGCTTTAGTTTACGTGTTTTTTGCAAATGGTACAGAAGAAATTGAAGGTCTTACTGTTCTTGATTTACTACGTCGTGCTGACATGAAAGTAGAATCTGTTTCAATTGAAGAAAAGAGAGAAGTTATGGGTTCTCATGAAATTTCAATTAAGACAGATAAATGTTTCACTGATATTGTAATAAATGAAGCAGACATGCTTGTGCTTCCTGGTGGTATGCCAGGAACAAAGAATCTACTAGCGGATGAGGAACTTAAAAAAGCGATTATTGAATTTCAACAGAATGGTAAAATGTTGGCAGCTATCTGTGCTGCACCAATTGTATTAGGAGCAGCTGGTGTGTTGGAAGGAAAAAAAGCGACTTGTTATCCAGGTTATGAGGATAAACTAATAGGTGCTAGCTATGTGGAACAACCAGTAGTTTGTGATGGGAACATCATTACAAGTAGGGGACTTGGAACCGCAATTGAATTTTCTTTAGCGATCATTGAACATTATTGCGGAAGTGAAAAAGCACAACAAATTAAGAACGCGATTATCTATCGTTAAAAGTTCTTTGGTCTGATGATCCGATTACGTAACAGTATAAGAGCTAGTAAATTGGGTATTGCCATAAAAAGATTGATAAAATCAGTTAATTCCCACACCAAATCCAGGGACATAATGGCTCCAATGAAAATCATTACAATATAGCAGATTTGAAAAGGCTTGATACCCTTTGCTCCGAATAAATATATAACAGAACGTTCGCCGAAATAAGACCAGCCAATCAGTGTAGCGATGGCAAAAGCTAAGATTGAAATCCCAAGAATGGATTCACCGATATAAGGAATGGATGCAAAAGCCGCAGATGTTAGACCGGCAGCTGAGTAACCATGAATGGAAGTTGGTGACTTTATAATGTTAGAAACAATCACCAAACCGGTGATTGCACACATTACAACGGTATCCCAGAAGGTAGCTGTCATTGAAATGAGAGCTTGCTTTTCTGGATATTTTGTTTTTACACCGGCAGCTGCAATTGCGGCGGAACCAAGTCCCGCTTCATTGGTAAAAAGACCTCTGGCAATACCGTATCGTGCAGCACTTGTTATACTGCCGCCAATGATACCACCGGCTAGAGAACTTGGTAAGAAAGCACTTTTAATTATGTAACATAAACTATCGAAGATAAAATTATGATTGATCCAAAGTAGTAAAAGGCAGGACAAGAGGTAGAAAGCGCCCATGGCAGGAACTAATTTAGTGCAAAGCTTACTAATAGATTGAATACCTCCTACAATAACTAAACCAGCTATGATTGCAGTGATAAAACCAACTAAAAAAGGTGACAAATTCCAGAGTGAAGTGGTGGTATCCGTAATAGAATTGGACTGAGTGGTGCATCCTACACCAAAGGAAGCAATTAAAGTACAAAAAGCATAGAAGAATGCCAAGCCTTTTTTATGTAGTCCGTGTTCCAATACATACATTGGGCCGCCGTAACAGTTTCCATACTTATCTTTTTTTTGAAATAGAATAGAGAGATAACATTCAGCATAAGAAGTTGCCATTCCGAAAACACCAGTTATCCAACACCAAAATACCGCACCTGGTCCACCAAGGGCAATGGCTGTCGAGACACCAACAATATTACCAGTGCCAAGTGTTGCGGCAAGAGTGGTTGCCAGTGCGCCAAACCCACTAAGTTGCTGTCCGGAGGATGAATCTGGTGTTATGGATAATTTAACAGCTTTTATGACTTTTTTTTGTATAAAACCCAGGCGTACCGTAAAGAATAGATGGGTGCCTAATAAAATTAATATCATGGGCAATCCCCATAGTATGTGATTTATATATTTTAAAAATGAAAGCATTATTTTTACCGCAAACGCATTATTAACTAGTATATGGTTTGAAAATATAAAATATGAAACAGTTATTATATTGTTACTTTTAACATACTGGGTTAACACAAATTACCATCATAATTCTCCCTATCTTAGTAAACAATACTAACAAGATAAGTGAAAGAAAAAAACTTTCTCACAACCTATATGATAAGCACATAAAGCTAGTATAGGAAACATTCACTTATCTACAACCTAAAGACAATGTATTGGTAATTTTACAATTACTCACGGAGGTGAAACATTATGGCAAGTAACAATAGCGGTTCTAACAGAATGGAAGTTCCACAAGCAAAAGAAGCGATGAACAGATTTAAAATGGAAGTTGCATCTGAAATTGGAGTACCATTAAAACAGGGCTACAATGGAGACTTAACAAGTGCTCAGAATGGTTCCGTAGGTGGAGAAATGGTAAGACAGATGATTAAAAAACAAGAAGAATCAATGTCTGGATCAACTGGAATGCAGTAAGTAATTGAATAGAGAATAAAACCCTAGATTTGTCGGTAATGGTTGAGCTTAATGCCCAGCAACCCCAGCAAATCTGGGGTTTTATTTTTTTTGGTAGTTTTTTATTGTTTTCGCATAATATGTATGATAAAATTAATCCATATGCGTTTTTGTAAGAAAGGAAATGACATAAAATGGGTAAATATTTTGGAACAGATGGATTTCGTGGAGAAGCAAATATTGACTTAAATGTTATGCATGCTTATAAGGTAGGAAGATTTTTAGGTTACTATTATGGGAAGAATCATAAGGCTAAAATTGTAATAGGAAAAGATACGAGACGCTCTAGTTATATGTTTGAAGATGCACTATCTGCAGGACTAACTGCCAGCGGGGCTGATGTATACTTATTACATGTTACACCGACACCGAGTGTTTCATACGTAGTAAGAAGTGAGAATTTTGATTGTGGTATCATGATTTCTGCAAGTCATAATCCATTTTATGACAATGGAATCAAAGTAATCAACGGGGAAGGCCACAAACTAGAGGCCGAAGTTGAAGACAAGATTGAAGAATATATTGATAGTGAAGTGGATACACTTCCATTTGCAACCAAAGAAAATATTGGTCGGACTACGGATTATTCCGTGGGAAGACATCGTTATATTGGATATTTAATGTCATTAGCAACAAGATCCTTTTCTAATCTAAAAGTAGGTTTAGATTGTGCCAATGGTTCTGCATCTACTGTGGCTAAGGGCGTATTCGATGCGTTAGGAGCAAAAACCTATACGATTCATAACGAACCAGATGGAACCAATATTAATACCAATTGTGGATCAACACATATTGAAGTGATACAAAAATATGTGTTAGAGAATGAATTAGATATTGGATTTGCATATGATGGAGATGCAGATCGTTGTTTAGCAGTGGATGACAAAGGGAATATTATTGACGGAGACTTAATTCTCTACTTATGTGGGGTATACCAAAAAGAACGTGGTGAACTTGCAAACAACACAGTAGTGACTACAGTGATGTCGAACCTAGGGTTATATAAAGCATTTGACCAACATGGGATATCTTATGAGAAAACAGCAGTTGGTGATAAATATGTATATGAAAATATGCAGAAGAATGGCCATACATTAGGTGGAGAACAATCAGGCCATATTATTTTTAGTAAGTATGCCGTAACTGGGGATGGAATACTAACATCTCTTATGTTAATGGAAGTAATGTTAGAAAAGAAGATGAAGCTTTCTGATTTATTAAAAGATATCAAGATTTATCCGCAGCTATTGGTTAATGTAAGAGTAAAGGATAAACCAGCAGCAAGAAATGATGCTGATGTAATTGCTGCAACCAATGAAGTGGAAGAAGCACTTGGAGACGATGGAAGAATCTTAATTCGAGAAAGTGGAACGGAACCAGTGATACGAGTTATGGTGGAAGCTAAGACAGATGAACTGTGTAAAGAGTATGTTTCTAAAGTGGTAGATGTCTTAAAAAGCAATGGTCACAGCGTTGATTAAAAAAAGATATAGTATTTACAATAATTACATGATATAATATACTAATGTCATCTCGACAATTGACACGTGCAAATAGCACTATTTAAGGAGGAAATTTTAAAATGAGTTTACAGGTAGAAAAATTAGAAAAGAACATGGCAAAGCTTACAATAGAGGCAACTGCAGAGGAATTTGATATTGCTCTTGAGAAAGCTTACCAAAAAAATAAGAATAAAATGTCCATTCAAGGCTTCCGTAAAGGAAAAGCTCCTCGTGCAATGATTGAAAAAATGTACGGTGTTGGTGTGTTCTATGAAGATGCAGCGAATTTTATTATCCCAGATGCATACGAGAAGGCAGCAAAAGAAAGCGGACTTGATATAGTTGCTCAACCTGAAATCGATGTTGTTCAGATCGAAAAAGGTAAATCATTTATCTTTACAGCTGAAGTAGCATTAAAACCAGAAGTAACACTTGGTGATTACAAAGGAATTGAAGTAGAAAAAGCAAACTTAGAAGTAACCGAAGAAGAATTAACTGCTGAACTTGACAAAGTAAGAGAACAAAATTCAAGAACAGTATCAGTAGAAGACCGTGCTGCTAAAGATGGAGATATGACTGTTATTGATTTTGAAGGATTTGTTGATGGTGTAGCATTTGAAGGCGGAAAAGGAACAGATTATCCTTTAACATTAGGTTCTCATTCCTTTATTGATACATTTGAAGATCAATTAGTTGGTAAAAACATAGGGGAAGAAGTAGAAGTAAATGTAACATTCCCAGAAGAATACCAAGCGAAAGAACTTGCTGGCAAACCAGCTATGTTTAAAGTAACAATCAAAGAAATTAAGATGAAAGAATTACCTGAATTAGATGATGATTTCGCTCAAGATGTATCTGAATTTGAATCATTAGCTGATTACAAAGAAGACCTTAAAAAAGGTATCGTTGAAAAGAAAGAAAAAGAAGCAAAAAATCAAAAAGAAGAAGCTGTTGTTAAGGCAATCGTTGAAAATGCTACTATGGATATACCAGACCCAATGTTGGATACTCAGGTTAGACAGATGGCAGATGAATTTGCACAGAGAATCCAATCTCAAGGTTTATCAGTGGAACAATACTTCCAGTTTACTGGATTAGATAGCAAAAAATTCATTGAAAGTTTAAGACCACAGGCATTGGCAAGAATCCAAAGCAGATTAGTATTAGAAGCAGTAGTAAAAGCTGAAAATATTGTTGCTACGGAAGAAGACATTGAAAAAGAAATTAATGATATGGCTGCCATGTATCAGATGGAAGTGGATAAATTAAGAGAATTACTTGGCGATAATGAGAAAGAACAGATTGCAATGGATATGGCTGTTCAAAAAGCTGTTGAATTTGTAGTAAATGCCGCTGTAGAAAAGTAATTTGAATAAGCATCCATTTTGAATATAGTAAAGGAGGAAGAAACTATGAGTTTAGTACCTTATGTCATTGAACAAACAAGCAGAGGTGAAAGATCCTACGATATTTATTCAAGATTATTAAAAGAGAGAATTATATTTTTGGGTGAAGAGGTAAGTGATGTTTCAGCTAGCGTTATCATTGCTCAATTATTATTTTTAGAGTCTGAGGATCCAGGAAAAGATATTAATTTATATATTAATAGCCCAGGGGGATCTGTTACAGCAGGTTTGGCAATTTATGATACCATGAATTTCATTAAATGTGATGTATCTACAATCTGCCTTGGTATGGCTGCAAGTATGGGGGCATTTTTACTTGCTGGAGGAGCAAAAGGAAAGAGATTTGCACTTCCAAATGCTGAGGTTATGATTCATCAGCCATCAGGTGGAGCAAAAGGTCAAGCTACCGATATTAAAATTGTTGCTGAGAACATCTTAAAGGTTAAGAAGAGATTAAATGAGATTCTTGCTGCAAATACAGGTAAAGCTATTGAAGTAATCGAAGTTGATACAGAACGAGATAATTACATGACTGCAGAAGAAGCAAAAGATTACGGTTTGATTGATAGCATTATAACAAACCGCCCGTAAGAACTCAGAAGTTTTTCGGAAAAAGAGGTGATAGAATATGGCAAATAGAGTAGATGACAGAAAGCAGCTTCGTTGTTCCTTTTGTAATAAAACACAGGATCAGGTTAGAAAACTGATTGCAGGTCCAAATGTTTATATTTGTGACGAGTGTATCGAGATTTGCTCTGAAATTATTGAAGAAGAATTTGATGAAGTTGAAACTAGTACAGAGATTAATCTAGTGAAACCAAGAGAAATCAAAGATTTCTTAGATCAATATGTAATTGGTCAGGATGAAGCAAAAAAGGTATTAGCAGTATCTGTTTATAATCACTATAAGCGAATTCTTGCTGGTAAAGATTTAGATGTTGAATTGCAAAAGAGCAATATCATTATGGTGGGACCAACCGGTTCTGGTAAAACATTTTTGGCTCAAACATTAGCAAAGCTTTTGAATGTGCCATTTGCAATAGCCGATGCCACTGCACTTACTGAAGCAGGATACGTTGGTGAAGATGTTGAGAATATATTACTAAAGATTATTCAAGCTGCCGATTATGATGTTGAGCGTGCAGAGTTTGGTATCATTTATATTGATGAGATTGATAAGATTACTAGAAAATCAGAAAATACATCCATAACAAGAGACGTATCCGGTGAAGGAGTACAACAGGCGCTTCTTAAAATACTAGAGGGTACTGTTGCCAGTGTGCCACCTCAAGGTGGAAGAAAACATCCACACCAAGAGTTTATACAGATAGATACAACGAATATTTTGTTTATCTGTGGTGGAGCTTTCGATGGACTAGAAAAAATTATTGAATCTAGAATAGGTAAGAAATCGATTGGCTTTAATGCAGAGATTGCTAACGTAAATAAAGAAAATATTGGTGATATGTTTAAACAAGTATTACCACAGGACTTTGTAAAATATGGTTTGATTCCAGAGTTTGTAGGCCGTGTACCTGTTACAGTAGCGCTGGATTTACTAGATGAGGAAGCTTTGGTTAAGATACTTACAGAACCAAAGAATGCTATTGTTAAGCAATACCATAAGTTATTTGAATTGGATGGAGTAGAGCTTGAAATTAATGAGGATGCAGTTCGTGCAATTGCTAAGAGATCCTTTGAGAGAAAAACAGGTGCTAGAGGATTAAGAGCGATTATGGAATCGGTTATGATGGATTCTATGTACGACATTCCTTCAGAAAGTAAAGTTGTAAAATGTATTATTACGAAAGAGGCAGCAGAAGGAAGTGGAAAGCCTGAATTAGAATATTCAGAGGATGCACTACCTAAGAAGCCGTTAGGTAAAAAAATTAATAAAAAGACAAGTGATAATGAAATTGCATAAAAGGATAAACCTTAAAGAATTGTTGCGTGTTATTAAGGAGCAGGTGAGCCTACTAGACAGGTTCACCTGCTTTGTCGCAACAAGTATTGTTACTAGAGTTGACGCACTTAGGAGGAATTACAAATGAATGAGAATAGCAGAAGAATGCCCATTGTAGCATTAAAGGGAATGACAGTACTTCCGGGATCACTGATTCATTTTGACATAAATAGACCGATTACAATTGCAGCAATTGAAGATGCCATGTTAGAAGATCAGATGGTTTTTGTTGTGACACAGTTAGATGAAGAAAATGATATGCCAAAGCAAGAAGATCTGTATGAAGTTGGGACAATTGCAATGGTAAAACAATTGATACGCCTTCCTGGCAATGTAATTAGAGTTATGATTTCAGGAATTACTAGAGCTGTGTTACAGGATGTTGTTGAAAGCGAACCTAGATTATATGGTGAAGTGATCACCATGGAAGATAATAGCTTAAACAATGTTACTCCAGTGGAAAAAACAGCCATGCTCCGTAATCTAAAAGAATTATTAGAACGATATTCTATTGAACATAATAACATGGGTAAAGCTGCATTAAAACAAATGATGGATATTGAAAATGTGGAAAAATTAGTGGATGAGATTGCCATCAATATTTCACTAAATCTGGAAGAAAAGCAAAGTATACTAGGTGCTCTTAAAATCAAAGAGCGCTATGAAAAGGTTTCTATAATTTTAACAGAAGAAATGGAAATCGCTCGAATAAAAAAAGAATTCCAGGCAAAAGTAAAAGAAAAAGTAGATAAGAATCAAAAAGAATATTTACTTCGAGAACAATTAAAAGTAATAAAAGAAGAATTAGGAGAAGGTACTGCTGAGAATGATATAGATACATTTACGAAAGCAGTTGAAAAATTAAAAGCTTCAAAAGAAACGAAAGATCGGATTAAAACTGAAATTGAACGTTTTAAAAATGTTTCTTCTAATTCATCAGAAAGTGCTGTAGTAAGAGGATATATAGAAACATTATTAGCACTACCATGGAACAAGATAAGCAAGGATAATAATGATATTAAACATGCTGAGAAAATTTTAGATGAAGATCACTATGGATTAAAAAAAGTAAAAGATCGAATTCTAGAATTCTTGGCAGTTCGTTCCCTAACCAGTAAAGGTGATAGCCCTATTATCTGTTTAGTAGGACCTCCTGGAACTGGTAAGACTTCTATCGCACGTTCTGTTGCAAGAGCATTGAATAAAGAATATATCCGTCTGAGTTTAGGGGGAGTACGAGATGAGGCGGAAATTCGCGGGCATCGCAGAACCTATGTTGGGGCTATGCCAGGACGCATTGCATCAGGCTTAAAAAGTGCAGGTGTTAAAAATCCTTTGATGTTACTAGATGAAATTGATAAAGTAAGTAGTGATTATAAAGGAGATACTTCATCCGCACTATTAGAAGTACTAGATTCTGAACAAAATAATAAATTTGTGGATCATTATGTAGAGATTCCAATTGATTTATCAGAGGTATTATTTATTGCTACAGCCAATAGCACTCAAACTATCCCAAAACCTTTACTAGATCGTATGGAACTGATTGAAGTATCAAGTTATACTGAAAATGAGAAAATTCATATTGCCAA
The DNA here is from genome assembly GCA_023420935.1 of Bacillota bacterium. GTDB lineage: Bacteria > Bacillota > Clostridia > Lachnospirales > Lachnospiraceae > Mobilisporobacter. The sequence goes on along the minus strand of JAEZUR010000028.1, from coordinate 1,985 downwards.
AGAACATCTTGTTCAAAAACAGTTGAAAAAACACGGTTTAAAAGAAGAACAGATTTCTATATCAGATAAGACTCTTGATAAAATCATCACTGGATACACACGAGAAGCTGGTGTTCGTAATTTAGAAAGAAAGATTGGAGAAATCTGTAGGAAGTGTGCAAGGGAAATCATTGAAGATAAGAAAGTAAAGATAAAGATAACAGAAAAGAATATGGAAAAGTATTTGGGAAAAGAGAGATATTCTCTGGACTTAGCTAATGAAGAACCAGATATAGGTATCGTTAGAGGATTAGCATGGACAAGTGTAGGTGGTGATACTTTACAGATTGAAGTAAACGTTATGCCTGGAAAAGGTAAAATTGAATTAACTGGTCAACTTGGAGATGTTATGAAAGAATCCGCAAGGACAGGGATTAGTTATATTCGATCAATGAGTAAGACCTATCATATACCAGAAGATTTTTTTGACAAGAATGATATACATATCCATATACCAGAAGGTGCAGTTCCTAAAGATGGTCCATCTGCTGGAATTACCATGGCGACAGCAATTATCTCAGCTGTAACGAAGATAAAAGTAAGAGCTGATGTAGCTATGACAGGAGAAATCACGTTACGAGGAAGAGTTCTACCAATTGGTGGACTAAAAGAAAAAATTCTAGCAGCAAAAGCTGCTAAAATATCACTTGTGTTAGTTCCTAAAAAGAATGAAAAAGATATTATTGAAATAGAGAAAGAAATTCTTGATGGAATTACCATTCAATATGTGGATACAATGGAAGCTGTTATAAAACATGCCCTTGTTGAAACAATTGGAAAGGAGTAATAATATGCACATAAAAAGTGTAAATTTAGAAACAGTTTGCGGAATTACCAGTGTGTTACCAAAGAATGATAAAATGGAGATAGCTTTTGCGGGGAAATCTAATGTTGGGAAATCCTCTTTGATTAATGCTTTAATGAACCGTAAGTCATATGCAAGAACTTCACAAAAGCCTGGTAAGACGCAGACAATTAATTTCTATAATATAAACGAAGCATTTTATTTCGTTGATTTGCCAGGTTATGGATATGCGAAAGTAACCATAGAAACAAAAGAAAAATGGGGAAAGATGATTGAAAATTATCTGAAGAAATCAGAGGCACTGCGTATCTTATTTTTATTAATTGATATTAGACATGAGCCATCCCAAAATGATAAGAATATGTATGATTGGATTGCTCATTATGGTTTTAACCCTATTATTATAGCAACTAAATCAGACAAGATAAGTAAGGGACAAAGACAAAAACATATTAATATAATTCGTAAAACTCTAGATTGTGTGGAAGGTACACCAATTATCCCATTTTCTGCTCTTAACAAAGAAGGGTTAGAAGAAATATGGGAGTATATAGAGCAATCATTAGAGGATTACGAGCAAGAAAATATGAGCGGCAATTAATTGCCGCTCATTAATGTTTTCATAAGATATGCATAAACTTCTTGGCTTTTTTCACGCCAACTATTACAGATTCTAGATGCTTCTTCTTCCGTTGGGACATTTAGGCTAACATCCACAATAATACTTCCACGTTCCCTTACCATGCATCTTGCAATGAACTCATCTTTTTTCTCTTCATGGTAATCAGCAATGGTTGATACTTCTTCTCTTAATTCATATTTGTTTTCTTTTAAATACTGTAAGATATCATTTTTAATGGCATCTGAAATATCATGATTGAAAAACTCCAACGTTTCTCTACCAGCTGAAGTGAGTCGGTAATAAGAACTGTTACGGATGGTTTCACAAGTAATCAATTCTGAGTTGATTAACTCAGAAACAGCTTGTTGAATACTAAAATAATTGGTGTATTCCTTTTCCAATATAAAACTTGAAACCTGTGCATTGGTTAGGGGAAAATCAACTTTATCAAGTATATATAAAATAATCAATTTATATAAGGTGAATGCGTCTGATTGCATAATGCTCCCTCCTGTCTGC
>JAEZUR010000015.1 GCA_023420935.1 Bacillota bacterium | reverse complement strand
TGCTAACTCTTCACTCGCTGCAGCACTTTCTTCTGATGTTGCAGAGTTTGTTTGAACAACGGTTGATACTTGCAGTATGCCTTGATTAATCTGTGAAATGCCAGATGCTTGTTCATTGGATGCTATTGCTATGTTACCAATTAGATCTGCAACATTTGCAATCCCTTCCACTATCTTATTTAACGCATCTGCAGTCTCATTGGCTATTTTTGTACCACCTTCTGCTTTCTTAACGGATCCTTCAATCATTGCAGTTGTTTCTTTCGCCGCATTGGCCGAACGAGCTGCAAGATTTCTTACTTCTTCTGCGACCACTGCAAACCCTTTACCATGTTGACCTGCTCTAGCAGCCTCAACAGCAGCATTTAGTGCTAAAATATTAGTCTGGAATGCAATATCATCTATCACTTTAATAATCTTGGAGATGCTAATGGATGCATCATTAATTTCTTCCATGGCTTTCAGCATTTCTCTCATTTGATTATTTCCATCAATTGCACTCATCTTAGCCGTTTCTGTAATCAAATTAGCTTCTTTTGCATTATCTGCATTAATTTTTGTTTGTGATGCAATTTCTTCAATAGAAGCAGATAATTCCTCAATGGAACTGGCTTGTTCAGTTGCTCCTTGAGATAATGCCATACTAGAATCAGATAGCTGTGTGGATCCTGCTGATACTTGTTCTGCTGCGGTACTGATATTCGTCATAACTTCATTTAAATTATCTGTCATTTTTCTAAAAGACGCAGCTAGATTACCTATTTCATCCTTAGATACGTAGTTTATATCAACATTTAGATCACCTTCGGCTACTTTTTCTGCTATTTTGACTAACTTAACAACTGGCTTACTAATAATACGTGAGATAAAAATTCCTAATATAACTGCCAGAATGATTGCAAAAATAACAATACCAATCATTGTTACAATTGTATTATTCCCTTCTTTTGTATACTGCTCAGATAATTTTATTCCAGTCTCATCTTTTAATTGAAACAGCGCATTTATGTTATTAACAACATCACCAACAATTACTGCACTACTATCAGCTTTTATAATAACAGTCGCTTCCTCTTTTTTATCAGCAATAGCAAGGTTTACGATTTCCTCTTCCAGCGGCTTATAATTAGCTAAAGCAGTTTTAAGATCATCATATATTTTTTTACCTTCTTCTGTTTGTAAAGAAGATTCAAATTTAGTCAATGCTTCTTGCATTATTTCATTTTGCTTTCTAATATTTTCTACATACTTTTCTTGTTTTACGCTGTCATCTACGATTACTAAATCGCGCAAATTAACACGAACTTGATGGTAAGCTATGGAAGCATCCGCAATATCACCTAGTGCAATACCAAAATCATCATACAATTCATTATACTTTTTATCCGTATTACTTAAGTTGACCACTCCAACTACACCAACTACGCCAGCAATCATCGCAACTAACACAAAACCAATAATCAACTTTGCACCAATTTTCATATTATAATACCACTTCATATTCCCATCCTCCATTTTCATATGTTTGTTAGATTATCTATTTCCTGCTCATTAAGTAACTTATCACAATCAAGTAATAGTTTGACCTCATTTCCAACTTTACCAATGCCTTTAATATACTTATTACCTCCATTTTTTACATCTGGTGGCGCAACTATTTCTTCTTCTGGTATGGAAAGAACTTCTGAAACATGATCAACAATCAAACCAATTGAAATATTTCCAATATCAATTACAACAACACATGTCCTGTCGTTATATTCTACACTTTGCTTCTTAAAACGTAGCCTAACATCCATGACTGGTATTATTTTTCCCCTCAGATTGATGATACCTTTTATATAATCTGGAAGTTCTGGTACTTCGGTGATAGGCTGGATACCTATAATCTCTGTAACACATTTGATTTCAATGCCATAGATTTCATTTCCGATTTGGAACGTAAGAAATCTGCCTTTTTGAGTATCTTCTTCCTGCTCGATTAATTCAATTTCTTCTCTTTCCGACATATGAAAATATCTCCTTCCCTTTATGGTTTCTCTTCAATTAAGCCAAACTTATTTAGAACTTCTACTAATTTCACTGTATCAATTGGCTTAGCTGCATATGCATCACAACCAATATCAAATGCATTCTGAACCAACTGTGTTTCAGCCAATGCTGTGGTCATGATTATTTTTGAGCGTTTTTCTGGTACAATACCTTTCTGAAGTTCTAAATCCCGAATGGACTTTAATACCTTTACTCCATCAACCTTTGGCATCATAATGTCAAGACAGATAAGATCATACATCTTATCCTCCTTGATTGCTAACAAACATGCATCCAGTGCTTCTAATCCGTCAACAACTAAGTCACACTCGCCATAACGACTTAAAAATTTAAATAGAAACTTTCTGCTTGTCAAATCATCTTCAGCAATTAATATTCTCATTTATAGTTCCTCCTTTAAAACATTAAACTTATTTAGTAATAATTGAAATTCTGATTTTATACTTTTAATGTTTTTCAGTGCTTCGTCCAAATTTCCTCGTCTGGCGGAAAGCTCTATTTTAAAAGCGATATCTTTCATTTCAATTGATTCTATTTCAATTGATTGAATCTTAATTTCATGGGCAACTTCCTCAATTAGCATTAAATTATCGTATTCCATTGCAGACTCCAATAAATTGATACTTTCAGAAATTTTTTTCATTATTTCTGATACTTTAACGTTGAATTGTTCTGAATTCTTATTCGCAAATTGAACTTCTCCCGCTTCGGTTAAAATAATGCTATCTGGTAATACCGTTAAGAACTCATTGGGAATAGTAGTAATCTGCTCAATGGTGTAAAACAAATTATTAATATCGATGGGTTTAGAAATGTAACCATCCATTCCTAATGCAAGGAATCGTTCTCGATCTCCTTTTAATGCATAGGCAGTTAAAGCAATAATTGGTGTACGAGTTCCATCTCTCTCCTTTTCTCTGATTTTTTGTGTAGCATCTAACCCATTCATTTCTGGCATCTGTATATCCATTAATATAACATCGTATTTTCCTGGTTCAAATAGCTTAAGTGCCTCCAAACCAGTATCTACCAGGTCTACTTGATAACCTCTTTCTTGTAAGATTTTTAATATAACCTTTTGATTAATAAGATCATCTTCTGCAAGCAAAATCTTAAGATGTCTACTCGCCTTTATGGAATGCCATATTGGGCGAGTCTTTAGTTCTACGCTGTTACCTGTTTTA
>JAEZUR010000122.1 GCA_023420935.1 Bacillota bacterium | reverse complement strand
ACCATATACCAACCAAGCCAAACGATCATAGTCAACAGAATCTGTACTATAATTAAAATATATCTGAAATGTGAAAGAAACCGGAAACTCCACTACTAACCAAAACTCTTCTTTCTCATTATAGGTTATGGAATATGTATAATTATCGTATTGATAGGATTCACTTTTAATAAGAAAATCAGTCCATTCGGAAAAGGTTAACTTACTGGTTGGTATCGTATTTAGACCACCTAAGTGAATTACATCTAATTCCTTCGTTATAACTTGAACTCCACCATGATGGCTCACTACCTCTTCTACCTTAATGTTCTCTATTTTATTACTCATGATAGATTCCGCAGTATATTTAAATGCAACTACATTTTCTCTCATATACTCGGTTGCTATAACCATTAAAAAAAATGGAACAATGATTAACACGGAAGATACTATAACCATAATGATATAATTTTTCCATAAAACCTTAGAAATGTTCATTTCTTTTTTATTCATTCTATTCTCCCTCGCTCGTTACGGAGCCTTTCATAAATTATCTCTACTTTGAATAGGTCAGTTTGTAACCTACACCACGAAAAGTGATCAAATAATTAGGCTCTTTGGGATTGTCCTCAATTTTATTTCTTATATGCGATAAATGAACCATAATAGTATTGTCATCATAAACATATTCCTCTTTCCATACAGCTTGATACATCTGTTTTTTCGTTATAATAAGTCCTTGATTTTCCATAAGATAAACTAATAATAGGTATTCCTTTGCATTTAATTCAATTTCCTTCCCTCTTTTTATTAACATTCCTTTCTGCTTATCTAAACACAAATCACCACATATTAATATTGTATCTTTTCTTTCCTTTGCATGTTTTTCTAAATGTCTAATCTGAACTGATACTCTCGCACTAAGCTCTGAGAGACTAAAAGGTTTCACAATATAATCATCTGCACCTAATAACAAACCAGATACTTTATCAATTTCCTCACCTCGAGCTGTAACGAAAATAACTGGTATTTCACTTTTTTCGCGTATTTTCTTAAGAAGAGTGAGCCCATCGATTCCTGGCATCATTACATCTAATATTGCTAAATCTATCGATTCCTTCGTGAATATCTTCCATGCTTCAAGACCATTATCTGCAAGGAATACTGTATATCCTTCCAACTTAAGCTGTTCCATTATTAAATTCAAAATATCTTTTTCATCTTCTGCCACTAATATATTCATTACAATCCCCCCATTGTAAGCTACTCCTGAGACACAGTTATCCTTTCAACGACTTCAGGAAATATAAATTCAAGTCATCATCATTTACACATTGAGCATTGGGTTCTAATTGCTTACCATTATACCAGACTCCCGTTCCATCAGGAATATATCCTCTCTTAACATACATTCTTTGAGCGGAGCCATAACCTCCATGTAAACCTACACATAAAGACACCGTATTGCTTTTGGCTTTGGCTAGGTTTTCTGTTATGTCCATTATTTTATTGCCTATCCCTTTGTTTTGATATTTTATTAATACATTAAAATCTACTATTTCAGGTATGTTTTGATGTGTAAAGGGTCCTATTTCTGTAGTTGGAAGCAAGGTAACATAACCAGCAACATGACCATTCCATTCAGCTACTACCACTAACTTTTCATGATTTTCCTGCTGGCTATAGTATTCACTAAATTGTTCTTGTGGTTTACTCCATCCTTGTTCCGCAAAACCTTTAAATAATGCTTCTATATCAGTTCTTAACATAGAACGTACTACCAAATTTTCATTACTATAATAAATCATTCTTTATCCCTCGAATTTATGTTACTATGATCCGTATATACTATCTTTTCACTAGATATTTGCTGCGACATTTTTATCTCTCCCTTGCGTTTTATAACAATTTGTCGAAATCAAACCGATTATTATATCGTCATTTTTTTCCATTTCAATAACTAATATTTACAAATATAAAATGCCATCAAAAATAGAACCCTTTACATCATTATGGTGTATAAAGGTTCTATTCTATTAAGAGTAATAAAAACTCTTTCTATAACGTGTTGCTTACTTAAATCTACTCATATGAGTATTCACATTTCAGTATCGAATATAATTCCAAATCCACGATGCCTCTACCTTTCCAGTAGTTTCCTTCTCTTATTGTACCTTCTTTTATAAATTTGTTGCGTAAAAGAACCTGTTTAGACTTATCATTCTGAGGCATTACAAAAGCTTGAACCCGATTTACTTCTATTTCATGAAAAAGATATTTTAACATCAATGCTGTTGCCTTCGTTGCTATCCCTTTTCCCCAATAATTTTCATTCAATGTATATCCAATTGTTGCTGCATTTACCTTATTATCAAAATCAAATAGTTCAGCCACTCCAACCATTTTATTATTTTCTTTCTTTAAATATATCCCTAGATTGATAATAATCTTTTTATAAAAATCTCTTTCATGATGCCCAATAATATTTTCAACAGCAGCAACTGTTTTTCTAGGCTCACCAGGTTTAAAACGATAAAGCACCTCATTCATATTTATTTCTACATAATCGTTCAAGTCTTGTTTCTCAATTTGCTTCATTAAAATAGTATCGTCTTCCAGTATTGGAAAGTTTTGAAACAGTTTATCATAGTTCATCCTTTTTCTCCTTTTAAATTAGTATATTACTCTTTTATACATGGCATAAACCAGTCAAGCACCAGCTCATCTTCTCCGTTACTGGCAGGATTACAATATCTTTCATAAGTATACTTCTCTGACCAATAGAAGGAGAATTAGTTTAATTAAAAGTTTACTTTAAAGTTTACTTATACAGAACATTTTTAGAGAAATACTCATTAAATTTTAGCTGCTGACTATAAAATGCATCATGATTACCTTCAGTAAATTCTGCCTTAATATCATCATCTAAAGTCTGATCTTGCTCAATAACTTTCGGGTATGTATAAGCGTAAAAATAAGCACGTTTCTCCCATACATCCTCTAAACTTAAGGGATATTCGAATTCTATACCTGGTCTGTCAAAGTAGGTAGACTTATTTTTAAGTTTCTGCTTTTTAAAACCATTATTCAGAAAGCGCTTCGTTTGTTCATAAAAGTGTCCTGCACCGCATACGACCATAACTTTTGTATTGGCTTTTGTTGTGATTAACTTGTTTTCAATATTTTCAAAGATCATATCGTCACGTTTATCATTTGTTGTATTTGATTTAAAATTGTTATCCACAACCCACCAATCTATCATATTAACTGGAATATCGTTATCTATACAGTAACTATACACAACACCCATATCGATTGGCCCATCCACCACTCCATAATCCATGAAATATTTTTCCCTCGCTTCAATAAAAACAACATCTGGTTTTACATTCTCAACCACACTTAAAATATCTTCCATAGAATAGTGTAACCATTTATTAAAATGATCTTGATGAAACGTACCCAATAAATATACTTCTTGCTCTTGTGTTGTTGTAAATTTCCCCAGCAGATTGTTTTTATTCAGATATCTATTCCAGAATAAGAGTAATGCCACAACAGCTATAATAAATATCAATATCATTGTTTTTAATATTACGCTTCTTATCTTTGTCTTTTTCTTAATTCTATTCACCATTATATCACCTCCAATTTTTTATTTTAAGCCAATCATAATGTTTGGAATCACATAGCAATCAATATTATTTAGCTAATTTTATTCCAACCCTATCCATAAAGCAGGACGAACTCCGCCTGTACATTTTCCATCACTGATGTTACCTTTTAATATATTGTTGCCTTGGATACCTATATTACCATCACCATGAATGTACACGGCTTTTACATTGACACGGCCAGGAGACCGAAGCCACCACCACCAAATTTGCTCCTTATTATCCTCGAGTCTTGTTATTCGCTTACTGTTATTTTCATCTTTTCTTTCAAACCAATATCTTTGATTTTTTCCTGGGTTATGCAATTTTGAACTACTATCTCCAAAATATTGGCACACAGCTTCCTCAATGCCTAATATAAATATGCTGTCCTTCGTATCTACTCCGCCATTTGTACCATACCACTGATTATCAGGATTTTTATTTATTACCGGAATTATTCTTGATTTATCAGCCACATTAAATTTATCATAAAATTCACTGTTCAGATAATTTCTTAATGAGCAGTCAGCCCATGTTATATCTTTATAAGCGTCATGGTAAGGACGCTGTTCAATTATATACTCGGTTATAATTAAAGCTGCATTATTTTTTATGTTTAGAATGCGCCAGTTATAATCTCCAAATGATATTACCCCACCAATATTAAATTCTTCCATTCTCCTTCTCCTCCTCTTTAATAATGCATTTATCTTCCACATATTCAAAAAGGTCACCTGGCTGGCAATTTAAAGCTTTACAAATAGCATTCATTGTTTCAAATCTAACACCTTTCATTTTATCATTTTTTAAATTTGAAAGATTTACATTCGTCATCTGAACTTTTTCTGCCAGCTCATTCAGTGATATTTTTCTATCTGCCATAATTCTGTCGAGTCTAACAATAATAGACATATTCTTCCTCCTACGCGATTTGTTCAATCTCTTCCTGAAGTTCATGACCATAATTAAATATTTCAGATATAACTCCTAACAATACCCCAGTCATAAGCACAAAGAAATTTATTTGAGAAATACTTATATTTACATTATAAAAGACTACTAATTTAACAATAATCATTACAGATTCTGGCAATAGAGCTAGAAGCATAGTTAATACTGCTATAATTCGTAATCGATATATATTTTTTGGGGAAAATGGCTCATATATATTAACTAATATGAGATAAGCGAAACAAAAAATGATAGCCATAATAATAGTTTTGATGAGTGTACCTATTTCCTGTATAATAACACACATTTTAATATTTATATTACCATTCTCATCCACGCTTGCCAAATACTCATTATAATCAACAGTATCCCAGTTTTGCCCGTCAATCAATAAACAATATAACCCTTTTAGACTTCCTTTATCAACCACTTTTACCGCAAAAGACTCTGAGCTCATAAATGAAAATTTTACAATTTCATATGTTGTGTAAGTCGCAATACATATCATTACAAATAGTATAATGCTTATAAATATTCGATCACCTTTAATTCTTTTTTTCACCTTATTAATTTTTTCTTCCATTTGTAATCCCTCCTACTTTTATTGATTAATAATTATTAATTTTATCAAGAAAATCATGCATTGTCAATTAATAATTAAAGTAGTACTTTAAATATTTATATTATTAGTTTTATTAATTAACTCATCGATTTAAATGATCACAAGAAACATTATCAAACATTAGTAATAAGTCTAAGTCTCTTGATTATAAAAGAGCTGATTATAAAAGAACTGACTTTGGAGCTTTCATAGCTCTTGATATTAAATTGTTTAAAGACTACAAGGGCACACTCGGGACTTACAACCGTAAGAGTTCGTCCATTCTGGGCGAACAAAAAAAGACCAGCTCTAGCCAGTCTTTTGTAAGCCAAGGTGTAACCACCTGGCATAGATATTTCTTTGATTTTGTCTACACAACATCAGGATCAAACTCTATGCGCTCTTCCATTGGCGTTTCCATAATCTTGCGTTTACATAAAAGCCACAGACACAAACCTATCACACATGCACAAAACTCAGATGCAGTCATCGCCCAGATAACGCCATCCAGCCCAAACAGAGCGTTTCCAGCAATAATAATTGGAATCAGGGCAATCCCCCTTGCGACAGACATGATATTGGATTGTATTCCTTTTCCAAAAGCTTGAAACATACTTGTGAACAGTCCCGAAAGTCCAGCAAACAAAGTGGATGCCAGCAGTGCAGTCAAGATTTCCTTGCCCACCGCAATTACATTCGGGTCAGAGCTAAACAATCCTATTACTTGTGCGCGCAATACAAACAAGATAACAGCAATTCCTGTAACAATTCCTACAAGATATATAGTGGTTGTTTTGAGCACCTTACCAAGCCGTTCAGTATTGCCTGCCGCGTAGGAAAAAGCGATGAGCGGAACCACTCCCATATACAGCCCCATACCGATAAAGTCCGAAATCTGGCACAAACGATTTGCTACTCCAAATGACGCTACCACATAATCTCCATACATCATGGCATAGTTGTTGAATAAAAGGCTTGAGATAATCAAAAAACAGGATAAAAGAAATGCAGATATCCCAATCTTGAAAATATTACCCATAATATTTCCTGTTGGTCTAAAGTCCTTTATTCTTATGCTTTGCACAGAACTTTTTCTATGTAAGTACAAGACATAGTACATAACTGCACAGACATTTCCAATTACTGTAGCAATTGCAGCCCCCATTACGCCCATACCAAGTGGGAAAATGAAAATAGGGTCAAGAATGATGTTGACTACTACGCTTATAATCATTCCAATCATGGATTCTTTTGCGGCTCCCTCACCTCGAACAGTTTGCCCAAGTGTAAAATTAGCTACCATGAATGGTGCGCCAACCACAAAAGGTAGTATATAATCTAGTGTAGGAGTAAAGGCTTCTCCGGTTGCCCCCAAAACATTCAGAATGGGATTCAAAAATGGCAGGACAATAATTGCAAACAGCGCCCCTGTCAAAAATGACAGATAAAAGTTTACTGCGGATGCTTTTTTTACGCCGTCTATGTTTTTTTCACCAAGTAGACGTGAAATGTAGGTACTGCCACCAGTACCAAATAGTTCACCTAGAGCCATTAGTATGGTAGTAAATGGTAAAGCCAGCGTAATAGCTGCTAATGATGAGGTGTTTTTTAGCAAGCCTATAAAATAGGCATCTGTAATATTGTAAATCATGTTAACGACCATACCTAATATCATTGGAATTGCCATGTGAAGAATTGATTTGGATACTGGGGCTTTTTCAAGATAATACATTGCATTATTTGTGTTGTTGTTCATTTTAAACATCTCCTTTATTTATGTAGAATTCTACCTATTTAAATGAAAGAAAGCGCTGTTACACGCAGTTGCTTATACCTATGTTTTCACAGGCTTTTTTTAGCAACTCTAAAAAGGCTTTCTTCTGTTCGTCCGTAAAACCGTGCAATAGCTTTTGCTCCGTTTCAACAAAAACATTTTCCATTTCGTTAATTAGTTTCATTGCCTTTGCAGTAATTTTTATCTGCATGGTACGTCCATCTTCATCACCTTGCTGCCGTAATATAAAATCGTTTTTTTCAAGGCCGTTAAGTAAACTGGTAACAGACGGGCCGCTTATTCCTATCGCTTTTGAGAGTGCTTTGCGGCTGACTTCTTTTCCACTCTCTATCCTGTCGTAGATATCACCTAGCAACCTAGCTTGTTGATTAGTGATGCCGTAAGTAGTTAGATTTTGGTCGTTGGCATAACGCATTCCAAAAGCAATAGAACGAATATAATAGTCATAGCCATCCATTTTTTCACCTCATTTAATTAAGTTGAATTCTACTTAGTAGTATATAGGTAGAGTTCTACTTTGTCAATAAGAACATCATAATTCCCTATTACATTTTTATTCCACGGTTAGTGTCCTTAACATTACAAACATATAATGCAGTATCATGTTTTTCAAGAAATTGCTTTTCTTCTACACATATAAAGCATTCATTTTCATAAACTGATCTTAATTTATTTCGATGCTGATTACAATTAAGACGAATTGTGTTAATTGAATAACTAAGTGCTAAATTTTTTGCAAAATCAATTAATTCTTTTGAAAATCCTTTACCAGCAAATATACGTTTAACAGCAAGCTTATGCAAATATAAAGATTCGCCTTTTGGAATGTTAGGCCAATAAGTTGGGTCGTAATCAGTTAAAGCCATGCAAGCAGTTGGTAATCCATGTTGATATGAAATATAAAAGTTTTCTATTGTATAGGACTTTGATAGATTGAACCATTTTACATTTAACTCATTCCATTGGTTTTTCAGTCCATTATTTGACATCCAGTTTACCGCATCTAATAATATTTCTTCAATAATTGGTATATCATATTCATCAGCTTGCTTAACCATACTATTCCTCCGTTATACAAAATTAATCCCCCATACGTAATACAAAAAAGATTACCGCGAGGTATGTGAACTGATATAATCCGAATAGCTACTTCCTGTATATTTTTTGAAGCAGCGTCCAAAGTAGTTCGGGTCAGGGATGCCGACATCATTGGCAGTACAGAACATCTTCTTACTTGTTCCTGCTAGCACAATTGCCCGTTCCATCCGACACTTGATCAAGAACTCGACAAAGCTCTTTCCAGTTTCCTGCTTGAATTTCCGGCTAAGATAACTCGAATTAAATCCAAAATGCTGGGCCACAGAGGTTAGGTTGATGTTAGAATTGGTAAAATTATCGCGTAAATACTGCATTATCTTCTCGATATCAGACGGAGTAATTTCATGTCCAATCTCCTGTGTACGAGAATTTTGTTTATCTAGTTTTTTCTTTATCTTGATTAACACCTCGGTCACCTCTTGCCGTACAATCGGTTTAAGCATATACTCTACCACCGGCAGTCGAACACACTGACGTGCATACTCAAAATCATCAAATCCTGTCAAAACGATAATCATCAAGTCTGTATATCGCTTCGTTGCAACCTCTATGAATTCAATCCCATTCATAAAAGGCATGGAAATGTCAACAAAAACAATGTCTGGCCGCAACTCATCAATGATATTAATCGCTTCTATACCACTGGCCGCCTCGCCTACCAATTCCATATCAAGTAATTGCCAATCTATGGATGCCTGTAGTAGCCTACGAGCAGACATCTCGTCGTCTATGATCATAACTCGGTACATCATTCTTCCCCCTCTACTTTAGTTTTTCTCATCTTGGGAATGTATATCTCAATTTGTGTATACTCACCAAGCTCACTGGATATCTGTACTACGTTGTCGCAGTCATAGTAATAACGTATTCGATTGATGGTGCCGCGTAGACCGAAGCCTGACAGTTCCTTAATATCATGCTTTTCGCGTGCTTCCAGCACGTTCATTATCTGCTCAGAACTCATGCCAACTCCTGAATCGTACACAATTATATGCAAACCGCCCTCTTCCATGCAGGTAGTGATGCGAATAACACACTTTTCTCCCTTGAGACGCACTCCATGGTAGATACAGTTTTCTACAAGTGGTTGAAGAATCAGCTTAGGTATCATGTAATCAAGTGTACTATCGTCAAGAATATATTCATCCTCAAATATATCTCCATACCGAAGCTTTTGCAGTGAGAG